>NZ_LBJZ01000200.1:0-518585 GCF_028128935.1 Bradyrhizobium sp. CCBAU 11361
ACAGATGGCAGCATCCGACTACGTGCCGATCTTCTTCAAAAATCGCTTGCATCTCGCGGGGCGTCCACAGATGAGTAGACGCCCTAGTCAGGTGAATCTATAGTTCGCCACATAAGGTCTGCTGGGCTTTGTGGCAGAAGCGTTTGACGGAAGCCAAGATCTGGTCTGCGGACTTGGTCCATTTGAAGGGCTTGGGGGGGGGGGGGGGGGGGGGGGGGGGGGGGGGGGGGGGGGGGGGGGGGGGGGGGGGGGGGGGGGGGGGGGGGGGGGGGGGGGGGGGGGGGGGGGGGGGGGGGGGGGGGGGGGGGGGGGGGGGGGGGGGGGGGGGGGGGGGGGGGGGGGGGGGGGGGGGGGGGGGGGGGGGGGGGGGGGGGGGGGGGGGGGGGGGGGGGGGGGGGGGGGGGGGGGGGGGGGGGGGGGGGGGGGGGTTGTTGCGCAGTTCGATGAAGGTACGGATGTCGGCCTCGAGCTGCCTGACCGAGGTGTGAACACCTCGCTGGATCTGCTTTCTGGTGAGTTCAGCGAACCAGCGCTCGATCTGATTGATCCATGACGCGGAAGTCGGCGTGAAGTGGACATGATAGTGCGGCCGGCGAGCAAGCCACGCTTTGATCTTGGGTGTCTTGTGGGTGAGGTGCAGCTCACACCTCCCGGCGCTTGACATGGCCACTATGAATTGAGGAGGGGCGAGAATGGTCCTGATAGGACTTGGCGCTCTCCTTGTTCTCGGCCGAATCTTGTACATGACACACGCTACTATTTGGCGGGGATCGCTTAGTCGGCCCGCTGGCGATACACTGGAGCCGACGCGGCGCGGCGCGGTATTCTTGGGGGTCGGAGCGAACTGGCCGGGCATTCTCCTTGTGGCAATCGGCGCCGTTCTGTTTGGTGCTGGGGGCCGGCCTCTAGCCTCAGCCACCCGCCGAACTGTCGCCCTGCATGGCAAGTTGGTATCGGCGCTTCAGCCGATGGCTCGTGGTTGTAGCGGCGTACTGGAGCCGATCGAGGTCCGCACCGTCTTTGGCAATCACGAGCAGTCGCCAATTCAGGCCGTCAGGTTCCACGTCGCCGTGTTCAATCTCGACGGAGATAACGAGCTCCCCGCCGGGGACGTGCCGGATCTCCTGAAGAGCGATCAGTTCGAGATCGGCCTTGGACACCAACTTTCTTGCCACCGGTCTCCTCCCGGCCGGCCTAACGCAGCCTCAATCGCTCGACGACTGCTGATTAAGTTTGCTTGCAACCGACCGCTGTAACCTTCGTTCCTAAGCTGGAGCAGGACCAAACGCGTCGAGGTGCCGCATGAGCAAGGATACTTCCCTCAAACCAGACGACTTCCCCGTGGAGGTCGACGATCAAAAGTTGAAAACACAGAAGGGTAAGCCGGTCGCAACTGCCGAGACAGAGGAGCTCGCCGACCAGCTCGCCGAACGGCTCAACGAGCATGCGTACCAAGAAGAGCACGATCGCTGGTCCGCTTGAGAAGTAAGCGCCACCCCGCGTTGAGCGGCAGCTCCGTTGACATGCCCTTAGCGGACCTTCGAGGCGGTCCCCGCTCGTGCTGGCCCCTTGAGCGCTCCGTGTCGGCCCAGACAACACTGGTCAACTATTTTTTGGAAAGCATTTCGCGAACAATCGACATTTGAACACGCCTCTCCGCCGAAAAGGCCCAGTCTCGATCGCAACCTCCCGGCCCAAGGAGCGGAGCGGCGGTCGCGGATGCGACCGCCCCAGATTGGGCGAAGACGTGGCGCCCCGGGCGGTCTTTCCTCAGATCGCGCGCCGTTGCCTGCCAACCACGAGGCCATAGACAAACAGCACGACGATCGCGCCCACCACGGCGCCGATCAACCCTGCGCCTTCGCCAGAACGATACCAGCCAAGGGCTTGCCCAAGGTAACTCGCAACGAAGGCACCGACGATCCCGAGAATGGTCGTTAGGATGAACCCGGATGGTTCGTTGTCCCCCGGCATGATGAACTTGGCTATTACACCGGCGATGAAGCCAATTATGATGGTCCCAATAATGCTCATTCTTCATTCCTCTCAATAAAGCGACGCGGCGGCAGTTCACGATTATGGGCTCGGTAAGCGTCCCTCCGGCGTGTATTTGTCGACTGCTGAGGGGAGCTCCCGGGATAACCTGACGAGAATCTCCTCTTGAGAAAGCCCGGTCTCCAGTTCAAGTTTTTCCAACACGTCTGGGCCGATTGCTTCCCTCAGTTGCGGAGGCGAAATGTCCTTATTGGGCCCCGTGCTGATCCAGGACTGGGCTACATCACCGCGACCATTTTGGTTGAATTTCTCCAGCAACTCGCCGATCCCTCCTTGAAGCAATCCGCCGACTCCGGCCCCGCTGAGCATGCCCGTAAGATTGCTGAGCAGCCCACCAAGCGGCTGTTGGGAACCAGGAGGTTCTAGCGACCCCGCTCCGGGGCCCTTTAGCAACTCCGCCAGCTTGTCTCGATTCTGATATCCGGCAATGGCGAGCAGTCCTAAAAGCGCAGTCATGGACGGCATTCCGCGGGTCATCTTGCAACTCCGTGAAAGGGTTAGACAGCTCGAACTCTGACGCATCGGTTCTGTTCCTAGGCACGCGTACGCAGCCTGCCGCCAGAAGCCCTAGGCCGCTAAGAGGCCGCCGCTCATATGGATCTTGCTGCGGTCAGGCTGAACCCGCTTGCCGAAGGCATTCATCTTACCTCTCCCTCCTGGAGGCAAACGTCAATCCACTCCCGTGAAAACAGGAGCCCACGCAGGCCAAGTGGCTTTCCGGTGGTTTGAAAGTAATTTCAGCAATCGGAACGATGCCAGTTCAGTCCCCCTTCGGAATTGGCCATCTTCCCGCTTTCAGATAAGCGATCGAGCGCGCGAAATAGAGCACGGCACCTCATCGCTCGCGTTGGCGCCCAATCATCATCAGTAGGCCGCCGATTTGCGGCAGGAGCGATAGCAGTATCAGCCGAAGCATGCCGAAGTCCTCGGATGTCGGCCGGAAAGTGCCGCGAGAGAGCCACGCGATCAGCTTGGTAGCGGCTTCCGTTTGAGGATCAGCCGTGCGGGCCACAGACGCCACCGCATTGTCGAGAGCCTGGCGTCGCTCCACGACCGCCGCCTCACGTTCGCGGCAGAACTTCCCCACACCGCCTTTGCACTCCCGATCTCGGGCCGTTACGGCATCTGAGAGCCCGGCCTGCGCCGCCGTTACGGCCGGCGTGACGCGTGACGCACGCGCAAGCGTCACGTCACTGACGTTCGTTGATGCAAAGCCAAGACCCGCTGTAACGGCGAAAACGAACGTAACCAGCCAGAGCACCCACCCGACAAGCGAGGCGGTCCTTCGGCCGGTCTGCCAGAGGCTGGCGGCACACGACGGCATACCAAGGGCAACCAGATCAGCGGCGACGCCGATGGCGAGAAACAGCCCGCCGGCGAGGTCGCTGGAGCCTAGCGAATGCGCGAACCATCCGTTGATCGCTACGCCGACACCGGCGAGGGTGAGAGCGGCGGCGTTGAGCAGGATCGGAGCGAACTGGCGTCGTGACGGTGTGACGTGATGCTCTTGGGGATGCGGCGTCACGGCCGCCGGCGGGACGGGCGCCGTGACGCGGGGCAGTTCAGGCGGCGTGACGTCGTGCCGAGGCGTGACGGCCAGTTGCGCGATAGGCGCGGGCTCCGGTTCGGCGGGAGGTGGCAGCTCGGCATTGGCGGGCACAGACTTCGCCTTCCGCTTTCTCTCGCGGTAGGCTTTCGCGCGCTGCGCCGCGGTCATTGCTTTCGGAGCCGCTTGGCGAAGCGAGATCACGGCGGCGGAGCTATCGGGGGCCATTCGGACCGGTCCTGGTGTTTGGATTTGTCGATTTGCGCGGGTTTGTCGGTATGACTTCGACGCCGGGGGCTACTTTGCAGATGGTGGGTTCGGCGATGCGGGGTACTTCGATTTTGAATCGCCACGCGCTGTAACTTTTTCACTGAGCCCCCGCGCAGCGCACCAGCGTCTCTTTGAATTGAGGTTGCACCGACCACACATCGAAGCCTTCCTTGGGGAAGCTTCCGCGGCCGACCTCAATCTCGGCGGCGCAGCTGCAAACGGACGTCGCCGTCAGCCCTGCCCTCGCGATCTTCTCGAGCGCTCCGCTTTGCAGGACTGCCCCCACGCAGGCGTCTGTGAGCCGGCGAACGACGGCACCGAGCTTCTCGTTCGCTGCGGCATGGCCGCACCAAGGGCCACCGACGAGGGCGAGCAGCAAAACAAATCCGATTGCGGTCCTATTCCTCATCGCGCGCCCTCCTCGCCTCCGTCGAAGCGTGCAGCGCCTGGCACGGCCTCGCAACTGAGGGAGTGCTCTCTGGTCTCTGCAATCCCGCCGCTCACGCGTGCTCCGCATGTCGCATCTGCTCAGCGAGCGCCCGCACGGCGGTGATGAAATACTCTCGTCCCACCTTGAGCGTCATCCAGCGAATGGCGGCGCGCTCGCGGTCCGTTCCGGGTAACTTTCGAAATCGGGATTTGCCCATGTGGTTCTTGAGCGAAAAGCGCGAGATCCCAAGGTGGTCGCAGATGAGCTCGACGGTCAGGACTGGTTCGGCGGCCAGCGGGCGGTGCGGTGGAAGAGTGCGCGCGAGGATGGGGCGGCCTTCATTCTCCGCAGGCCAGAAGCGCACGTCCCCGGCGGCGGTCCGGACGTGCAGCGGTGCCGCAGGGAACGGCGCTGCGGTGGGGTCGCGGCGGTCGGTGCCGAAGATGTCGGAGACGATCGACGGCGCCCTGGGCAGGCGCAGGATTAGCGGAGGGTAGGTTTTAGCGGAGAGTGGCCCGCCCGCCTCGCCGATCGGCTCGAAGAGATCAAGGGCTTTGCCGAGCCGATCCGACCATGCCTTTGCACCATCCGGATGCAAAGCCTGATCGACCGCCACTAGGTGCGAACGCCTCGACCCCGCAATCTTGTACCGGTACAGCGACCAAAGTCCGACCTGCCGTAACGTGCCCTCCAGCCTTATAAGAATATCTCTATAAGGGAGAAGGGCACCTTTCGCCGCCAGCACCGCATCGACCGCCTCGCGCGACGCCATTTCGGTCGGATTTTTCTCGAACCAGCGGCGGACGGCCGTAGAAGTGGGGTAGAGGTCCGCCAAAGTCGCCTGCTTGCCTTCCCAACTGGTTGGCCAAAACCCGCGCGCCACGAGGAGATGGGCCGGGGAGGTCTCCAACCACTCCTCAAAGGTCCCCGTGCTGTCGACCGTGATGTCGACAGGAACTCCCGCCACGATCTCAATGATCAATGGCCGGTCTAGCCCACGGCGCACCGGCCGCGCACGGTGCACGGCTTGGGTGACCTCGGCGTCCCGAATTTGCTCCAGGATCGCGTCAGCCCGTCGGTCTGGATGGTACGGCTGTTCGACAGAGGCGACCGCGTTGCCCGGGCTTCGCAATGCGACGACGCGGTCGGGGTAGAAACCCGCCCCGATCGACGCGGTCGGATGTCGCCCGAATTCCACCCTCGCCGCTCGCTCAACCTCACCAGCCTGCGGTTCCGTGCGCGAAATCAGGATCTCGCGCAGGCAGTCCTCGAGGTTGTTCATCCCTCGAATGTTGCCGTAGTGGTTCAGGATCAAATTCGGAGGTCGCGTCTTCCACACCCTCCACGTTTGTTCCAGGTACTCCTCGAGGCCCTTTGGCGCGATAACGCCAGTCCTTCCGCCGGCCTTGCGGTCTTCGGCGGCTTTCACTTCGATCGCGCGCATGATCCTTTGCGCATAGGTCTCTTGGGAAGATCGTTTCTCCGGGCTCTTGTCGCCACCGGCGCCAGGCACCACCCGCCCATAGCTCACGGCCTGGTCGACGATCTGATGCACCGTCACCCCTTCACCGCGCTCCACGCGGATGTCCGCCACCAATTCGAAGCGGGGGAGCCAACTCGAGACGACGGTTTCGTTGAGCGTTGCGTCCAGGTGAAGAACGGGTCGCTTGAGCCAATCCGGATGCGGCCGCGCCGGCGTCGCGATACGGATCACCTCCGCGTCGCCCGCCAACAGCTTCATGCGCGCCGAAGTGGGTTCTTCGCTCTCGAGGAGCTCGCCAAGGTTCCGCCAGAACGTCTGTCGGATGCGCACCTGTCCGTTTGCGATTGCGACGGGCTCGATTATCGCCTGGATCGTGTCGTCGTCCGCGCGGGGGTCGAACGTCTTGGCGACGCGAGCATAGCCGTATGCTTCACCGGCGCTGAGAGCCGCGCAAGCGGCTTCACTGAGCCCTTCGGCCTCGAACGGCTCCCGCGGCACATAGCTGCCGGGCGCAACCCGCTCCGCGGCGGCCTGTGCCCGCCGCAACCACCCTTCAAGGCGCGCATGTTCCTTCCGAGGTGCGGAGAAGTCGGAGAGCGGCAAGTCATCCTCGCGAGCCCCGCTCAGGGTCAGAGCCTCGTCGACGATCAGGGCGTCTGCATCTTTCATCGAGCCTTGGGGTTTCGTCGCAAGCGCAGCATGCGTCGTCACCCACACGCGGGGCACCAGGTCGGCTTGTTGCCGGTATCCGCAATCGCTGCGGAAGGGGCAGAGGCCTCGGCTTGGAGAGCCGCAGACGTCGTTTATCGAACCGGAGGACTTCACGACCGCTTTGACCAGCTCGCCGCGCCGGCAGAGCTTCACTCCAGGGCGCGACGGATCCTCCCGATCAATGCCGCGCCATGTGGCCGCCAGCGTTTCGCCCGCGAGCCGGTTGATGTCGGCTTCAATCTCTTCGGCTTTGGAATGCGTCGGCACAGCGTAAACAACGCTCCGGCCAGTTTCTTGAACGTAGCGCACGATCCGTTCGATCGCAGCGTGCGTCTTGCCCGCGCCAGGCGTTATCCGGATGCCCCATTGCGCGTAGTCCGGCGGCGTCGGTTCGATGTCGGGCGCAAAAAGGCTATCGGGGTCGATTTCACCGAATTCTACTTCGGCCGAAGGCTCTCGCCGCCCCGCGCGTTGCTCCTCAAGGGCGTCTTCATACGCTTCGCCGTCGGCGAGCCCCTTCGGTACGGCCTCGCCGAAGAAGCGCGCCACGGCCGCGTCCAGGGCCGGCCGGGCGTCAGCAAGCGGCATTCCCCGGTCCGGCCAAGGACACGACGCCCGGGCGCGCCGCTCCTCTTCAGCCTGCTCCGACGCACGCTGTTGCCCTCTCACAGAATCGATCAGCGAATCGATGCGGGCTAGTTCCGTTCGACGATACGCTGGCGGGTGGACAGACTCGTCCCAATCTGCGGCGGCGACTTGCTCCGTCAACATCCGCTTCAACTTCTCGGCGCTCGCGCTTGAACCGTACCGGCGCCAGTAAACCGCAACGCAATGCTTCAAAGCGCCGTGGCAGCCGGCGCCCCCTTCGTGGTCTCCGATCGCCGCCAGGCACTCCGAGAACGTCGCCCCGACGGGCCCACCCGGCGCGGCCAAGGCCGCATTCCGTTCAACAGGGCGCGCGTCGTCGAAGCGCGGGACGACGACAGTGTCCGAGGTGCCTCCGATCAGACCGGACCGTGCGCATCGGCCGGCCAGTGGATCTTGAGCGCCAACCTCAACGATCGGCGCTGCCACATAGATCGGCTGAGCCGTGGTGAACACGGCTGGATCGACGGGATATTCCCGAAACCAGGCTTTTGCCGCCTTCCCGGGCTCCGGGACCTTCTGCCCAAGCCACAGTTTGAGCTCCGTCTCTCCGAGCGGACGATCTAGCCAAAAGCCGAGCCGGATATGCAGGCCGGGCTTGATGCCTGCACTGCTAGTGTACTGATACCAACAGGTGACGTCGTGAAAGCACGGGGGCAGCTTGGCGCGCACTAGCTTCACTGTGTCAGCGGGACTGGCTAGCGGATCGAAAACCCCGGGCAGTGCGACGCCGTCGACATCGAACAAGATCCATCGGCGGGGCTCTTCGACCAAAGTTGCCGGCTCACCATCCTTGGGAAACTTGCGGCGCAACATCCGCTCTCGATCTGTGCCGGGCGCGATCGTCCCGCGGACAACGCACTTGCGCGGATCAACTGAAATCTTATCGAGAAGGCCGGCGAAATCGCGGATGCCGGAAACGCTGAATTCCTCGCCCCTGTAGAATTTGACGTTTTGCTGAGTGCGCGTCTCAATGCCGCCGGCGCTACCTTTGACGATCGTCTTTGCCAGCGGTCGGCTGAGCGACGTTAGAACGGTCACGGTGTCGCTCATCAGGCGCGCCCGTCGGCGAGATTTACGACCGCGAATTTATGGCACGAAAGTAGCTTCGGCTTGAGGTATTCCACCCAGGCGTCAACATCCATCTCTCGGCAACGAAACACGCATTGCCTCGGAGCCAACACACGATGTGCCTCCCCCTCTGCAATGCCGACTCGCCGGTTGACGCAAACTAGAACGGCGTCACTGACAGATAGAGCCCACAGGATCGCGGCGCGCTTATACTGATCAGGCAAAGACGGCCCGAAAGGCGCGGAAAACTCAATTTCAGCGCGCCGTAAACCAGAGGCGCATCGATCAAAGACCTTCGAATATAGGCGCTGCGTGTGCGCCGTTACTCTGGAGCCTGGCACCACGTAGAGAATGACGCTTCCAACATGCTCGTCGAGCTCGCCGGCTTGCAGCCCGGGGGGCGGCAAGTACTCCTTCAGGAAGGTCCCGGCGTTGCGCCACAGGTCGCGGTAAGGCGCGTGATAGTTTCCTTCAGCGCTGGACCAGACATGTTCTGGAAAACCTGCGCTCGACGTGGTATCGATTGCTCTCACTGAAAGACTTCCATCGGCCCTCGTTCAGCGCTGGACACGCTGTGCGGGGGCCGAACTGCATTCGAGCTCTCCCGCTGAGGACCGTTACAGGGTCAAAGGGCTTGGCCAAATGATCGATGAGAGAATGCAACATGTAGGCCGGCGGTGCGGGCAGCGTTCAGGCCCTAGGCCGCAACGCCTGCGAATTCGAGGATCGAACCCACGGTGTACGCAACACGGCGTGCGCCGATCTTTTTGGCTTTCGGTCCTTCGCCACGGGAGCGCCAGCGCTCAAGCGTGCGTTCGCTCAGCAGCAGAACTTCCGCGGCTTCGCTCTCTCGCAACAGTGTTTCGGGGTCCAGGCGAGCAATTGCGCCCAAGGTCAGCTTGCCCGCAAGCGCTTCAGAACGGCTCTGCGCCGGGGCGGCGTCGGTGTTCATAGTGCCACATCCTCCTTAATCGGGAATATGGCGTCAGAATCCCACGCAAAACCAAAAACGTCACCTCGCTAAAATCGACAAAATCGACAAAAAGCCACTGACAAGGGGACTTTCGAGCGAGGACTTTTCGTTCACGCGGTCGCGGCGAGATCAGTCACTCTAGAATCGTCGACGACTCGCGCCACGTATTTGGCCCACCGATCCCCGGCCTCTACACGCTCTTTCCATCGCGGTTCGCGATCGTACGTCTCCAGGAGCTCTTCGCGCGTGTGATTCAACATCATCTCGGCGATCTCCTCTTCCACGCCCGCGGCGGAGAGGCCCGATCGGAACGTGCGACGACAGTCGTGCAGGTGGAATTTCACGCCACACTTCTTCACTAGATCGGGCTGGCGCTTCGACCACCCCGTCATGCGCTTACCGCCGGCCCCAGCGAAAACGTAGTCGCTCTTCGCCCACTTCTTTTGGCGCTGCAAGATCGCTAGCGCGAAGGACGGCAGCGGAACGCGATGCTCTCGGCCGTTCTTCGTTTGCGGCCCCGGGATGGTCCAAATACCCTTCATGAAGTCGACGTCGGATCGTTTCATCAAGGCGGTTTCTTTCCGCCGTTGTCCAAGCAGCAACAGGATCCGCACATAGTCGCCGTAGGGCGCTGAAACAGCGCTACAACCGCGCCAGATCAACTTGATCTCGGCTTCCGGAATCGCCCTTCCCGTCCTTGACGTGAATTGAGCGCGCGTCTTGCGATCGCGGCGCCATCCGCCCAGGGGGTTCGCGTGCAGCAAGCCGCGATTGACACACCAGTTTAGAAACGTCGCGGCTTTCGAGCGCAGATCTTGCGCGGCCCCCGGCTTCTTCCGCTCCTCGAGCTTGGCGACCTGATTCGCAACCGACTGCCGGTCTATCGTCTGCACGTCGACCTTTCCCAGCGGCCCCAGCAATTCCCGCCGGAGCAGAGAGACGATGTGCACCGTGTTGACGACGTGCCGGCTCTTGAGGTGCTCTTCGTATGCATCAATGGCGCGGTCCAAGCGCGCAGCGTCGCGGCGCAGGGCTTCCTTCCGCTGGCTTTGAGGGTCTACGCCGCCGGCAATCTGGCCGGCATACTTGCGCGCGGCCGTCCTGGCATCGGCCAGCCGTACGGAGCCGACCTCACCCAGGGTCATGCGCCGTTGCGGCGCCTTTCGTCCGCCGCCGCCGGCCCGGTACAGCAAAATGAAAAGCTTCCGGCCCGACGGCCAACACCGCACGCCAAACCCGCGCAGCTCCGAATCCCAAAGGACCACTTCGCGGCCTTCCTCCGGCTTGAGCGCTTTGATGCGCTCCTCCGTGAGGTTCACGCGGTTCTGCATTTTCCTCGCCCCTTTCGACCGGAATCACCGCGGAAGCACGGATTTGCGGGCTCGCGCGGGATCACTCGGGCTAGTGTCTCATGGAAGCTACTGATTGCCCAGCACTTTCGGGAAGGCGCGGGCTTGCGCGGAATCACGCGGAGCTCGGGCACACTTTTGGTAATGGAGAGGTCGACAGTTCAATCCTGTCTGGCAGCACCATCCACCTCCATCAAGAAACTGCTTGTTTCGCTGGGGAATTTGACGCGTTTGCGCAGCCGGCGATGCCGCAACGAACTCAGCCATTTCGGATATTTCAGCTAGAACAAAACAGGAAGCGTTGTGTCAGCTGACACAAAATTGGCACAGCCGCTCGCTGTCCAATCGGTGCCAATTTCTTCGCCGCTGCGCTTCGATCGGACTTGCGATGTGCGGAGACGTCGCGCGTAACGATGATTGCGCTACGCTTTTCGGTAAGCTCAACGCGAGGCGCTCTTCCGTCGATGAAGCCCAGCGTCCGCATGCGATACTGTTTTCGAGTTCGCTGAGTTGTTCGCCGCGTGAATTGAGCAGGCTCGTCGAAGTTAAGCCGCCGATGACACAGAAAGCTTCGACCACTGACTACCTTTGCGGGCTCGCCGCAGCCCTCAGATTCGTAGTCTGGTCAAAATCATTGAAATTGCTGGGTTTTGTTACCGTAACGCGAGGCTCAATCCGTCAAAAACACGCAATTTCAGCCTTGTCGCTTGGGCGTGGGCGTGAATTTCTCTGGTTCGAGATAGCCTTCCGCGATCAGCTTCGCCTGGATTCGCTCGGCGTCCGCGGGTGGCAAGCCTAGCTCCGCCTCGATAACGCTGGACGTCATGCGTCGAATATTCCGGACTGGCAGGCTATCCTTCCATTCAACTTCGATCTCACGCTCAAGAAAATTCTTGAGCATTTCGCGCGCTTCCCGCGCATCGAGCTCCGCGATCTTCTCTGGCAGATCCATTCCCAGCCGACCTCAATCGTATTCGACCATTACTTCCTGCAGCCCGTCACGGCGTTCTGAAACCTGTAGCACTGTTCGTGAACCTCAAGCGAGGATATGCCGGCAAAGGCGGGGAACGCCTTCCCCTGCGCCCGAGCCCTGGGTCTCGGTCGACCCTTTCTGCGGGGAGAACCGCTCCGCACTGTCGATCGGTACGCGGCAAACACGCATTCGTGGACAGGGACGTTGTGCGGATCGCCGTCGTTCATCGTCAGAAAGGGCACGCCATCGCGCTCGTTCTCAAACGCGTAGGCGTAGGTTGGAGCGCCCGGTATTATGGGATGAGGCCATTCGCCCGATAGGTAGCGATGATCTCATCGTAGGCCGAGACATCGCCGCGTGTATGGGCGATCAGCTGTGCGCCTTGGACTGCTGCATAGATAGCCCTTGCTTGACGCTGGATTTCCTCGGGTTTGGCGGAGCCCTGCATAGCCAGCACCTTGGCAAGCCAACGCTCGTTCATGTCGCCATATTTTACAACCTCGGATCGAACGTCCTCAGGGAGTGCGTTGCGCTCGGCTCCCAACATTCCGGCAAGGCACAAGCGATTGTCGGCTCGTAAGGTGTCAGCAAAGACATCAGTGTAGCGTTCCATGCATGTTTTGAGGTCAAGACCCTGCATCAGCAGCTCGTCGAGCCGGGCAGTGTAGAAAGCCGTGTAGCGGTTCACTAACGCCGCACTCAGCTCACCTTTTGTCTCGAAATAATAATGGATGCTCGCGCTTTTGATGCCGACATCTTTGGCCAGCTCACGAAAGCTGAGCCCGCTATAGCCCAAATTCTGCACGGTCAGCCGCGCCGCCTCCATGATCCGCTCTTTCGTATCGGTCGCCACCACAATCTCCTTTTTTCTACCTGACGACAGATAGGCATTGACATCAATGAATGGAAGGCCTACTCGTCTGTCATTCCCACCTACCTGATGTCAGGTAGTTTGGCAAACAAAAGGAAGCAGCACGATGTCGGCCAAACTTACCCTCGTCACTTCGCCCTCCGCTTTTCCGAACCCGCAGCGCCTCCGTCTCTTCATGCACGAGAAGGGCATTGCTGATCAGATCCAAGAGCGCGTTTACAACATGAGCCCCGTTGGCGAGCAGCGGCAGTGGCCACATTCGAAGATGAACCCATGGGGCGAAACGCCAACGCTTCAGCTCGCGGATGGCAGCTACCTTGCTGAGACCGACGCTATTGCTCGCTATCTCGACCTGTCGATGCCCGGCCGCAAGATCATGGGTGAGACCGCTCTGGATCAGGGCCTCGATACGATGTGGGGCAACCGCATTTGGGTGCATATCCTTTATCGTATCGTCACGGCATTCCACGTCCTGCATCAGGGTCTCGGCCCGAAGCTTGAGCTGACCACCAATCACGCCTGGGGTGAGCACTGCCGCAAGGAAGCACTGGCTCATGCGAGCCTGGTCAACCAGCACCTGTCGGATGGTCGTGAATGGATGCTCGGCGGCGATGCGCCGACGTTATCGGACATGACAATGGCAGTCGCCATTGCCTTCTCCAAATTCCCCGTGAACGCAACGCCGCTTGATGAGCGGTTCGAGCACATCGATGCGTTCTGGAAGCGCTGGCAGGCTCGGCCGTCGTTCCAGGCCGCTTACGCCGACCGTCAAAGCGGCGTCGTGGAAATCGACGAGCGCTGATCGTCTACGGGATCGGCAGCCACGATCACCGTTCGATCCCGTTCTCCTGAACTCATCACCGTTTCAACCTAAAGCATCAATCACGGAGATTATCATGCCTTTCGCACGTATCGATCTAATCGAAGGAAAAGCTCCCGAATACCGCGCCGCTGTGGCCGACATCGTCTACAGGGGCATTGTAGATGTCTTAAAGGCGCCGGATGGTGATCGCTTCATCGTTATCAACGAGCATACTGCCGACAACCTGATCTATGATCCCAACTTTCTTGGGTTTAATCGTTCGGCTAATTTTCTCCTGATCCAGGTGACGAGCACGGTCGGTAACGACAAGAACTCCAAGTTGGCTTTCTTCCGGTTTATTGCTGATCAGCTGAAAGCAAAGTTGTCAGTGCGGCCTGACGACATCATGATCAACATGGTCTACGTCGATCGCTCCGACTGGTCATTCGGCAACGGCGACCCTTGGAACTAACGAATTGACTTAATCGAGGAAATTCAGGGCCGCTTTCAGTGGCCCTTTTTCTATTCGCCAGCTGAACACCACCGGAACTCAACGGTCACGTCAATCTCGCAAAGCTTCAACTAATGCTCACGCGGCTCATACATCTCGTCCAGATCTGGAAGTCTGCCATTGATCGCCCGGAGGAGTGCGAGATAACCGGCACAGCAGGCAACCCCGCCTATGTGCCGCCACTTGTATCCGCTTTCCCGACGCTCGTCTGAGATGTCTTTCGCAGACACGAATTGCTCGGCCTCGACGTGAGTGCAGAAGCGTGAGGCCCCGGGCCTGGGCGATCGAACTGGTGATCCGAAGTGATGTCGCTCGGACCTCATCGCCCCACGCGCGATCATCAACTTTAATTCGGCGACACGGCCTTGGTCGTTGCTGTCGATGGAGGCGCACATGGCAGAGAGCAAATTACCTATCACGAAGCCTTCGTGCTCACGATGGGGCCGACAGCATTCGTCCGTGGGAACCGTGGGTCCCGAGGACGCTTGGCTGACTGCCCCTGTGTGTACCGAAAACTCAAACCCGGCCGTAGTGGTGGTGAAGTCCACCCAGGATGGCGCGTGAACTGATCACGCCGGTTCGCTGAACCGGGCGAGAAACCGGCGCATCTCTGTTCAAGGATCGATGCGTTCTGACGTAATTGTAATAGTCGGCGTAGGATTTCAGGACCCGACGCAAGTGCATCTCGCCCAAGACAATGATGTGGTCCACACACTCGCGCCGGATCGATCCGATTAGCCGTTCGGCAAATCCATTCTGCCAAGGCGAGGCTGGTGCGGTGGGCTTGTCCCGAATGCCCATGGCGCGCAATCGGCGCGTGACGACGCTGCCATAGATCCGATCCCGATCGCGGATGAGGTAGCGCGGAGCCTCATCCCAAGGAAATGCCTCCGTGATTTGACGGGCAACCCATTCGGCCGTCGGATTTGCTGTGACGTTGATCCAGACGAGTTCTCTGCGGTCGAGCCGCACGATGACAAAGGCATAGAGCAGGTCGAAACTGATACTTGGAACAACGAACAAGTCCATGGCGGCAATGTCTGGCGCGTGGTTGCGCAAAAAGGTCCGCCATCCCTGGCTCGGCGGCCCGTGCTCACATCGATGGGGAATGGGTCGACGTCCCCGGGGATGCCGTTGTAACAGAGCCAAATCGTGCGGGGCGGACGATGGTTTGGTGTTTCTGGTTGGACGGGCACCCTCAAGTTATTTGCTTCATGCCGGGGAGCATGACCTAGAGATTTCCATGGTTCAACGACGAGATCGAGATTGATAACGCGGGAGGCTCGGGTTGAACATGCAGTCGAACTCGGATGCACAATCGCTGGCATCTTCGATTTCCTCGGACTATGCCGCAATGGAATCGTCGATCGCCTTCTCGATCGGAATCGGACTGAACCGATCCACTCGGCGCCCACTGACGACCCTCTGTGCAATAGTCCGGCCCTTCTATCTGTGATTGGCTAGAGCTCGACGGCGTTATGCGGTTCGAGCTGAGACGGTTGAGGCCCAAATGCCGGCCAAAGAGTATTTTGACGCGGCGCGGATTGTACTCCAGATCGACCGACACGATGCGTTCGGCCTAAGGCGCTTGCTGAAGACTATGAGCGGCGCGCGGAGAAAGCCCCGCGTGCTGATGTGGCGGAGGCATTGGCTTCCTTTCTGAGGCGACCGGCCGTTCCTATCAGAACTATGAAAACGAAATCTCGTCGAACAAAATAAAGTGAGGCCGCAGCAGTCCGAGCCGTACACCGGCCGCGACACGCAGCAACCGTAACGCGCGCTATCGAGTTGAGCCTGGGATTTTCCGAGCGCGCAAAGAGGTAAGTTCAGCTGCGTAGCCGGACGCGCGACCGTTTGATGGTGGACGATACGACCCGATCGTAGGTTTCGAGTGCCGCCTCCGTCGCCAACTTGACCATTTCGCGGTAGGCGGCCTCGTTCACTTGAGTGTAACTGTCGCGGATTGCTCCAGCCAACTCTTCTTCGGTGACCGATAATCGATTTAGCTCTGCTTGTCCCGTAAGGTGGCTATACAGATTGAGACGGTACACCTCGGTCGAAAGTTGCCAGGCCCAATCTTCGAGATTTAGTTCTTCAATCATTACCGCAATGCAAAACGGAAGGATAGGAAGGTAACGCAGATACCGGATGCAGATCGATTTAAGAACCAACGCATGGTTGGCCTACTACTCCGCTCTGGCAGCGAGACCGGCTCCAATAATTGACGCGATCGCCCCTATCGCCATAGACGCCATCACACCTCCCCAACCTTTTCCCGCATCGGTCCCATCCGACGGTGCGACTCAGCCCTAGTGCATGATTTGCTTCAGGAACGCGCGGGTGCGCTCGTGCTTAGGATCCGAGAAGAACTGGTGAGGCAGACCCTCTTCTATAATCACGCCAGCGTCCATGAACACCACTCTGTCCGCAACACTCCGCGCAAAGCCCATCTCGTGAGTCACACATACCATCGTCATCCCTTCGCGCGCTAGCGAGACCATCACGTCGAGGACCTCCTGGACCATCTCTGGATCCAAAGCTGACGTCGGCTCGTCGAACAGCATAACTTTCGGCTTCATGCAGAGCGCTCGCGCAATCGCAACGCGCTGCTGTTGTCCGCCCGAGAGCTGGCTTGGATACTTGTCCGCATGCTCGACGATCCGCACCCGTTCCAGATATTGCCTTGCCGTCGCCTCGGCCTCCGGCTTTGGGATCTTGCGGATCTTGACTGGCCCGATCATCAAGTTCTGCAGCACGGTGAGATGCGGAAACAGGTTGAACTGCTGGAACACCATTCCGACATCGCGGCGCACCACGTCCACATTTTTCGTGGTGTGGTCGAGTTCAACGCCGTTGACGATGATTTTGCCGTCGCGGTGCTCCTCGAGCCGGTTGATGCAGCGAATCATGGTTGATTTTCCGGACCCGGAAGGACCGCAGACCACCACGCGCTCGCCGCGCGCGACGCGGAAGTTGATGTCCTTCAGCACTTGAGTGCTACCGTACCACTTGCTGACCCCTGTCATCTCGATGATTGGCGCGGCTACGGCGGCACTTGTCGAATCAGGCTTGCTCATCACGGAGATCTCCAGGACTCACGCGGCCATCCAGCCGCCATCGACGAGAATATTCTCACCGGTGATGAAGGTTGCATCGTCCGAAGCCAGAAAAAGCGCAGCCCCGGCGACGTCGTCGGGCGCGCCGAGGCGCGGCATCGGCGTGCGGCTGCGTGAATAGTCCATCCAGCGTGCTTCTGCGGCGCGACCCGGCTTGCCCGTCACGATCTTGCCGGGCGCCACCGCGTTACAGATGACATGATCCCGCGCATAATCGGCGGCGATTTGCCGGGTGATGTAGACTACGCCGGCCTTCGAAGTGCCATAGGCGATATCCTCCGGACAGGCGATCATGCCGTGTTGAGATGAGATGTTGACAATACGGCCGCGCACGCCGTTGCGCGCCTCCTGCTTTAGCATCGCTGCGACGGCAGCCTTGCTCATCAAGAATACGCCGGTGAGATTGACCGCAAAGGCGCGGTTCCACTCGTCAAGGCTGGTCTCGAGCAAGGGCTTGCCGATCCCGATGGCCGCATTGTTAACGAGACCATCAAGCCGCCCGAAGGTCTGCACGGCCAGCCCAATCGCCTCTTGAGTTTCGCTTTCGGACGACACGTCAGTGCGGATGAATTCTGCCTCGTGCGCGGCTGCCCGCAGCCGATCGATGGTTGGAACACCGCCTTCACGCACATCGGTGGTGACATCGGCCAGCACCAGCCGTGCGCCTTCGGCAGCAAAACGGAAGGCGATCGCGCGCCCAATACCGGACGATGCCCCTGTGATCACGATCGATTTGCCAAGTAGTCGCCCGGTCATGACGCCCCCCCGGAAGCCCTGCCGTTAAGTCCCATCCAAGATAAATAGTCAGCGGCCGCCTCGCTCACCGGAAAGGCCGGGCTGGAGCCGGTGTCGCGGGTAAGTCGCGCGATACTCAATGGCGCGCGATCGGCAGGCAGGTTGTAGACAATGCCAGCGGTCTCACCCGATGCGGCAAATCGCCAACGGAAATCCGGAAAGCGAGCCTCCAACGTTCGACACCAGCTCGGCAGGTCTGACACGCAGCCGCCACCGACGTGATAGATCGCATGGTCGAGGGCCACACCCATGGCGACTGCAGCGATACCGGCGGCGGCATCACGCGAGTAGATCCAGTCGGCGCGCATCGCACGCGGTAGCACCGCCTCGTGACCAGACTGTAGTGCCTGCAGGACCTGGTGGTGCGGGCTGAGCGCATCTCGCACCGTGGTCGGCAATTCCCAAGGACCATAGACCGGGCCAAGCCGGACGATCCGTGTGTCGCAGCCGTGAAGATGCGCGATCCTGATCGCCGCCTGTTCCGCCGCAAGCTTGCTGATACCGTAGAGTGCGGCGGGCGCCGGATGACTGATCGCCTCCTCAAAACAGCCGGACGGGGTGGGCGCAGAAAAACCGTAGACGGCAACAGAACTCACTACGACGATACGCCGAATTCCGCCATGCGCGATCGCGCGCTCCATCAGGTTGACGGTACCGCCGACATTGATGTCGACGATCCGGCGAGCATCCGTACGCTCACGCTGCTCATTCGGTGTCACTGCGGCCGCGTGGACTATGCGGTCGATTGGCGCAGCTGCCAGCGCCTCGTCGAGATCGGTTTGGCACGTGACATCGCCGTTGACGCAGACGGCGCCTGCAAGCTCAGATCGCGCCAGCAGCTCCATCGGGGCCGGCGCCAAGTCGAACAGCACGACACGCTGGCCCGCCGCCAGCAAACGCTCCGCCAGCGCGAGTCCGATGAATCCGGCACCGCCCGTGATCAACGTGGCCATAGCTTACCGTGCTACCAGTGCTTGCCGCTCCAGACGCGCCACCCAACGCGCGATCGGATACAGCAGGACGAAGAAAATCACCGCCGCCGCCATCAGCGGCGTCGGATTATAGGTCTGCTCTTGAGCGACGCGTGCCGAGCGCAGCAGTTCTGGCAGCGCGACCAGCGCACCGATCGAGGTGGCCTTGATCAGCTCCAGTGAATTGCTGGCCAGCGGCGCTAGCACATTGCGTATCGCCTGCGGCAGGACGATGTAGAGCACGACATGCAGCGGCTTGAAGCCCAGCGCGCGCGCTGCCTCGTACTGACCTCGAGGCACGGACGCGATCCCGGCGCGAAAAATTTCGCCGTAATAGCCGGAATTGTTAAGCACGATCGCGAGAATGGCGGCAGCAAATCCGCCCAGGGTCAAACCGAGAAACGGCAGGCCATAGAACACGAGGATCAGGAGCACTACCACCGGGAACGCCCGGAAGACATCGATATAGACCAGCAGAGCGACGTTCAGCCAGCGATGGTGGAAGCTGTAGGCCACCGCGATGGAAAGACCTAGCAGGAGGCCGAGTGGCAGAGCCACCAGCGCCAGGGCCAGGGTGTAAAGCAGGCCCTGCAGCAGCAGCGGATAAACCCGCATCAGCGCGTCGACGTCGGCAAAATTGTCAAGCAGCGCTTGCATTACATCCTCTCATCGTCCTTGCGCCGATCGCCGCTCGATCCATCGGCTAGCAACTACGAGCGGCAGAAAGAACAGCACATAAAAGGCCGCTGCGAGCGTCAGTGGCGAGGGGTTCGCGACAATTGCAGTCACGCTCTGCGCCTGGCCCAGGGTTTCCGGCAATGACACCGCGGTGCCCAGTGCAGTGCCCTTGCTGATCGAGATCGCCCGGTTGGTTAAAAGCGGCACTGCGAGCCGGAAGGCCTGAGGCAAAATGATCTGCAGCAACGTGCGTAACCACCCAAATCCGAGAGCGCTCGCTGCATCCCATTGTCCGCGGGGCACCGCCATGATGGCTGACCAGAATATCTCGCTGCTGAACGCCGACAGCACCATGGCCAGCGACAGCACCGTGGTCACGAATGGCGAGAGGGTGAGACCCACGTACGGCAGACCGAAATAGATGAACACGATGATGACGAGTTGTGGCAACGTCCGCAGCACGTCCACGTAAACAACGATCAACGCGTTCAACAGCCGCAGGTTGGCACAACGAAGCAGCGCCAACAGCAACCCGGTCGCGATGCCGAACACGAAAATCAGCAGCGCGACGGCGACCGTCACGCGAAATCCCGCCAGCACGTCCGGAAACGCGAGCGCGATGACCTTCGGATTGAAATAGTACTCGAGAATGCGGTCCATCGGCTGTCACCAAGTGGCGGTCGGACCGCCTTGCGATCCGGCTCTCGTGCCTGGCTACTTCTTGCACGCCGGAATGTGGGCGGTCGGCTCGAAGCCTTTGAAGCCGGGAGGCCCGTAGCCGAAAAACACCGTCTCGATCGCCGAGCCGGGATCCGGAGCGGCCCCGTACCACTTCTCGTGCAGCTTGCGCAGCCGCCCGTCGAGTTTCATGCATTCAATCACGCTCTCGACCTTGTTGCGATACTCGGCGTCCTCCAAACGGAACGCATAGGCGAAGTTGCGGCCGTTGAAGTCCTTGTGGCCAACCTTGATCGTTTTGTTCTGGCTGGCCGCATACACCGTCGTCGGAATCTCGTTCAGCGCGGTGAACGCGCGCCGGGTCAGCACGGCCTGCACGCTGTCCGGAAAGGTATCGTAACGCTGCACCTCGAACCCGTACTTTTCGGCATTCGCGGTCGCCCAGGTGTCTGAGATCGTGCCGCGATTCACTGCCACCGCCTTGCCCTTTAGATCTTCAAAGCCTTTCATTTCGTCGGCGACACGGACCAGAAAGCCGTTTCCGGTGGTAAATAGCGGTTCGGTATAGAGCATCCGCTCGGATCGTTCGGCTGTCAGGTTGAGCGGGTTGACCAGGAATTCGACCCGCTTGGCAAACAACGCCGCAAACAGCCCCGAGAAGTTGATGTCGACGATTTCGACCTTCGAACGGCCGAGTTCCTTACCTATCTCGTTAATCAGATCTACGCCGAAGCCCTCGGGTCCGTTCGCTCCTCGGACCATCCATGGCGCGACACCAAAATCGGACGCGACCACCAGCGGCTTATCGGAGGGATGATCTGCCTCCTGAGCGTGAGCCGGGTTCCAGCCTGCGACCTGGATCCCGGCCAGGATCAAGGCGATTACAAGATGCTTCGATCGGAGCGTCATCGGTCGGGTCCTTCCATGCTCAAGGCTTCACGGGTTGTGCGGGATGGGTGGCAATCCAATGCCGGGCAATGTCGGCGCGCCGGCAAATCCAGACCGCATCACGCTTGGCGACGTGGTCGAGAAACCGCGCGAGGCCCGCAGCCCGGCCCGGATGGCCGGCGATCCGGGTGTGCAGGCCCACCGACATCATCTTCGGCGCGCTTGCGCCTTCGGCATGAAGCATGTCGAAGGCATCTTTCAGATAGACGAAGAAATCGTCAGCCGTCGTCATCGCGCCACGGATGAACTTGGCGTCGTTGTTCACAAGACCATACGGGACGATCAGATGCGGCTTGCCCGCGGCGGTGGTCCAGTACGGCAGTTCGTCATTGTAGGCGTCGGAATCGTAAAGGAAGCCACCCTCCTCGGCCACCAGCCGGCGGGTGTTCACGCCCGCGCCGTAGCGGCAATACCAGCCGAGCGGCCGCTCACCGGTCGTCCGGGTGAGACTCGCAATCGTTTTTCTGATCCGCTCGCGCTCCTCATCTTCGCGGAGATGCTGATGCCGCTCCCAGCGCCAGCCATGGGCGCACACATCGTATCCATGCTCACGGATGGCCGCGGCCGCCTCCGGGTTGCGCTCCAGCGCGAGGGCGCAACCCATCACGGTGGCGGTCATGCCGCGCTCCGCCAGTAACCGGATCAGCCGCCAGAAGCCGACGCGGCTGCCATATTCGAACATCGATTCCGCAGCGAGATCCCGTCCCTCGAAGCCGCCCCCGCCCTCCGTCAGCGCCGTCTCGCTGACGCCGTCACCATCAGCAAACGACGCCTCCGACCCTTCCTCATAGTTGATACAGATATTGAGCGCGACGCGCGCAGCGCCAGGCCATTTTGGATCCGGCGGATTACGTCCATAGCCGATGAAATCGCGATCGTGATCAGCCTGAGCGGGCACGGTTGTTTGCCTCCTATGAGCCTGCTGGCGGCATCACGATGGTCACCGCGACATCGAGACCGAAGAACACATCATCGTCGTGCAGGCCGGTTAGCCCCATCGCCACCGCAAACTCCATGGGGGCGTCGAGCACAGTCATCGGATGATGCCACACATTGCGCGCGTAAGTGACGACCTGGTCGGGGCTCGCGATGAACCCGCGCAGCGTCGTCAGGTCAGGATCACCATTAGGTGCGGCTGAGCAGACCACGGCCAAATAGCGCGCGGAGCCGAGCGGCACGAAGGTCTGCGCGGAATATGGGTGCCGCTCCAGCATGGTAGCTCGCAGTGGAAGTCGTCCCAACGTCACCGCTCCGCTGATCCAGAGCGAGAACGAATTTGCCTCGTCCGCACGGTTCTGCATGGTCGGAAGGTAGCGCCTTCGTTCGCCGGTCGGACGCGAAGCCACGTCGCCGAAAGGAGCAAAGGCCGCGGCGGACAGCGGCTCGAGCGAAACCGTATACGAAGGAGAATCGTTCATGAGAGCTGATGTCCCGGCGCCGGTACAGGCCGGCTCATTATACCAGTGGTATACCATTGGGCCTCAGCGTTATTGCTTTGTCAAGGTCGCAAGCAGCGACCTCCGCGCACATCGGCGGCAATCGAAGGTGAAAAATCGAGCAGAATGCAGCGCGGTTGAACAAGCCTGCGCTGGCCAGGGACCTTGCAGAGATGGCGATCAGCCGTGACTGTCGGGCAAGAATATCCCGAACGTTTCCAGCATGCCCTGGCGGACATTGGTGAGATGCTGGATCATGGCATGGCGCGCTACCGCCGCGTCTCTCTTGATGATGGCGTCAACAATGGCAAGATGCTCGCGACACGCCGGCAACAGACGCTCGGGACGCCGCTCGACGTTGCACATCCTGATCTTGCGGCGGGTCTCTCCGATCAGGGCGGCGAGAGAGCGGTTGCCGCAATGACTGGCGATCTGGTCGTGGATCTCGTCGTCCAGCGTCCAGTGTTTGGCCTTGGTGATTTCAGCGGTGGACACGATCTTCTCAAGGCTGGCCTTGATCGGCTGCAGCACATCGAGGCTGATACGGGTCGCGGCAAGTGAAGCCGCCTCGCTTTCAAGAATGAGTCGCAGATGGATCAGTTCGAGCAATTCGGCGACGCCGATATTGCGAACGATCACCGAGCCATTCGAGAGCTGTTCCAGCCTACCCTCGCCGAGCAGACGGCTGATTCCTGCACGCAGCGGAGTACGCGACACCTTCAGACGAAGTGCCAGGCGTCGCTCCTCGATTACTTCACCCGGCGCAAGTTGCTGCGATTCAATCAGGTCTAGAAGCTTTCGATAGGTCGCCTCGGTGACGCTACCGTCCGACCGCAGACGCCTCGGCGCCTCTGCCGCTGCTGCACGGAGGGCAGTCGTTGCGGATTGGCGCTTGCGCGCGGTCGACTTGGTCACGTTCATTCCTCGGGGTGCCGTTCGCCAACGGCAGATTTGATAGTCATGCAATTGCGACTTGTCGAGATGCGTCGCGTCGGGCTTATCCTGCATCGAACAGGATGATAGGAGATACGAAACCCACGCTGCACCGCCGCATGTTGCTCCCGCCGGCATTTGCTAGGCAAGCACCTTGGCTCTGATTTATCATGACCTTTGTGTATCCGAATGGAATACCGCTGGCGTGACCCTCGCGGCCGTGCGGCCGGACGTCAACTGGCGTGTTGCCCGACCCAACGGACCAGCCGAGATCGATTCCCATCGCCCGTACGACCATCCGCCGATTGCGATTCGACTTCTCCGACATCGTTTCACGCCTGCCCGCGTCGGAGTGGCGGCGGTGCGAACAGACAACCGCTCCTGGCGGAGATCCCTTTAGCGACTTCTGCGTTGAGCTTCACACCGGCGCCTGCTGCTAGATTGAGGTCATTCCAGACGCCGTTGGATTTGACGGGAAATCGGCACAGAATAAGGTCTGACCATTGGTAAGCCTTCGCTGCACGATCAGGTAAGCACCGACGGCGGACAACCAAAGGGCGAACTTGCCACCAGATAGAGACCTTGCAGCGATGGTGTGCGCCATGTCGACGGACCCTACGCTGGTTTGGCTCCAACTTTCTTGAAGACCACCCAGCGTTCAATAGCTCGAAATCTCATCACCCCTGCCAACTTGCTCATTCTGGTGGCTTCGATTATGTATAGACATGTTCGAATAAGGGGTAACCGGAATGACCGACCGCGTACTCGCCTTCGACGGGATCGGACAGGACTTTCCGTCCCCGGGACAGCGCGCGAACATCCGTGTGCTCGATGGAATCAGCTTCGAGGTCGATCGTGGGAAATTCGTCGCGGTTATCGGTCCCAGCGGGTGCGGCAAGAGTACGTTGCTCCAGATGGCGGCCGGGCTCCTGATCCCAACCCGCGGTGCGGTACGCCATCGAGGCCGCGTGGTCGCTTCGATCAACACCGAAGTCGGCTTCGTGCCTCAACAAGCTCAACTATTCCCTTGGAAGACCCTGTCCGAGAACGTCGAACTTCCCCTCTTGTTGCGGGGCGTTGCGACCGAGGAACGCAGTAAGCGGGTCGCGAACGCGCTCGGCTCCGTCGGCCTCAAGGGCTTTGAACACTATTATCCCAGCCAGCTTTCTGGCGGCATGCAGAAGCGCGGTTCGATCGCGCGAACGCTGGTTTACCGTCCAGATATCATACTGATGGACGAGCCTTTCGGGGCGCTCGACGCGCAAACTCGCATGGTGATGCAGAGCGATTTGCAGAAGCTGTCCATGGAAGCAGGAGCGACCGTCGTGTTCGTAACACACGACATCACGGAAGCCGTTCTGCTCGCCGATCACGTTGTCGTACTGAGCCAGCGGCCATCCCGCCTACTCGCTAACATACCAATCGATCTCCCGCGGCCACGCAATATGTTCGAGCCATTTCGCAATCCAGGTTTCGACGCCGCCTACGACGCCGTGTGGACCGAGTTCCGTTCGCAGATCGACACCGGACAAGTTCATTGAGCGAGGGCAAGCCGATGACCGACCTGGCGTATCCCACCTCCACGGATGCCAAGCCACCTCGCCGAGCTCTCCCCGCAAACATTGTCAGGACGCTTCAATTTTTTCTGAAACTTCTGCCGGGCGTCGCTCTGCTTCTGTTCTGGCAGTACTCGTCCGGAAGACTGATCAAAGAGATCTACGTCAGCAAGCCTACCGCGGTCGCCCAACGCCTCTACGAGCTGTTTGCCTCGGGTGAGATCTATCCGCATCTTTGGACCACCGGCCAGGAGCTTGTGCTCGGTTACGTCCTTGGCGTCGCAGGCGGTGTGGTCGGCGGCTACACCCTCGGCCGGTCGCCCCGTCTGGCGCGCATTTTCGAACCATACGTGATGGCGTTTTATGGCGTGCCAAAGATCGCCCTGGCGCCGCTCTTCATCATTTGGTTTGGTATCGGGATGGGCTCGAAAGTCGCGCTCGCGTCGATCATGGTGTTTTTTCTAGTCTTTTACAACGTGTTCGCTGGCGTCCGCAGCGTCGATCGCGAACTCGTCAATCTGACCCTGGTGATGGGAGCAAACCAGCGACAGCTCACCTATCACGTATTTCTCCCGGCAGCCGCCCCGTTCGTCATGTTGGGTATGCGGCTTGCGATTCCGTACAGTGTCATCGGCGTGATTGTTGGTGAGTTTACCTCCTCCGCCCAGGGGCTGGGGCTCTTCATCCACGAAGCCTCGTCGACATATGATCCGGCCGGCGTATTCGCCGGGATCGTAATCCTCCTTGCATTCGTAACCGTAGCGAACTTCCTTGCTGGTCGCCTCGAGCGCCGTCTGCTGCGGTGGCGCTCGCTATCGGGGACCGGTCCGGTCGACATTTAAAATGGAGATCTTCATGCGCACGATCCTTAGCGTAGCAAAGGTTGCCGTCATCGGGGCTACGTTGGCGATGGCGTCCAGTCTGGCCAATGCACAGCAAGCGGTGCGGATCGGGCTAGGCGCTCCAACTTTGAGTTTCCTACCTATCTGGTCGGCCCGCGCTCTAGACACGTTCAAGTCAAACGGACTGACAGCAACAGTCGTTGCGTTGCCCGGCGGCGACGCCTCTGCGCTGGCTGCGCTCGATTCCGGCGACATCGAACTTGCGGCTGTCGGCCCCGATTCGATGCTGCGAGCAGCGGCAAAGGGCCAGCCTTTCGAAATCGTCTACTCCCTAATGTCGAAGGTCACGCTCCAGCTTGTTGTCTCACCCGCACTATTGGAACGCACCGGCGTTAAGACAACCGATCCGTTGGAGAAAAAGCTCGCTGCCATGAAGGGCACGCTCGTCGGCGCAACTGCGCTTGCAGGCGCGCAGGAGATCGCGGCGCGCTGGCTCGCGGGCAAAGGCGGTCTTGATCCAAAGAACGACCTCAAGGTGGCTCAGGTTGGTAATCCAACAGCCATTCAAGCCGCGCTCGAGGCAAAGCGGATCGACGCCTTTGTGCTGTCTCCACCGGAAGGATTCCTCGCCGAAAAGGCCGGAACTGGCGTTGTACTTGTGTCGCTTGGCGACGATTTCCCGCTGCTTGCCAACCAGCCCTACCTGGTGCTCGTCGCCAAGAAACCCATTAGCCAGGCGACGGCCGATCTGATCGCAAAGACAGCAAAGGCCCTGCAAGAAGGCGGTGCTGCGGCGGTAGGTAAGCCGGACGAGACTGCGAGCGCGATACAAAAGCAGTTCTTCGCAAAAGCGGATCCCCAAGCTATTGCCGCCGCGCTCAAGACGATGAACAGCGGCGTCGTCGATGGCGGTAAAATTGACGTTCAGAGCATGCAGAATGCGCTGACTTTCGCGAAGGAGGTAGGGACCAACTTCGGCAAGGAGTTCGACGCAAAGTCTTCCGAGAACGATTTGTGGACGAACCAGTACGTCGAAGCAGCCAAAGCGAAATGATCCGCTCTGCCGACGATCTCGAAGCGACCAAGCTACCGGATAACGGAAAGACTAGCCGCTCGGGGTAAATCTGGCGACCAGGTCATATAGTTGCGCGGGGTGGGTAAATCGCACCGCAGTAATTGGCTCACCGTTGCGCCACGTCCATCGTTCGATGACGAGACATGCTGTCCCCACGTCTATCGCAAGTTCGGTGGCAACGGCAGCATCAGCGTTGAACGCGGATATGCGGTGCTCGGCTTCAGTCCACGGCACGTGGTCGACCAACCATGTGCTTGGCGGCACGACCGAAAAGTCCTGACGAGAAGCATCAGGCACCGCCTTCAGATTCAGCAAGCGATCTTCTAGCGCGAAGGGCTGCTCCGCGGCGTCATGACGACAGCGTACCGCCAGAATTGTTTCGCGAAGATGAACCTCGAGTCGCCCTATGTCCTCTCTAGTTGCGCCTCGCTGCTGCCGGTCAAGCAACTCGTAGCCATACCGCTCGCCGCGACTTTCGACCTCAGCCTTGAGATCGGGGATCTGCAGTACGGCAGAATGGACTTTCGGACGTGCGACGAAGCTGCCAGCTCGGCGGCGCCGTTCTACCAGGCCGGACGCTGCCAGCGCCGAAACGACTTTGTTCGCCGTCATGCGGGCGCACGAATATGTCTCCATAATCTCATGCTCGAACGGAAGCCGGTAGCCGGGCGGCCACTCGCCCGAAAGAATGCGGCCTTCAATGTCGCCCCGGATGCGTTGATGGAGGGTCGTCCCCGTCCCACTTCCCCGTTTTGCTACCGTGCTCATTCTAAGAATAGATCTCCAAGTCGGCGGTGGAAGCGCAACATCCGATCCTGTGCAACCGACCATGGCTGCCGCCACAACAAGGCCAGCTTGAAAAAAAGCAACCGAAGCCTGCAAAAGCGGCCTCTTCAGAGCAAGCCTAGAAATCCCATCCATATGTATAGACAAATTCTGGAATAACGCCAAGTATGTCCAGGCGATGGACCTGTGCCAACAATTCGATCCAGATCAATCTCGAGCCGTCATGAAGATCGTTCGCACCACTGAATGTCGAACGTCGCCTTGGAAGAAGGGAGGCGGTTCGACGACAGAGATTGCTATTTCGCCACCAAGCGCGTCGCTGGATGCATTCGACTGGCGCATCAGTACGGCGCGCGTGGCTTCGGATGGGCCTTTCTCTGAATTTCCCGGCGTTGACCGTACCCTCGCTGTCCTCGAGGGGGACGGACTATCCCTGACGATAGGAGATTCTGCGCCAATTGTACTTGATCGCAATGCCGAACCGGTGAACTTTCCCGGCGACACCCGCGCGGCCGCTCGCCTGCACGCTGGCGAGATCAGGGATCTTAATGTCATGACGCTGCGCGGCGCGTTTGAGCATCGGCTCGTGCACATCAGGCAACCGACAGTTTGCGACTTTATGAGATACGATGTCGCGGTAGTCGTCGCATCATTTGGCGACGTCAACCTTCAATCCTTCGGTGCGAAGGCAACGCTGGCGCGCGGTGACGCCGCTATCTTGGCGCGCGAAAGCGACGGCAACTGTAAAGTCACCCCGGCAGCCGAAACTGGATGTTATCTTGCGCTGCTCCGTATATGCCGCGGTCAGATCGGATGGGCGTAGCCCGCCGAGCGCGCCTCGGTGTCCCAACGCAACATCAGTTCGTAGTCGCCAATTTCGACGGGAGCGAAGCCGTCCAGACACAATTGATCCCTCAGGAGAGCGGACTCGGGCGACTTTCCAAAGGTCGTGAGCGTTGCTTGCAACTCCTCAACGATATCGTCGGGGCAGCCAGGTGCAGCCGCTAGAAATGGTATTGGCGCTGGTTCGGTCGTCGCAACGATCCGGACCTGGGAGCCAATTTCCGGTTCGTGACGGATCATCAGGTCCAGCGCGTAGCTGTCGAGCGGACCAATGTCGATATCGCCGGCGATAATCGCGTCTATGACCCGTCGTGGGGTCGTCAGCGGACCGACACTTTCGCGATAGAGCTTGGTGCGTCGCCGCCGGTAGTATGGCAGCAGGTGGTGACGCAGCGCGTTATAACCAGAATGAGAGTCCTGGACGGTGTACCCTAGCCTACCGCCAAAAGTGTCCTCGATCGCGTGGAATTCCGAGGCTGAGCGCACCAGAAGCCTCGTGGCATAAAACGGGCGTCCCGGAATCGAACATTTCGAGGGAATGGGCGCGACCACCGGCTTGAGCCGGCGTGTCGCTAACATGAACGGAAATCCGCAGATGAAGGCGCAGCCGAGGTCTTGGCGTAACCACAGATCTGCCAAGGCAAGCGGAAAGGCATGATCGATAATATCGAGATCGACGCCGCTGTCGCGAGCGAGCCAGCTGAACAACTCCTTCCACGCGGCCGCTGCCTCGGAGTTTACCGAATACATTCGCGCATTGGCGGTGTAGCGCATGTCAGGACCAGCGTTTAGGCAAAGCGCAAGCGCTGCCCCACTCCAACCCGTTCGGCCTTTTCCAGCATCGCGTGGCCCAACGCGATATCAGACAGCGAGAGCCCGCGATGCCAAAGGAGATTGGTTTCCGCATCGCTCTCACGGCCCGGCTTCAGACCAGCGACAATCTGGCCTAGTTCGGCATGAAGCGTCTTTTCGGAAAGCTTGCCCGTTTCGACGTGAGCACGAAGGCTGCCGAACTTTCCGCCCTTGCACTGCCCCCAATCATCGACGACCAGCTTCGTCATGATATCGGTCAGCGAAAGTTCGATTGCGCTCATCGTTCCGTAAGGCACGACAAAGGCGCCATTTTTGATCCATTCGGTTTTAAGCATCGGCGTCGGCTTGTCGAGACGGGACGCCTCGACCACTATGTCGGCCCCCTCAAGGCACGATTTCCAATCCGCTGTTGCCACTACCTTTTTGCCTAGATCCTGGCTGAGCCGTGCCGCAAAACTATTGCGGCTCTCCTCTCGGCGCGAATGGACGCGGATCTCGTCGAAATTGAACAGATGATCCAGCAGCCGGACATTCCAATAGGCAGTCCCCCGGGCACCGATGTGACCAAGAACCTTGGAGTTCTTGCGCGCCAAATACTTGGCGCCGATTGCCGTGACCGCCCCTGTTCGCATATCGGTGATACCGCTGGCATCCATGATTGCCTTTGGAGCGCCGGTCCAGGGGTCAAATAATGCCAGAACACCAAGCTCCGAATGAAGACCAAGCTTGTAGTTGTCTACGAAGTCGCCGACGATCTTGACCCCAGCTCGGTCGATCGGCGCCTTTATAGCCCCGCGCAAAACGTTGAAATGCCCGTTTGCGACACCTGGCTCAAGATGCATCCGTGGCTCGATAACCGTGTCACCTCTTCCTTGCGCCGCAAGGCTCGTTTCGATGGCCGCGAGTATCTCGTCGTTGGTAATCTTGAGTTCGTCGATGTCGAGGCGGTTCAGGTAAGAGATATAGATTGGCGGCATGGCGCAGCTTCCTCAACCTAATATGTCTATACATTATCGCAAGAAAGTAGGAAGTCAACGCGGCCACGCGATCTGGCACACGCCATTGTGCAGCGCGTTAGTTGCGCGTTAGTTTCGACGAAAACCGTCAAGGCGCCTCGCTGCGGAAAACGACTAACTGTCAAAAATCTCGCGGCTTGAGAGCGAGCTCAGCGCTCGAAATCCCAGGTCGGGGCGTTGAAGTGAATTCGTGTCAGCCAGGGAACGTTGCATGAGCCTCTGCACTGCCGGCGATGAGGCCCAACAACTTCTTGCCGTCCTCGATTTTGTCGACGGCAAAAAGAGCTAAGGCACCCTTGAGCGCGCTATCGCACTCATCGTCGTCCTTTACAGACCCAGTGTATTTCAAGTTATTGAGCACGAGTCAGAGCCAAGCACTCGCCATGTCCAAAATCCGAGTTCTCCCACCTGCATCCGGCTCCATGCGCTTGAATGCCGTCGTGCCGGCAATCATCAAGATGCCGATGCATCCCGACGCCCGACCAGTTGGGCGCCCTGTTTCCGCTTGTCCGCATGGCTGAGACATCCGACATCGTAGACGCGATCCTCTCTCTGTCCTTCCCATTGACGGCGGCCAGAGCGGTGCAGGTGAAACGCCGCCGCGTTCTTGGATCGCTGACGCTAAAGTATCGTCGACACCATCGTCCTATCGTTCCCAAACCGAATTTGTCGTACCTCCATATTGCGTGCAAGCAAAGTGCACGTCTACGAGGCCTGATCGACGACAATAATACCGAGAGGAGACTACAATTGTCATTCGGCCTGCAATATTGGCTCTGACTCACTTTTGATGCAGTTTGGGGGATGCGTGGCGCTTTGATTGGAGGAGAATCAACGCCATGCAGCAAGCACTCCACCGCTCCAGTCTGGTGCCGCGTGGGTTTGTTGTAGAGAGTGCGTACTACGAAGGTGATAAGGCCGTGATTGAGATCCGGGCGTCCGGAAGCGTCGGCCTGTGTCCCTTGTGCGGAACAGCGTGTCCATAGCCGGTATCGGCGACGCGTGACTGACCTCCCGCTTTCGGGGCGGATCGTACAGCTCCTGGTGGTCGCCCGCCGCTTCCGCTGCGACGCCGTCCTGTGCGGGCGCCAAATCTTTACTGAGCGCTTCGACGAAGGGGTGCTGGCTCCATCAGCGCGACGCACGGCGAGGCTGGACTCCATTGTCCATCACCTCGGTCTGGCTCTTGGCGGACGACCGGCGGCAGGCTTCGCAAAACGGCTGATGCTGCCGGTGAGCAAGGATACGCTCCTTCGCGTGGTTCGACGCCGTAGCCGTCCGCCGGCTGACCCGCTCAGGATTATCGGCATTGATGATTGGGCCTGGCGGCGCAATCACCGATACGCCAGCATCATCTGCAACCTGGAAAGGCGCCGGGTGGTCACCCTGCTGCCGGACCGTGAGCCCGCGACCGCCCAGGCCTGGCTCGCCGCCCATCCCACGATCGCGATCGTCGCCCGTGACCGCGGTGGAGGATATGGCGAAGCCGCAGCAAAGGCCCTGCCGCACGCGGTACAGGTCGCAGATCGTTGGCATTTGATGGAGAACGCCAGCCGGGCCTACCTCGATGCCGTCCGAAAATCGATGCGCCAGATCCGCAGCGCAATCGGAGCAACTACGATCAATCCCGAGCTGCTAACAGCTGCGGAGCGTCTCCAATATGAGGGCTATCTCCGGCGCGAGGAGGCTAACGCGACCATCTTGAGCCTGTCGAAAGGTGGGACGCCGATCAAGCAGATAGTGCGCCAGACGGGCCACAGCAGGGGGCTGGTGCGACAGGTGATCCGCGGCGAACGCCATGATGTCTTCCGGACCCGGGAGAGCTCTCTCGATCAGCACCTGCCATGGCTCGACGACCAATGGGCAGCCGGTTGCCGAAACGGCGCTGAACTTTGGCGCCGCTTACGGGCGCGCGGTTTCCGAGGCTCCCTTCGTGTTGTCGGCGAGTGGACGACTCGTAGACGGCGGGCCGAAAAGACTGATGTCGAAACCCTTCATCGGATTCCATCGGCCAGAACGATCGCTCGTCTCATGACCGTCGGACGGGATACGCTATCGAAGGCAGAGACGGTGACCGTCGCTGCGGTAGAAGCTGGCGTGCCACCCCTGGTCGAGGCACGCGAGATCATCGCCGAATTCCACCTGATGATCCGACGCAAGACCGAGGCGGGCCTCGTCCCATGGATCGAGCGCGCTCGCGCCAGTCTTGTTGCATCGTTCGCCCGCGGCGTAACGAACGATGAAGCGGCGGTTCGGGCGGCGATCACCTCGCCCTGGTCCAACGGACAGACTGAGGGGCAGATCACGCGCCTCAAGCTCGTCAGACGCCAAATGTACGGCCGTGGCAAAATCGATCTGCTTCAAGCCAGACTAATCGGCGCAGAATAAACCCAGCTGCACCAAAACTGCGTCAGAGCCAAATTTGCAGGCCGATTGACACACTGGGAGCCTGACGCGTTGCAGAGGACTCGTCGAGTTCGGAAGTCGCAAGATCGTGCATCCGTACGACTTGTCGGACGCGCGGAAGCACCGCCATTGCGGTTCGCGCCCCAAAAGGATCGAGATTCGCGCGAGCGCCAAGCGCATCGTGTTCGGAAGACGCGATGGCGCGAGTTCCCTCCTGGCGGTCGGCATGCGCGCGTTCGAAAAGAACGGGATGAACCTGCGCCAGCGTCCGAAACTGCGCTGGCCTATCGAGGACATCGCTCCTGCCGACGAGCAGGCAGGATCGGCCTTGACCGACCGCCTGCGCCGCGATCGCCATAGCGAGCGTCGACTTGCCGGTGCCACGATCACCACCGACCTCGATAGCCTCGGTTGCGGCGTCGCGCAGCATCGCCGCTTGTACGGGATCGAGCGTGATCATAGCGGTGCGCCGCCCGCCCGAAAGTCCAGCCGTTCCATTTCCCCTGCCGCCCCAGCTTATGATTTTGGTTGCATAAAGCTTGCACACACCTGGGCGAACGCCAATGCAAATTCTTGAGTTAGGGCATGGACTTTCGAGGAATGCCGAAGCTCTCCCGGGATTTTTTCAGCGATGGGAAGCTAAAATTCTTCCTGTCAACAGATGTTGCCCGGGGAGAGGATCGAAAACGTTTCTCGACTCTAATGTTCTTGATATGTTCTATAGTCGACATGACCGACCACCCCGCGAGCTGGCGCATGCCGACACCCAAGCAGATAGACAAGATGGCCGCCGCCGTTGCCAGGAAGGCTTCTCCCGCGCCTGGGCTGGCTCCGGATGATGACCTGCCGCCCGAGTATTGGCAGGCCCTCCTGGACGACGCTGGTGCCGACGGCGGCCATTCGGGCCTAGGCGCGTCCGGACGCCTGCTGCGGTTGAGCGAAATTCCTCAACATTTACTGAGGGTGGGCTGCCGGCGCTGCGGCCGGACCGTCGAGATCCAGAAGGTCGATGCCGCCCGCTTGTACGGTCCGGACGCGATCTGGCGAGACGTCGGCCAACGCCTCCTGGACAACACGTGCACGAACCGGACCGGGCGCCATGAGGAAGACGGCTGCTGGCCGTCGTACGAAACCTGACGCGCCGGACGATGGCGCCGAAGCACCACCCGACGCCCCTTTCCGGAGGCGACCGCAAGGCCCTCGCCAAAGAACTCGGCAAGGCCCGCGCCATGACGACGATCCTGGCCGCTCAATCCGCACAAGCTCGGGCCAAGGGGGAAGCCCTCATCAAGCAGGCCGACCGGCTCCTGTGTGAATCGTGGAACGAGCGCATGTGGTCGGACGGCGAGCCGATCGACCCGTCGCCGACGATCGACCAAGCGATCAACGGCGGCCACCCATGGCTCGAAATCGAATGTTCGCGCTGCAAGACGAAACGGGACGTCGACATGGCAGCGCTGCGCCATCCGTCGACCACCTTCGTGCACGACCTGGCGAGCCGGCTCCGCTGCAGCAAGTGCGCCAAGGCCAATCGCCGGCCGCCGGCGACGCTGCTACAGTTGGCGCAGCGCCCTCGCCAGGCCGCTCCGGAGACCTGACGCAATCTCTACTCGATCACCACCAACCAAGCCGCCATTAGCGCACTGTTCCGTGTCGTCAACCGGTACATCGGCAATCTCGCCCCGATGCCAGGCGTGTTTCCGGATTATCAGGCGCCGATCGTGCGCAGCGGCCCTGCGGGCCGGGAGCTCGCGACCGCCCGCTGGGGCATGCCCTCGTCGCAGAAGGCGCTCATGGACGCGACGAAGAAGCGGGCCGAGAAGCTAGAGGCCAAGGGCAAGACCGTCGATTTCAAGGAATTGCTTCGGATGGAGCCGGATTCCGGAACTACCAACATCCGCAACGTGAAGAGCAAACACTGGACCCAGTGGCTGGGTCCGGAACACCGCTGCATAGTGCCGTTCAACAGCTTCAGCGAATTCAACAAGGCCGAGGGCGGCGACATCTGGTTCGCGCTTGACGAGAGCCGCCCGCTCCTCTGCTTCGCGGGCATGTGGACCAACTGGACATCTGTCAGGAAGGTCAAAGAAGGCGAGACCACAAACGATCTCTACGCGTTCCTGACGACGGAGCCCAACGCCGAAGTCGGCGCCATTCATCCGAAGGCGATGCCGGTGATCCTGACGACGCCCGACGAGGTAGAAACCTGGATGACCGCGCCCGCCGAGGGAGCTCTGAAGCTGCAGCGCCCCCTTCCGGATGGCACGCTCCGGATCGTCGCCCGAGGTGCAAAGGAAGATAAGGTCGGCTAGACGAGGCCTTATGACCGACATACGCGAGAACCTCAGATCACAACCGCTGCGGATTGGCATTTCGACCCGCGCCCTCTTCAATCTCGAAGAGGAGCACGCCGTTTTCGAGAACGAAGGGGTAATGGCTTACTCGGCGTTGCAGCTCGAGCGAGAGGACGCCCTCATCGCGAAAGGGCCAGGCTTTGAAGTCGTGGAGAGACTTCTGCGACTGAACGAGCCAGATCAAAAGCCATACGTAGAGGTGTTCCTTCTCTCGCGGAATTCACCCGACCTCTCCCTTCGGGCGTTCAATTCGATCGACCGATACGGGCTCGGGATAAAGGCCGGCAGCTTCACCAGCGGGCGGTCGCTCGGCCCTTTCATCTCCGCTTGGGAATTGGATCTCTTTCTCTCCAACGAGATCACTGACGTGAGGGCGGCAATAGATGCCGGGGCCGCCGCAGCGAAACTCGGCACGGCCCCCGACGCTCGCCCAGAGGATCCGGGCGACGAAGTTCGTATCGCCTTTGATGGGGACGCCGTTGTGTTCAGCGCGGAATCCGATGAAGTCTTCAAGCTTCACGGCCTGCAGGCTTTCCTGAAGCATGAACGAGAGAACGCGAGAACGCCGATGTCCGGCGGTCCATTCGGCAAATTCCTGAGAAAGCTCTCGATCCTCCGGCAAATCTTCATGAACGACCGGGGCGTCAGCAGAGTGCGAGTTGCCATTGTCACGGCGCGCAACGCGCCTGCCCATGCCCGCGTGGTACACACGCTCCGTGATTGGGGAACGCCAGCCGACGAAGCGCATTTCGTGGGCGTACGACCTAAGGGTCCAATACTGAAGGCCCTGGGGGCGCATATTTTCTTCGACGACCAGGAAAAGCACGTCCTCGGCGCATCTCAGGTCGTTCCCTCCGGCCACGTTCCCGGTCCACATGATCCGACGAGCCGATAATCCCCGCGGGGTTCTGAGCTGCGGAACACGTGGACAAGCCCGAGACCTGCTGTTTGCGAATCCCTGACCCGTGCTAACCGCCCGGAACGAGGGGAAGGACAGAGGGATTCGTCCCGGCAGGAGGGATCTCGATGCTGATGACGAAGGAACGGCGACCGGCGATCCGCACGCTGCGCGGGTGGGCAATCGACGTGCTGCAGGAGGCAGGCGCCATCCACGAATGCGAGGAGCACGGCTGGGCGAAGGACCGGGCCGATCCGCATGCTCGCGAGCGAGCCTTCGAGGTCGCACGGCGCGATCCACCAGCGGGCATCTCCTCCGAAGGTGCAATTGCGGAGCTGCGCGACATACTGGACTCCATCGGGGACACCTGCCCTGAGTGCCCGGCCGAGGAGTAGAAGCCCAGCAACGTCCTACTATCCCGCTCAGGCGGCATAGGTCGATGGGGCCTTAATTTGCGGCTTTACTGCTCGCGCTCCCGTCCGCTCGTGATGGCCGCCGATCTCCTCGACCACCACGCGAACCTCTTTGCCAAACAGTCGGCGCATGCCATGCGACAGCTCACCGAACCGGTCGGTGATCAGGGTGTCGAGGGCGTGCAATGGAGAGCGCTCGATCCTGACTGCGGCCATAATTGTTGCAAGGCAGGCCGGTTCTTCGAGGAAGGCCCGAATCTCAGCGGAGGTGGTCATTGGGAAATCTCCAGTTTGTGGGGCGCTGGAAATACACCATTTCGCGGCACCAGCAAGGGGATCACCCAGGTATTTCGACCAGACCCCTAGCGTTTGCTGCGCCGCATCAGATTATCCGCAACGTTGCGCGAGAACCTTCTCCGGGAGAAAGCCTTAGGGGTGCTTGCGCAAATTGTATCGGGAGCTCGCGGCCGCGATTGGCGACCGCACCATATGAATCCGGATGAAGCGACGTCGACGGAGCGGATCCGGCCTCGATCGGATCGGCATGGGCCGAAAACGTCGTGAATCGCTTGTTTTTCCGGTACCTTGTGGACCTTTCTTATGGCACACCGGTCCTTGGAGAGCCGAAATCCCTGAGAATCGATGCTTCACGACCCGAACGATCTGGCAGCCATGGCCGAGGCCTTGAGCCGGTCGGCCGACTACCGGGTGCTGCGGCGCCTGGTGCCGCGGGCCGCATCCCAGCCAATCATCGGGCGGGATTGCAGGACCGGCATCCTGCTGGACACCGAGACGACCGGCCTCGATCACGCCAGAGACGAGATCATCGAGCTCGGGATGGTCAAATTCGAATACTCGGCCGATGGTCGCATCCTCGGCGTCCGCGAAACGTTCTCCGCCTTCAACGAGCCGAGTGCGCCGATTTCCGCGGAAGTGACGGCACTCACCGGCATCACCGACGAGATGGTGGCCGGTCACCGGATCGACAAGGCATCTGTGAATGCCTTTGTCGACGGGGCAGTCATCACGATCGCGCATAACAGTAGTTTCGACCGGAAGTTCGCGGAGCGCTACTGGCCCGTGTTCGAGCACAAAGCTTGGGGTTGCAGCATGAGCGAGATCGACTGGCGCAAACATGGTTTCGCGGGCGCCCAACTCGGCTATCTGTTGAACGGCGCGGGCTATTTCCACCATGCGCACCGCGCCATCGACGACTGCCACGCCCTATTGGAGGTACTCGCTTTCGAATTGCCGACGATGGGCTCGTCGGCACTGGCGCTGCTGCTGGAGACCGCTCGCAGGCCGACTATGCGGGTCTGGGCGGAGCAGACCGCATTCGAGCTCAAGGATTCCTTGAAGCGCAGGGGCTACCGCTGGAATGACGGCAGCGACGGGCGACCCAAGTCCTGGTTCATAGACGTCGATGAGACCGGTCTCGACGATGAGATCGCGTTCCTGCGGACCCAGATCTACATGCAGGACGTCGAGCCTAGCGTGCAGAGGCTGACCGCGTTCACACGGTTTTCCAACCGGATCTGAGGCGGCCTTGCTGGCTTACCGCCCGAGATGCTTCTCGACCCGCTTGCGGGCGTTGCCGACCTTCTTGACCGCCTTCTTGACGGCGGAGGCCGAGCGGCCGGTCTTCTTGGCTTCGTAACCGACTTCGTACTTCTGCCCGCCGGCGACGCGGGCCCGGTCCTGCTTGCGTCCTCGCGCGCTCTTCTTCGCTGCCTTTGCCATGGTCGGCTCCTTCATTGAACGATGCCGAAGCAACGTCACAAGGATTCACTGGTTCCGGAACGATTCCGCATGTGCCACCTTGAATCACGTTTGTTGCGTGGAGTTCGTTCGTGGCGTTTGCGCGTAGGAAGCCGGCCGATATCGGCGTCAAGGCGCCATTCCCCGGATTCGTAGAACCGGCCTTGGCATCATCGATCGAGAAGGTGCCGTCCGGAGCGCGGTGGATTCACGAAATCAAATTCGACGGCTATCGCGTCCAGGTACATCTGGCGAACGAGGCCGTCAAAGTCCTCACCCGGCGCGGTCACGACTGGACCCATCGCTTCAAGAAGGTCGCCGCCGATGCCTGGCACATCAAAGCCGCATCGGCGATCGTCGACGGCGAGGTCGTGGTCCCAGCCGCCGACGGCACCGCTGACTTCTCGGTCTTGCAGAACGAGCTGAAAGGAAGGTCCACCAACATCGTCCTGGTCGCTTTCGATCTCCTGTATCTGAATGGTCGCGACTTGCGGAAACTGCCGCTCTTCCAGCGCAAGACCGAGCTCAAGAAGATCGTCTCAGGCACGGGGATCCAGTTCAGCGAAAGCTTCGAGATGGAGGGTCACGAGATGTTCGCGCACGCCTGCAAGATCGGCCTGGAGGGCGTCATCTCGAAAGTTCGCGACAGCGTGTATGCCAGCGGCCGTGGCAACAACTGGGTCAAAAAGACCTGCGCGCAGCGGGAAACGCTGACCATCGCGGGCTTCGCGCTCGACGAGGGGAAATGGGACGGCATCTATCTCGGGCGGCGAAAGGGAGAGCACCTTGTCTACGCAGGCAAAGTCGACCACGGCTTCGACAAGGTCTCCGCCTCCGACCTGCAGAAGCGGTTGAAGCCGCTGATCCGGAAGACCCAGCCGTATTCGAAGCGGATCGCCCACAAAGGCATCTGGGTCGAGCCGAAGCTGCTCGCCGAGGTCGAGTATCGGGCAAAGTCGGCCGAGGGGAAGGTGCGGCACCCGTTCTTCAAGGGGCTGCGCGAGGACCTTTGAGACGTCACGCAGCCCCCCTTTCCTGCGCCACATCATACGCGGCGGACCGATCGGGGAATCCACCCTGTAACTCGGCCAGCAGCCGCTGCTCACGCTCGATCCGGCTCCGATAGAGCTGGCGCTCGCTCTCGGTTTTGACGCTCGCCAGCAGCAGGCGATAGTGTCCGATGACCTTTTCGCTGCCGCGGATAAGGAGCTCGCGGACGTCGCTCATCCCTCGGCCCCTATCCTTGCGGAATCTGACTGGCCTTTCGGAAGCGCGAATGCGACGGGGAAAGTGTCGAGGGCCAAAGCATCGAGCGCAGTCTGCTCTTCGGCGAGGCGTCGTTCGATGAACTGACGTTCCAGCTCCGACAGCTTCGTCTGGAGCAGCCGTCGATAGCGGTGGATGTTGTTGCGGTGCGCACGAATGCGGGCAAAGTCTTCGTCGAGCATCGTCGTCTCTCCTGACGGTCGTCACGGTCCTTCTTGATGTTGAAAAGCGGGAAGCGAATTTCCCGACACAAAAATATTCGGGGCGATACCTGAGTCAAGATTCCGGCGGCGGTAGAACGCCCAAATCCTTGGTCGGATCACCCAACGGCGTTTGCGGTGCCGCAATGGTCGACAGCTCTGCACCGCGACCGAGCGCCGCATGGATTTTTTTCGATCCGCCCCTTGAAACGACTTCTCGTTTTTCTAAGTCATTTTTCGCCGCGAGAGCGGTGTGCCGGGCGCCTTCACGGGTCCGGCGCGGGCGCCGGGCCGGGTGCCAGACCCGCTCTGACTCCAGCCTTGCGCTCCTTGTATCCATCTTGCTCTTTGGAGGACTTGGTTATGAGGACCACCTTTGACTTCGCGCCCCTGTGGCGCTCCACCATCGGCTTCGACCACCTGGCCGACCTCGTCGACAGCACGCTCCGCCAGGCGAGCGAAGACCACTATCCCCCGTACAACATCGAACGCACCAGCGAGGATCACTACCGGATCTCGGTCGCCGTCGCCGGCTTCGAAGCCGATGACATCGCCGTGACAGCCGAGCAGAATGCGCTCACGATCGAGGGCAGGAAGCCCGAAGAAGCGGCCGGCGAATACCTGTACCGGGGCATCGCCGCGCGTCCTTTCCGGCGCGTGTTCAACCTCGCCGACTACGTTCAGGTGAAGGAAGCCTCCTTCCGCGACGGACTGCTGATCATCGATCTCGTCCGCGAGGTGCCGGAAGCCATGAAGCCGCGCCGGATCCAGATTGGAAGCGGCGCCTCTCCCGCCTCGCAGATCGAGCAGAAGAAGGCGGCCTGACGCCTGATCGAGGTTCGACAGTGGAACGCGGCGCGCGCAAGCGCGGCCGCGCTCCCTGCCTCATGCAACGAAGGAGAAAAATATGGCAGTTCGTGATCTCATTCCCTGGTCGAGAAACCAGGAACTCGCGCCGGCGCGCGGCACCGATCCGTTCATGACGCTGCATCGCGAAATGAACCGGCTGTTCGACGATGTCTTCCGCGGCTTCGGCGGGACGGGCCTGTCGCCGCTCATGGAAGGGCAATTCGGTTGGCCCAAGATCGAGCTCAGCGAGACCGACAAGGCGCTGACGATCTCAGCCGAGCTTCCCGGCATGACGGAGAAGGACGTCCAGATCGAAATCGCGAACGGGGTGCTGACCATCCGCGGCGAGAAGAAGAGCGAGCGCAAGGACGAAGGCAGATACTTCACCGAGCGCCACTACGGCTCGTTCCAGCGGCAGATCGCACTCGAGGACGTCGAGGAGGACAAGGCCGAGGCCTCGTTCAAGAACGGCGTCCTGACGATCTCGGTCCCCAAGTCAGAGAACCCGCGAGCGGGCGTCAAGCGCATCGCGATCAACACGCAGTAAAGACCATCACGGGCGGCGGATCGCCGCCGCCCAAACTCACCGAAACCCGTCCCGACGAAAGGAGCGTAAAGGGAGGCAATCGATGACCAACGCCAACACGAACACCGGCAATCTCAATCCGTTCTTCCATCCGGCAGCGCACTATGCGTCTCCGGAGGACGTCCTGAATGACGACGAACTCTCCGTACCGGAGAAGCGGATCATCCTGTCGTCATGGGCGTCCGACATGTTCGCCGTCGAATCCTGTCCCGCTTTGCGAGAGATTCCCGGCATGGGCCACACGATCCGGCTCGCCGACATCCTCGCGGCTCTGCGTGGGCTCGACGGCGACGACGATCCGCCCCGACCCGGCGGCGTCCCCATGCGGCTGCGGCGGCCCTGGGCCGCCGCGCAGCGGAGGTCCGGATGATGCTCACGCAGGCTGTCGTGACGATGGTTCTGCTGGGGCATGCTTCCGCGGCGTGGGCCGTACCGTTGATTGCTTTCATGAGCGAGTTGGAGACCGGCCCGCGCAGCGAGCGGAGGCGACACTCTGACGCTAATCCCGCACCCGGCGCAGGGCGGCCTCGAGCTTTTCCTTCCGCTTCTCCCAGCGGACCTCCTCGTCCTCGGCCCGCATGTCCAAAGCCGCGCGCTCCGCTTCGATGGCGCTCGTTGTCGCGTCGTGCTCGGCCTTCGCGTCATCAAGGGCGGCCTGAGCCTTTGCGACCGCGTTCTCCCGCCGCTCGCGCCCCTTGGCCATGGCGGCCTCTTCTCGCCGGCGCTCAACATCGCGGCGCTTGTGCTCCTTCTCGAATTCGGCTGTGGCCTTTCGGGCTTCCCGCTCGCTGATCTTGGGAGCGGTTCGCTTCGCCGGCTTAGGCCGACGCGTTTCACGCTGAGTTCGGTTCTCGCCGGACCCTAGATCGATTGGTAGATCGGAGTGCTCGGCAAAATGCCCGGACGACCCCGCCGGCCGCTTGAGCACCACTCCCGGCTTAGACATGGCCGCAGCGACCACATCGGGATCATCCGTCTCGCTGGCAAAACCCTGATGGAAGAGATTGCTGCCGGCGCCCCAGGCCTCGAGCGCAGCCTTCATCGACGGTGCCGCGACCGCCAAATCGTAGAAGCCCAGCGACGTCTGAAATGTCTTGAGCTTCCTTGCCATGAAGCGTGCAGGCTCGCCTAGCGCCGCGCGACCCACACCCCGAGCAGGAACGCGACGAAGAGCGACTGCAGGGGGGCTTTCATGGTCAACTCGCGCAACTGGTCGGCCCAGCGCACCGCCATGTCCGATTGGGGTGAGTGCCTTTGAAATACTCGCGGCTCCGCCCGGTCGCTCGGCCCAGCTTCCGATGCCCGCTCGATGCCGCCCTGAGTGTCCGTCAACCCGGAGGCTTCCGTCATTGCCGAAGCTTCTTTCATATCCATGCGGCTCTCCTACGATGGGGTCAGGCCGACTTCCGCTGCGGCTTGGCCGAGGGCTTCTTGGCGGCCGTTTCCTTCGCCAGCTTCTTCCCGGTGATCGACATCAGCATTTCCTTCTGGCCAGCTGATACCTTCTTCGGCTTCTTGGCCGGCTTGGCCGCCTTCGCTGGCGCGGCCTCCTCACCGACGCTGCGCCGCAGCGCCTCCATTAGGTCGACGACGTTGCCCGCCCGCGGCCGCTCCTTGGGCGTGATCGGTTTGCCGGAGCGCTTCTGGTTGATGAGGTCGATCAGCGCGGTCTCGTAGTGGTCCTCGAACTTCTCGGGATCGAAGTGGCCAGATTTCTTCTCGACGATGTGCCTGGCGAGATCGAGCATGTCTTTGGTGACCTTCACGTCCTGGATCTCGTCGAAGTATTCCGCCTCATTGCGGACCTCGTATGGATAGCGCAACAGTGTGCCGACGAGTCCCTTGTCCATCGGTTCGAGCGCGATGATGTGCTCGCGGTTGGTCAGTACCACCCGGCCGATCGCGACCTTGTCCATCTCCCGGATGGTCTCGCGGATCACGGCGAAGGCGTCGTGGCCGACTTTGCCGTCGGGACGCAGGTAGTAGGGCCGGATCAGATATCGCGGATCGATGTCGGACTTGTCGACGAACTCGTCGATCTCGATCGTCCGCGTCGACTCAAGGGCGATCTCCTCAAGCTCTTCCTTGGTGACCTCGATGTACTGGCCCTTGTCGAGTTCGTAGCCCTTGACGATGTCCTCGTTGGACACCTCGTCGCCGGTGTCGGCGTCGACCTTCAGGTACTTGATACGGTGGCCGGTCGCCCGGTTGAGCTGATTGAAGCTGATCTTCTCGCTCTCCGAGGTGGCGGGGTAAAGCGCGACCGGACAGGTGACGAGGGACAGACGTAGGAAGCCCTTCCAGTTGGCGCGCGGGGCCATGATACGCAGAACTCCGGTTGGGACGGCTTGGATTCAAGACGAACGGGGCGGTCCGGTTCCGACAGTCGACGGTCGAACCTCCTTCATTTTCGCGAACCGTTCCTTGGGCTTGTTTTTCCTTGCTCTAGCTCAAGCGCCTGCCGATGCCCGGGGAATCCGGGCCGAATTCAATCGACAGCGCCGCTGCTTGGGCGGCATGCGGGCGCTTGACTCTTGGCGAACAAACTAGGAACATTTGACTTGCCCGCTGCGCCCGAAATAGCCGCGCCAGGCGAGGGCGATCTCGAACTGGCCGCCGACCAGCCGATCGAAGCCTGCGGCGGCGACGCAAGGAAGATGGTGAAAGGCGCTCCTGGTTGCGAACGACTTTCTGAAGCAGCAGCTCGAGGCGCTCCGGACGAAGGTGTCCACGGGCTACGCCCGCGGACGGGCTCGGCCGTCTCGGGAACGCAAGGACGAGGCAAATGGCTGAAGTGACCTACTATGTCGCTCTACCGTTCGTTTTCTCCGACGACGGCGTCGCCGCCGGCGAGGCGACGGAGTGCTTCAGCGCCAATGCCGCGGTCATGCGGGCCGAGGCGCTGTCGCGCAAGCCCGGACACGCCGGCGCTGTCGCGTTCAGCCGCAGCGGGGATCCCGCGACCGGGGACTTCGGCGACGCGAAGCTGATCCGGAAGTTCGGGGACGTTCCGGACGATCTGAGCACACTCTGACCGACTGCAAAAGTAGAGTCACTCGTCACTCCGACCGACGGCATCTCCCGGTTCGAGCAAGCTCAGTGCGGTCTCGATCTGCGCGAGCAGCCTTTCGATTTCCTCGCGCTCGTTCGGCCCAGGATCGCTCTCCAGTTGCGCCAGGAGTCGTTCCTTCCGCGCAAGCAACTTCGCGACGGTCGACATAGCGCCCTTCCCTTGTTCTGCAGCTGCATCTTTCAAGGAAGTTGGTGTGCCGGCGACGATCCCGCCAGTCCTGTCGCCGGCAACGGGCCCACCGCAGGCTGGATGGCCACAGACCCTGAATGGAAGACGAATGGACTACCGGCCTCGGCGCCAGGGCCGGATTCCTCGGAAGCTACCTAGCTGGCGGGCGCAGCGGGCTGTCGGCCCATTTTTGGGCGGCGGGGTCGTGCAGCGGATCCTCCTCGCAGGCGGAGCAGATGTATCGCTCGCCGCCTCGGCCCGTCTCGTCGGGGACAAGCTTCATCGCCTTCCCGCAGTGCGGACACCGCTTCCGGATCAGGTGCAGCTCGGACATCTGAATTTTCCTGCCGCGACCAGCTTAGTGCCGCAACGAGCGCCCGCTCAAGGGAAATCGCGGAGCACGCCACGGCGAACGACGCCACTTGACGCTGCCGCCGCAGATGTCATCAACTTTATCCGTCGGTAGCGTTGATGTTGATGGAGTGACGCGTCATGGCGCTGGAGCAGGAATTCTGCCGGGCGATGGCCTATCGCGTGCGCGAGTTGGCCGGCGGAGCCGCCCCTTCATCAGGCGGCGATTGCTGGGGCTGGCGGAGCGATACGAAGCCAAGGGTGGCAAGCCTTCTCCGGTGTCCCGCTCCGCCGAGCATCCGTTGCCGCCGCTCCGCGTCTCGCCGGCCACCGCCATACCCGGACCGGGCGAGGCTTGAGAGCCTCACTCCTCCTCGTCCTTAGCGGGTTGAGCGCGCCTCTCACTTGACCCGATCGGTGCCTTGACGACGTCCGTCACCGTCGACACGGGCAGACCCCTTCGTGAACCAAACAATCGCCCTTGCCGTTGTGCCGCATCCGGGCGCCTTCGACTGCGTGCGCCGAGAGACAATCATGAGGACCGATTCACGCCAGTATCTCGATTCAGGCGCTTGGGACCGGACCTACCTCGAGTCCCTGATCCGCGCGGATTTCGAGCGATGCCATCCCGGCGAGACGCTGGAGGATCTCAAGCGGCGCGCGTCTTTTTCGAAGGAGGACAAAGGCCTGCTACGGGATTGGATGGCGGTGGCTCGCGCTGCGGCCGCATGCAGGGCCAAGGCATCGCCACCACGCTGACGATCTGCAGATCCGCCGCCGACCATTGCGGGCTTGATCGAAGGATCGGAGTCTCGCAACGATCCCGGTTCGACCCTAGGCCCGGGTATCCAGTAGCTGCGAGACGGCGGTAGCCAATTGCGCCGGCGCAAAGGGCTTCTCAATCAGGAGGCTGCCATCGACGCCTTGCGATTTCCAGTCTGGCGCGCTGGCGCTCGTCATGTAGACCACAGGAAAGCCAGGCGTGATTTCTCTGATCTGCCGCGCCAGCTCCCATCCGCTGATGCCATCACCCAGGTTGACGTCCGTCAGCAGTGCCCGACACTGCGCCCGGCCGTCCCGAAAGGTGGACATCGCCGCCTCTCCCGAATGGACCGAGCAGGCCTCGAAACCGCCGTCCGATAAGGCGTCCTCGATGAAGCTGCAGATCAGAGCTTCATCCTCGACCACGAGAACACGAAGGGCATTGCTCACTTTCAAGTCTCCTTTGCGACCGGGGCCGATCCTCTCCCGTGACAGCGGGTGCGTTCGGCCGCGAGTGGCGCGCCGCTCAAGCCACCGGCACACCGTAGTAGGCGTTCACGGAGCGTGCGGTCGCGGGGTCGCTCCAATTCCAACTGCTCTCGTCAGCGTATTTGGGAGCGCTGCGGAGCTGGTCCTGGGTGATGCCGGTGACGTAGCCGCCGAGGTTGGTGTCGTACTTCAGCGCCTGCCAGGGCAGCGGATAGTGATCGTCGCCGATGCCGAGCAGGCCGCCGAAGCTGAGCACCGCGTACGATACCTTGCCGCTGACCTTGTCGATCATGACGCGTTCGATGTAGCCGACCTTTTCGCCGTCGGCCCCGTAGACATTCGTGCCCTCGACCTTGTCGCTTCCGATCAGGCTGAAAGTCTCGCGATCTTCCAAGGCCATGTTGATCTCCCGGTGTTGTCTTCTGGAGTCAACGGGAGGACGATGGCTCCGTTCCTGGCAAAGCCTCGGTGGCATTGTTCTGGGCGAGCGGAGTTCGGGATGGAACTGACCGATCTGGAGCGCGAATTTTTGAGGAAGCTGCTCGGCGAATCCTGGGTCAGCCCGCCGATGTTCGACCATGAGATCGTGGCACGGCTGGTGGAGTTGGGTCTCGTGGAAACCGAACCGCTTCCATCCGGCGATATCGAATACCGGATCACTGACGCGGGCCGAACGGCGGCCGCGTAACCGCGATTCGGCCAGCTAAGGCTGGCCCCGTTCAGCTATCTGAACGGCTGCGACCCAAGCGACGCCGACTCTTATCCGAATCACAAAGCCGGACCGATCCGGCACCGGCGCCGAGCAGCATCTGAAACAGTGCCCGGTTGGCCCTGTATCTGGCGGCGGGCCGGCTGGCTTCCGAACTCTGGATCAGCAAGCGGCCGTCGGCCGTGCACAAGTACCACGCCCATCTTCGGCCGCGCTTTCTCAAGTGGGTCTCGAAAACAGCGAAGTGGTCTGCCATCGCCACCCTCAAACCGTCAGGGGGACTTCCATTGTAATCTGTCTTGCCATCTGGCCGCAGGTTCAATCGGCAGTGAGCTGCACAGAGACCGCTTAGAGGAAAAGATTTGAACGCTGGAACAGTTGGAGGTAGCCTCTAGCGTTGAGGCTCAAATTTCCGGACGAAAGCGATATTGTGAGCCTAGCCAGCTCACCATAAGCCATTTCGGTGACCTGAGCTTGTGCGGAAGCGCGTCCCTCCGCATCGCTCAAATTTACGGCGGCGCCCGAATGTCATCCGCCCCCGACAAGATCGCGCTTTTCATCGATGGCGCCAATCTGTACGCCACCGCCAAGACATTGGGATTCGATATCGACTACAAGCGCCTTCTGCAGGAATTCCAGGGCCGCGCCACGCTGCTGCGCGCCTTCTACTACACGGCGGTCGTGGAGGATCAGGAATATTCCTCGATCCGACCGCTTATCGACTGGCTCGACTACAACGGCTACACCGTGGTCACCAAGGCTACGAAGGAATTCGTTGACGCCTATGGCCGCCGCAAGGTGAAGGGCAACATGGACATCGAACTGGCGGTCGATGCCATGGAGCTCGCCGGGCATGTAGACCAGATTGTGCTGTTCTCGGGCGACGGCGATTTCCGACCGTTGGTTGAGGCGTTGCAGCGCCGCGGTGTCCGCATCACGGTGGTCTCGACCATCGCCAGCCAGCCACCGATGATCGCGGACGAACTCCGCCGCCAGGCGGATGTCTTCATCGACCTCGTCGAGCTCCGTTCCAAGGTCGGCCGCGATCCTTCCGAGCGTTCTGGCCCGCGCGAGCGCGGGACGGTGTCGACCGCATAGTCGCCTTCGTCGCTCCCTCGGATTTGATCCGCGCTACACCGCCACGTCGGCGCCGTCCCGACGGGAAATCGGTGCGGCCGGAGTTCGCGCCAGCGGCTTCGGCATCAGAACATCCCGAGAAGGGCAAAAAAGACGACCTCGGCTATGAAGGCGGTGGTCATGATCACGACCGTGAGGAAGACGTCGCCTATCGGCATAAGGGGCATGACAAGACCCGCGTCCAACGTGGCCCCATCCTCAATTCACGAGGGGCGGAAAATGTTTCCGGGGCCGGGTTCCCGATGTATCCTCGTCTCGGGCAGGGCCCTCGGGGGCCGTTTCATGCGAATACTTGAACTGTCCTGCTGGTGCGTGACCGGGGCAGGCCTGGTGATGATCGCGATTTTCGCGCTGCACTGATCGCCTTGAGTGAGATCCTTGCACACTGTCGCCTGGTGTCCGCCGGGCCGCGCACCGATGTTCGGAAGCTGCGGGATTGCCGTAGGCAGTTGCGCGGGCGCGAACGGCGTCTCGATGAGGATACGGAGCGGCAGTCCTTGCGACTTCCAAGCCTCCGCATGACCGCCTGTCATGTACGCGGTGGAACACATGGCTTCCGGTAGCTAACGAGGCTGCGCGCGCAGCCGCACGCGCAGGCCGGATTCGAGCCGTTCGTACGCGAGCTGCCCGTCGAGCTGCTGAGTCAGCAGCAGGACGATCCGCGAGCCCAGGCCGCCGGGATCGGCCTCGCTGCGGAGGCCGACGCCGTTGTCGCAGACGGATAGCTCGATGCCGTCACTGGTCGAGAGTGTGACCGCGACCTGCCCTGGCTTATCGCCGGGAAAGGCATACTTCAGCGCATTCGTGACGAGCTCGTTCGCAATGATGCCGACGGCGAGCGCCTGTTGGCTCGGCAGATATACCTCGTCGCAGACCACTTGAAACGCGACGGGCCCGGAAGGCGCCAAGGATTCGAAGACTTTTTCGACGACGTTGTTGAGAAAGTACCGCATGTTGACGAGGCGTGAGTCCTGCTTGAGGGAAAGATGATCGTAGACCTCCGCCATGACGTGCAGGCGGCGCGCCGTAGCCTCCAGCGCGGAGGCGGCCTCGGGGCCTCCATTCCTCGCCTCCAGCCGGATCATCGCGCTGAGCACTGCCAGGTTGTTCTTCGTCCGGTGCGCCAATTCCTGCAGCAGGACGGTCTTCGTCTTGTCCGCCTGCATGACGCGCTCAAGCTCGGCGCGCTGGAATTCGGCGACGGCCGCGGTGCCTGCGGCCGTGATCGCGAACAGAACGTTCGGCGCGAAATAGTTGACGCCGTAGGTGCCTGCGTAGCTGAGGTAGGCGCCCACGCCGACGGCGATCACCGCCGCGAAGATTCCGGAGCCGCGGTCGAAGAGAAGGCCCGAGAGGAACACGCCCGGCAGCAGCAGGAAGTAGCCGGAGGAGCCGGTCTGCATCTGCAATCCCATCTGCAGCACCGAGCAGACCACCATGATGCAGGCTGAGATGCAGTAGCGGACGACGGCGGGAAGCCGGTGCTCCAGAATTAGCGGATAGAGTCTATGCATGTACCTGAAACCGACCGGTTCGCACGACGTTCCGCCTTGGGAGGCAAAAGGGCCGCGGAACGAGACTTGGTGTGTTCGGGTCTACAGCTCCGGATGTATATCAGCACAGCCTCGGCGTGCTCTTCGCTGCCGGGACCGATCGCTTCCGTCGGGCTTCGTGGCGGGTCGAGGCAAGGAGCTCACGGAGCGGATTTCTTGAAGACCCCTCCCGACGGGCCGTGACTCAGCCCTCCCATCATGAGATCGTCGCACGCGTTGCGTGGGCGCAGCCCGCCTTGGGTTTCTCGGGGACTTTGGGGGCGGAGCCACGCAGTCCGCGCAATTGCGCGTGGACCCGAAGGATCAACCCGGTCCTACCGGGCTCGTTCCTCCGAGTCGTCCCGACCGACCGTTGGGATACTGCAATGCTGCCCCCGCCGAGCACCGGCGGCCGGGAGCACGGCTCCGTTACGAGGCCTTGGCCCTTGCCCGCGCTGCGACCAGATCGCGTCGATGCCGCTTCCGGTCCCGCTTGCGTCGGCCCGTCGCGACCGGAGATGCCGCCGGTGTCGCCGCAGGCGTCGAGGCACTGGTCGCCCGGATGGGAGGCGGCTCGGTAGCCGGCGCGGCAGCCGACCGCGGCTCCATGATCTCGAGAACCGTGCGCCCCTTGTCGGTGATGCGCCAGCCGCCCTTGAGCCTCTCGACGAGACCTTGCGAAAAGATGTCGAGGTCGGGCACGCGCGCCGCCAACCGCTTGGTGCGTTCGGCCCAGTCACGTCCGCTCGTCGCCAGGATCGCCATGTCGCGCTTGAGGTCGGCCATCACGGCAAATCCATCCGGGTAGCTCACCAGGATTTTCAGCACCGTGACCTGGAAATTCACCCGTGCCTCCGCGGCCGGTCAGCGCCACATGGTCGGCGCCTGGGAGAGGGCTTGGCGGCCGACCTGCTTGAGGTGGTCCGCAGACGTCTCGCCTCTGGACGCGGCTTCCAGGATTTTCGAAGCCACGTGGGTACGGGCGCCGGTCTCGGTCTGGGAAACAGTTTCGCAGACCTCATCCAGGACCGCGCGCAATAGCGCGGTGGTAGCAGGATCGAGCATGGGAGACCCCAGAAGAAAACCTATCGTAACGCAGTCGCTGCGACGTCGAATTCAAGAATGTTATAAAATCTCATGAATTCTACATCCTCGCTTGGACTTGGCAAGAGCGAGAAAATGCGACTGGCGAGAACGGCCTCAGGATGATCCTCGACCTCTCGTGCCGTGGCACAGATCGCTTTAGCGCTGTAGCCGAGACACCGGTTGGAGGTTCGAGCGGTCGAGAGCGTGCACCAACTCGTCGCTGTCGAGTACGGCCTGGAGCCGGCGCAAAGTCTGCACAGGATCCAAACAGCCGAGTTGATCCTCGCTGAGAATTCGTCGAGCGTCCACGACCGCGCGATACAGGGCATCGTGATCGGGGCTGTTCATTGTCGAGGCTCCAAACACAAACCAATCCTGCAGGAGGGCTCGACGTTCCTAAAACCTCCTTGCGAGGACCTTCGACTTTCGACGAGGCGCATGACCGGTAAAACTCAGAAACTTCCACCACCAGAAGGGGTTTGAATTCCGATAGGGTCCAGGTTGCTGGACGGTTGTCGATGGTGGCCGACCTTGCACTGCGCCATGCCGTCGATGCGGCGTGGACATTCTATCGGGCCGTGCACGGCGATGTTCATCCGGCCGATGAACGCAGGTGTTTGCTTGAGCGGCATCTGCAGCGCACTTGGGAAAAGCGGGAGGTCGACGTCGATGAGCTCACATGCGCCGGCATAACGTTTCTGGAGCGATCCACCCGATGATTGACGAGGCTCGATTGAGAAAAACGATGGACTTCATCGGGCGCGCAGCCGGCGGAAGTTCGAGACCGGATTGGACCCTGGAAGCCATTTCCTGCCTCCTTGCGGGGGCTTGCGTCGTGGTGCTGCAATTTCTGCTGGGACCGTAGGATACAACCGACCTCCGGGCGAAACGGGCTGATCTCTGACGACTTACGGCGCGCCGGAGAGGACCGCGCGCAGGGACGCGATGGTTTCAGCGTCGAATATCGTGAGCACCGGCGCGCCAGCGCGGTGCTCCCGCCGGTGCGGCGAACAGGTCGGCGGCCAGCCGGGAAATCGGAGGAACGAGCACCTGCCGATCTCACTTGTCTTGCATCAATCTTTCCAGGAGGAGGACGACGATGGAAACGGAAAGACGTGAAACGGGAACGCTGATCGGTAGCGACAAGGTCGAAGGCACCGCCGTCTATGGCGCCGACGCTCAAAAGATCGGCTCAATCGAGCGCGTCATGATCGACAAGGTTAGCGGCCGGGTATCGTACGCGGTTCTCGGCTTCGGCGGCTTCCTGGGGATCGGAGACGATCACTACCCGCTGCCATGGCAATCCTTGAAATACGACACAGGTCTCGGCGGCTACCGAACCAATCTCACAGTCGACAGGCTCCAGGGTGCGCCGAGGTACGGCAACGACAACGACTGGAATTGGGACGACCCGACGCGAGCGAGAGCGGTGAACGACTACTATTCCGGCTTCTAGCCCTGCTGGCGGTCGACGGTCTCGTTGAGTTCGCACCGACGGAATACCCGGATTTCAAGCTCCCGGCGTGCCGTGTAGAGGATCTACCTGAAGCTCAACGGCGGTGCGCCCGCGGTCGCGGCGACCAGGACTTCCTCCGTGGCGACGAAATGTGTTAAACATTGGCGCGCGGCGCCCCTCAAGGGTGCCACACAAAAATAGATCACCGGGCCGAAAATTCCAATAAAATCAGCAGCTGATGGGATTGTTGTAACAGTTCAATCCTGTCTGGCAGCACCATTCTCTTCAGCAAATCGACTTCTTCTGTCTCTCAGTTGACCCCGTAGAACCTTTTGCGAGGCGCTCGAGGGGCAGGACGTGTCGTCCGCCCCTCTCCGATTCTCGCGAGGATCATGCTCCGCGCAAACCAGGTTGTTGTTTGGGCATGATCTTTTCGGAAAACCGCTGCGCACTTTTCCGGATCATGCCTTAGAAGCCGAAGCCGACGCCGCCGGCTGCCAGATGATGGGACGTGCCGCCGAAGCTGGCCGTCCACGGACTGGTCGGTGCATGAACGGGATTCACGGTGGAACCAAAAACCTGATTCACATCGCCGACATACAAATAGCGGTACTCGCCAAACAAATAAGCGCCGCTGTTGCCGAGGGCGAAACGCGCACCGGCTTTTGCCTGTGCGGCAAAGGTCCAGGCTGACGAGTCGGGGCGCGCGTTGAAGTGGTTGATACCGGGCTCGGCCGGGTCGGTCTGGGTGGACGTGGCGCCGTTGATGGAGACATTGGCGGCTCCGATCCCGCCGCCGACATAGGGCGTGATGCCTTGATAGGGCGTGTTGAAGCCGACAACCATGTTCGCCAGAAGCACCGTGGTGCGGGTCGGGAAAGTATTATCGAAGGTGCGTTCAGCAATCCGATCTGTGGGGTTCACCAGCGTCGCACGCGGCTGGTTGCCTGCCAGATAGAAACCTTCGATCTCCAGGGCAGGCCGCACATACGCGCCATACGACCATTCATAACCGAGATGCGCGCCGCCGAACCCGACGCCGCCGCTGCTGGTCCGCCCCGTGGCATCGACGGCCAGCGGGCCTCCCGCGGCCTCCAGGAAAAAGACGGTGCCCAATTGGCTGACGTCGGTGCCGCTGCGACTGCCGCCGCCGCCGAAAACGCCGACATAGGCACCGCCGCCGGACGCCGGCAAGACCGCGGGCCCCTTGGTGTAACTCGCATAGGCCTGCGCGGGCGGGGTTGCCGCCACCGTCTCCTTCGCGGCGTCGCGTCCGGCAGGCCTGGCTGCCGGTGCAGCCGCCTCTCTCGGAGTCGCCGTGCGCCGCTCCGCTTTCGCCTGCCTCAATTCGGCGCGCAGCTCGGAAATGGTCTGCTGCTGCTCTTTCAGCATGCGAAACAGTTCGGCGTTGGATGGAATGTCCTCGGCATGGGCGGCGCCGCCGTCATCAAGCCCGCAGCCACGATAAGATATTTATGCGCTGTCATTTGATACCCGCCCTGGTTGCGAATCATCTGCCGACACTATGGGACGAGGTCAGGACAACGCAAAGATATCGCGTCCGCGGATGCGACCGTTTGAGGCACGTCAGCTGGAGATGTCCAACGCCGTGGATTTTGAGCGACACGCGCCCGCGTCTCCATCAATCCTGTCTGGCAGCACGACACTCAAATCGCGCATGAAGCGGCATTCTCGCGGCTCGAAACGCCCGAGTTTTGCTCGTTTCCTTGACCCTCCTTCCGTGAAGAGGGCGCAGGGAAGACCGGGTGCCGGCTGGCACCCATGATCCGCTGCGCGAAGAATTTGCACACGCAAATGCGCAGGCGGGACAACAGGTGGGCCGGAAAACACCCGGCCTTCCCTGCGCGATGGGTTGACGGCGTATGCGCGCTCTCCCCGGAGCCGAGTTCCTTCTGGCCTCCGACACCTTGCGAATTGGCGATGCCCCAAGACCCGGTTGAGCCCGGAAGCATCTCCGCAAGGCTCGACCGTAGCAACGACGGTCAGGACCACACGGTTTTGCCGTACGCAGCTTCATCCGGCTTCGCTTTAGTAGCTTCGCCGGACTTCGGCGCCGTCCGTCTGCACGCAACAGGACCTCACGAAGTTCATCTCGCCCTCGTCCCGCCTTCGCGTGCCCGACGCAGCAGCGTCCACCGCACCCCGATCCACGTTCGTTACGACGTACGATCGCCCCTCTCCGAGGACCGGGATGGCGAGAGAATGCCGCAATTCCGAATTTCGGTAAAGCGGAATATTTTTGTGGCGGGGGATTGACGGGATTTTGCATGAGCCAAGTGTTTTGCCCGACGGGCAAATGGCGCGCGCGTATCAGCTTTCGACCCTTGCCGACGTCGCGCGCGCCGCGCCACTCCATCCCGGGTTCCATCGAGCCATTCTGCTGACGCAATCTCTGTCTTAGTCGGTGACAACGTAAAACACTGCGTGAGGACCACTCCGGTTCGCACAACGGTTCCGTAGCCAAGGGGTTGGCTCGAATCCGCAAGGGATTGGCGCAAGTTCATGAACGCTTCCGCGTTCGCTTGACCATGCTTGCGGGATCGGGAACCGGACGTTCGAAAAAAATCACAGGAGTTATGATGCTGTTCCGCTCGAGCGCCGCAATTTGCGGCGCCCTGGTTGCGCTTGCCGTTTCTGTTACCGTTGCGCGAAGTGAAGTGAGTGGCGTTCACTCGAGCGCCGTCGTGGATGCCGCTTCCGGGGAGGCGATCGTTGGCGCAGCATCCATGTACAATCCATTCAAGCCCGGCAAGGAAGAGGGCGGTCCGAACACAGCCTCCGGCGAGCGTTATGATCCCTCTGTTTGGGCGGCCGCCATCAAGACGAATTTGCGTCGGAAATTCGGTGGGGTCCAATTTGGCGCAAGGCCGAAATATGCCCTCGTCGAGGCCGTCGGCAAGAAGGTCATCGTCAAGATCAATGACGTGGGGCCATTAAGGCCCGGCCGCATCATTGACCTCAACGAGCGGACGATGCGCCATTTCGATCCAAGCCTGGAGCTCGGAGTCATTGACGACGTAAGAGTTCGCCCGCTTTCAGGGGACTATTGGATTCCGGGACCGGTGGGCTGAGCGTCCCCGCGCGAAGGCGGTCGCGCACGTCTCGGACAGCGGGCGCGCCCCGGTGGCCTCCTCGCCTCGGATCCACGGGGCCATGCCATCTCTGGCGGCAAGGCGTTGATAGGCCGGTCCGCATTGCCATGGAATTCTGAAATGAAAAGAACCAGGTCGAATGTCTCCTCCTGGCCCGTAGCGACGAGAATCCATGTCTGTCCAGACTTCGGCAATCAGAGTGCGAACCTGTTGTGCTCAGCGGGAGTTTCGCATTTTGCCCCTGACCGGACATTCGACCGGCATCTGCCATTGCGTGATTGGCTGACCGCCGCCGTTGACCCAACTGCGGCATTGTAGGGCCAGATTACCGGAATGCATGACACCTTCAATGTGATAGAGTTGCTCCGCCAAGGCAGCGTACCTTTGGGGGCAGCCGCAAATGACGACGTTGGTGTCCACCGCGAGCGACTCGATCATCAGCTCTTTGGGTATCGGGGCGCGATACAAGCCGTTCGAACATCACGGCATGTATGAATTTTTCGAGCGCGCCCGTGCCGCGGAGCCAGTGTTCTTCTGCCCGGAGATCAACTACTGGGTCGTGACGACGCGGGAGGATGTTCTGCTCCTTCTTCGGGATGCGACCAGTTTCTCGGCCGACATCGCGTTGGCTCCGGTCACACCCCTGGCGCCCGAAGCCTTGGCCATCCTGAAGGCTGGCATGGGCGCGGAGCCGACACAGGTCAATTGCGATCCGCCCAAACACGACCGTATTCGGCGGGTCGCTGGGCGCTTCCTGAATGCCAGACGTTTCGAGACGCTGGTGCCCGACATACGTCGACTGGCGCGCGAGGCCATCGGCGCCCTCGAGGGTCGCGCCGAAGTCGATCTCGTTGCCGACCTTGTGTACGAGCTTCCGGCGCGAGTCCTCTTCCTGCTGATGGGTATTCCGGCCGACGATGCACCGCGCATCAAGCGCTGGGCGGGCTACCGCATACTAATGACTTTCGGGGATCTTTCACCGGAGGAGCAACGGCGCGGCGCCGAGGACATGGTGGCCTACTGGCGCTACTGCGTCGCGCTGGTCAATGATCGCCTGCGCCGTCCGGAAAGCGACTATGCAAGCTTCCTGATTGCGCACCGCGGGGAGGTTGAACCGGAGCTATCTGACAACGAGATCATCTCATTGGTGTTTGGATTGCTGCTGGCAGGGCACGAGTCCACCACCAACCTCTCCGCCAACGCGCTCCTGGCACTGCTCAGCCACCGCCCGAGCTGGCAGGCGATCTGCAGCGACACCTCGCTGATTCCTGGCGCCGTCGAAGAAGTGCTGCGCTTTAGCACCTCGATCGTGTGCTGGCGGCGGAGGACCCGAGCGGCGACGGTACTGCAGGGAGTGACCATTCCCGCCAACGCCAATGTTCTGCTCGCCCTCGGTGCGGCCAACTACGATGCAAAACTGTTCCCCGAGCCCGAACGCTTCGACATCAAACGGCCGAATGCGAGCGAGCATGTATCCTTTGGCAGGGGGACGCACTTTTGCATCGGTGCGCCCTTGGCCCGGCTGCAGCTTATGGTGCTGCTCGAGGAGATCGTCAGGCGTTATCCCACGCTTGCGCTGGTGGAGGACCAGCCAATCGAATACACCCGGACCATTGCCTTCCGCGGTCCCAAGCGCTTGATGGCCCGCCTTGGCAGCTGATCGCGGCCCCTGGGCGGGATGCGTCCGCCGCTATATGGTTCTGCCAATGACCTTTCGAACGACGAGCTCGGAACTACGGCGCGCCGCTTGCCTTCCCACCGATCGTCGTGCCCGCAACGCGAGCACGATCCGGCTCATCGTAAAGTCTAGAAAGCCCTTCATTGCACCGACGAATGACAGGTGCCATTTGGCACTCGGTGCCTAAACGAAGGGCGGCTGCATAGTGAGTCTCGGCGCTGACGACCGATCCAAGAGCTGACAAGGCTTCAGCCAATGCCACCGTCGCCCATGCTTCGTTCCCTCTCTCTTCGTACAAACGGGCCACTTCGATGGCTCGCTCGCAAAGCCGAACGGCTTCGTCGTGGCGACCCGCAAGATGGTTCGCTTCAGCGAACCGTGCAAGTTCAAGCGCGTGATTTACGAAGATGCCGCTGGTCGTTGTACGATGTATAGCCTCCTGAAAAAGGTCAAACGCCTCCTCGAAAAGGCCCAGGTGAGCTAGGGCGTACCCGAGAGTCAAACAGATGTTGACTGACCAAGCGAAAAACTCCCATTTGCGGCACAATGAGAGACTAGTCCGCAAGGTGACCTCCGCCTCTCCAGGGCGCCCGGCAAGAGAGAGAGCGAAACCTTCACTCAAATGTGCGATTGTTCTGCAGAGCGGCAAGTTTACTTCATCGGCCAGCCCGCGCATCACGCGCGCAACGGCCATCGACTCGTCGGCATGTCCTTGTTGAGATAGTGCCCAAATGAGCCAAGCCCGATAGAAGATGACTGAGGGCCCTGGTGTTCCTGCCCACGCCAAAGGATCGCGCGACTCCAAATCTTGAATCAGCTTCCGGAGCGTAGCAACGGAGTTGGCATAGTCGCCCCGCGAATAAGCAGCTTGCGCCCCGAAATATTGTGCCGCGCGCGTCAGGCTTCTGTCTCCGTCGGCAAACTCCAATGCACGGGCTGCCGATAGCATGCTCGCACCAGGCCGACCCACAAGCTGCAAATCCCGAGCAACATAAGCGGTCGCCCATCCCAGCCGATGCCGATCTCCCAGCTCTACCGCAAGTTTCTCCGCTTCTGTGGAATTGGCCAGGCTTCTTTCGATGCCTGCGGTGGGGAAAAGCGTATTACGCAACTCGAAGCGCAGATCAATTTCGCTCCGCAGTCGATCTGACGAATGCGGCAGGTGTCTGCACGCGGTGATTCCATGATCGAAGAGTCGCGATGCTTCGACATACGCGGATCGGCCGGCAGCCCGGCGCCCGGCTATGACGGCAGCCTTGAGCAGCTCTTCCCAAACCTCCCCAAGCGCGGCGTGATAAACGATCATCTCGGCGTGTTCATCGAGGCGGTCAGGATGTATTCTCAATAGCGCTGCCACAATTTGGCTGTGCAGATCGCGGCGCTGCCCTCGTGGAAGTCTCGAGTATGCGACTTCCTGGATGAGAGCATGTGAAAAGCTGGCTTCGTCCATGTCGGATTGCTGAAGCGTTCCAGAATCGCATAACGAACGCAGGCTCCGACGAAAACTCGCGTCCGGGCTGGAATTAAAAACGGCGCGGAGTATTTGAAGAGAGAACCGGTTTCCTAGGGCAGAAGCAGCCGTTACAATCCGTTTGTGTTCGGCATCCAGGCGGTCTAAGCGGGCAGCAATGACCGCTTGGATTGTGTGCGGAATTTCAGGCTGATGGGTGTGCCCGGCATTGTCGGAAATGTCAGTCGCCAATACGTTGCGAGCCAGCTCTTCCAGGAAAAATGGATTTCCGGCAGACCGCGCCACCAGTCTCTGGCGCAACCAATGATCGGCAACGCCCGGGAATGCCTCTCGCATCAATCGTTGCGTATCGCTAGACGAGAGAGCTGCAAGAGAGATTACGCTTGTGGCCTGACCGGTCATCGTTGGAGCGAAATCCGGCCTATTGGTTGCCAGAAGCAACAGCCTGCAACCAGATGATGGAGCAAAGTCGAGAAGCTTTCGACTTTGCTCGTCACCCCACTGCAAATCCTCCAACAATAATACGACGGGTCGGCGTCCACTGATCGCGTCAAATAAAGTCCGCACAGTGTCACGCAAAGCGTCGCCTCGATGTAGTGGATCCAATTCATCCCACGCGGCGGCATCTTCACCCAACGGCAGCGCCAGGAGCGACAGAACAGCACCTAAATGAACCGTGCCATCGCCAATCTCGGCTACTTGCTTTCGAATGCCATCGGCTGACGCAGATGGCTCAATGCTTGGATCGATTCCAAAAGTTGAGCGAAGCACGGAGCCGATGAGTTGATACGGCACGTTCCGCCCGTATGAAACGGCATCTGCCTCAACGATTCGCCAGCCACCTGCCTGAAGCTTTTTGGTAAACTCCCAAGCGAGGCGGGACTTACCAACTCCTGCCTCACCGGTGATTGAAACTGCGGCGGATGAGCCGGCGAGAACACGCGCGGCGATCTTGTTTAGTTCATCGAGCTCGCTATCGCGCCCAACGAGCGGGCTCAGGCCCCGCGATACCGCTTCACTAAATCTGGAAGTGCCATGATGCACTCCTGTCAAAACAAACACATCCTGCTGATTGCTGAAACCTCGCAATGCTTTCTGCCCCAACGAGGTAAACTCAACGGAGGGCCCCGCGGCCGCTCGCGTGCTTGCATCACAAAGTGTGGTGCCCGGATTCGCCATTGCCTGGAGCCGCGACGCGAGGTGAAGCGTCGCTCCAAAAGCGCCATAGACGCCCGCTATGCTAATTCCAGCAGTGCTCAAGAACGTAAGACCCGACGCGAGGCCCACACGTAGCGACATGCGCTGCTCCGATGAAACAGCTGCCTCGTGCATACGCAATGCCGCGCAACAGGCGCGCAACGCGTAATCCTCCTGACTTTGCGGTGCACCAAATAGCGCCAGCACGCCGTCGCCGCGCAATTGGTTCACGATCCCTCCGAATGCCTGTACGGCATCCAACATCAACGTCACGGTCGGGTTGAGAATCGCTTCTGCGTCATCGGGGGATAGGCCTGCGACAAGGTTCGTTGAATTGACGATGTCTGCAAACAGCACCGTAACATGCTTGAGTTCTCCCTCTCGGTCTGAATGAGGGGTCTCTCCCGGACGCAATGGAGCACCGCAGGCATCGCAAAAGCGCGCCCCTGCTCGAGCAGGGTTCGCGCATCGTGGGCAAGAACAAGGCTCTGGCGATGGGGTATTGGACATTCCTCCGCCCCTTTGGCCTCTTTGGAGTTCAGTCTAATCTGCAGACGATGATTACTCTCATCCTGGACCGGCGTACTTGCTTCCGGTGACCGCCTTCTTCGCTTTTCCAACCGAGTCAGCGATGACGTCCTCGAAGGGCATGATCGAAACGAGTTCGACGCTCTTAATTCCTGGCTGCGTCGACAGCGCGATCCTGAAGGCCTGCGCAGAGTTCCGCTCTTGAAAAGCGAGAACGGCGAAGAGGTCGTCACGCCCGAATATTCCAAACTTTTCCAGTACGACGTGCTGCAACTGCTCGTTGCGATAGGGCGCCCTTTCATAGAAATGAAACGAAGCGAACGATCCGCCAAGCGAGGCTATGAGATCGCGGACTGGCCCTAACCTCTCATCGAAGGTGGGTGCCTTTTGGACGATATCTTTCCAGCCCGTCGTCGAATATGAAAGCTTAAGAAGGTAATGCTCCATGAAGACCCCCGAATCTGACTGCTACTGTTTGGGTGCCGGATGTGAATGACGTCAGACGAACTGCATCGACGAGCGTCGTTGCCGCCGCGCAACACTGAAAAATTGAGCGGCTTCTAATACCGAACCAACTGGATTGTGCCATCTCCCTTGACTGCAGGTCTCTCGCGCCTTCTTGGGCCGATTAGAATGAGAGCTTTCCAGCTAGGCTCATGACTCCGCGCTACAAGCCGGATTGAAGGATGATTGGCTTGCAGGGACGGTGATCAGGCGACCGAGATTAGCCACAAAAGCATCCTGAGCCAAGCGATGATGATGGGCAGGGCGTGAAAGATAAGCAGCACTCATGCGCAGAATAGTATGGGGGTGCCAATCACGGCCAACACGCCATCAGGTACACCCGGCAAAGCACCCTCACCAGGCTGGGGGCAATGAGGAGTGGATTCTCATTCGTTTCGGCGGCATCGATTGCGTCAACCAGCCGACGATCCGCCCGAGAAGTCGATCGTAGCCTGGATCCGCATTGAAATGCCGCCCCAAGGGGTGCTCTCCACGGCCGACCAAATTGATGAAAAACACGCGGCTCGCTGCGTCGCATGATTTGCCACGTCAGCTGACGATGGTGGCCGGACATCGGCCGCGCAGCTCCACAACCACCGCTTGTGATCCGGAGCTGACGTATCTTCAACCCGCTTAAGCGAGCTGGGTCCTCTTGTGACCAATGTCACAGAGCAAGCATTTGCTTTTCGTCATGCTCTGTCTAATCTTTCAGACTGCATTCCGGGGGGACTGCTGTGAGTCGTTTTGGTCCTTTTGCATTATTATTATTCGCCGTCTTGCTTGCCTGCGGTCCGGCCCATGCCGAGAAGCGCGTGGCGCTCGTCATCGGCAATTCGGCCTACAAGAGCGTACCCAGGCTCACCAATCCCGTGAGCGATGCCACCCTGGTCGGCGGCATGTTCAAGAGGGCGGGGTTCGACGATGTCGATGTCAGGCTCGACCTCAACGCCGCCGATATGCGCCGGTCGCTGCGCGAGTTCGCGGGTAGGACCCGCGATGCCCAAGTTGCCGTCATCTACTATGCCGGACACGGCATCGAGCTCGACGGCACGAACTATTTGATCCCCACGGATGCTGCGCTGGAAACCGACGGCGACGTGCTCGACGAGACCGTCGCGCTGGACCGGGCGCTCTTTGCGGTGGAGCCGGCCAAGCAGCTTCGCCTGGTCATCCTGGACGCCTGCCGGGACAATCCGTTCGCCAAGACGATGAAGCGCACGGTCGCTTCCCGCGCCGTTGGCCGGGGTCTCGCCAAGGTCGAGGCGACCAGCCCGAACACCATGATCGCCTTCGCCGCCAAGGCGGGCTCGACGGCGTCAGACGGCGACTCCAAGAACAGCCCGTTCGCGGCAGCCCTGGTCGAACGGCTGCCGACGCCGGGACTCGATCTGCGCAAGGCCTTCGGCTTTGTCCGCGACGATGTCTTGAAGAATACCGGCTACAAGCAGGAGCCCTATGTCTATGGCTCGCTCGGCGGCGACGACGTGCCGCTGATCGCAGCGAAGCCGGTCGGCACCGGGCCGCAGGCAAGCCCCGACAGCGAAATCCGGCGCGACTACGAGCTGGCGCTTCAGCTTGGCACGCGTGAGGGATGGACTGCCTTCCTCAACCGCTTTCCCAGCGGCTTCTACGCCGATCTCGCCAAAGGCCAGTTGAACAAGATCGCCGCCGAAGAAACCCGCACTGTGGCCGCAGACAAGGCTCGGCAGGCCGAAGACGAGAAGGCTCGGCTTGCGGCGGACCGCGCCAAGAAGGCCGAGCAGGACAAGGCGGCTGCCGCCGCCAAGGCCGCCGAGGACGCCCGGCTCGCGGCCGAGAAGGCCAAGCAGATCGAGGAAGCAAAGGCTGCCGCAGCCGAGCAACGCAGGAAGGATGCCGAGGCCGCCGTCGCCAAGGCGCTGGCCGACAAGCAGGCTGCCGAGAAGGCGCTCGCCGACAAGATCGCGAACGACAAGACGGCGTCCGAGCTGGCCGCAAAGCAGGCGACCGAGAAGGCTCAGCGTGACGTCGAGCAGAAGGTCGCCGCAGTTGCCCCAACCCAATCGCCGCCCAGCCTCTCGCCGCAGGAAACTGCCAAACTGGTGCAGTCAGAACTCCGTCGCGTCGGGTGTCTGACGGGTGCAGCGGACGGAGAATGGACCACCGCCGCGCAGCGCTCGCTGACGCTGTTCAACAAGCATGCCGGAACGAAGTTCGACACCAAGCTGGCGAGCTTCGACGCTCTCGACGCGATCAAGAGCAAGCAGGGGCGCGTCTGCCCGCTGGTCTGCGACCGCGGCTCCAGGGCTGATGGCGACACCTGCGTGAAAATCACCTGTCGCGCCGGCTATCGCGTCAACGACGACAACGAATGCGAGAAGGTGCAGGACAAGAAGCCGGTCGCGACCCGCGAGGACGCCAAGCCGCGAGACGTCGAGAGGAAGAAGAGCGAAGCCGCGCCCGCAAAGCCGCAGGCCACGGGGCAGATATATTGCAACTCCGGAATATGCCGTCCGGTGCGACAAGGATGCCGCTTGCAGCTGCAGACTGGTGCTTCGACTCAGGGACAAATGACTGAGGTCTGCCACTGAGGACATAGCCTGGGACGCTCCTGATGCCCGCGACTTCTTCAATCGTGGCACGCCATTGTGGCGATGATCACGCAAATGGAGTTCCGCTGGGTTAGACTTTGAATACGCTGCTCACGTTTGATTTGGGGCTGTAATGGGCGCGCTTCGTTTTCTTTTGTTCGTTTTTGCCGTGTGGCTCGGATGCGGACCGGCAATGGCCGAACGGCGCGTGGCGCTGGTGATCGGCAATTCAGCCTACAAGAGCGTCCCCCGGCTCACCAACCCAGCGAACGATGCCACCCTGGTTGGCAGCATGTTCAAGAAGGCAGGTTTCGAAGCTGTCGACATCAAGCTCGACCTCACTGTCGCGGAGATGCGAAGGGCACTGCGTGACTTTGGCGACAAGACGAAGGATGCCGAGGTCGCCGTGATCTATTACGCCGGTCACGGCATCGAACTTGATGGCACCAACTATCTGATCCCCACGGACGCAACGCTGGAGAGGGATAGCGACGTTCTCGACGAGACGATTGCTCTGGACCGCGCGCTGTTCGCGGTCGACCCCGCGAAGAAGCTCCGCCTCGTCATTCTCGATGCCTGCCGCGACAATCCGTTTGCCAAGACGATGAAGCGGACGATCGCCTCGCGCGCCATCGGGCGCGGCCTCGCCAAGATCGAGCCGACCAGCTCGAACACGATGATTGCTTTCGCGGCCAAGGCGGGCTCGACGGCGTCAGATGGCGACTCCAGAAACAGTCCGTTCGCGGCGGCCCTGGTCGAGCGTCTGCCGACGCCGGGGCTCGATCTGCGCAAGGCCTTCGGCTTCGTCCGCGACGATGTCTTGAAAAATACCGGCAACAAGCAGGAGCCCTATGTCTACGGCTCGCTCGGCGGCGATGACGTGCCGCTGGTCGTAGCGAAGCCGGTTGCGACGGGACCACAGGCGAACCCCGATGAGGCGGTCCGTCGCGACTATGAGCTGGCCCTGCAAATCGGCACTCGCGAGGTCTGGACCGCATTCCTCGCAAAGTACGCAGACGGATTCTACGCCAGCTTGGCCAAGGGGCAGTTGAACCGGATTGCCGCGGAAGAGACCCGCGCCGCAGCGGTTGAGAAGGCGCGGCTGGCCGAGGAGGAGAAGACAAGGCTGGCATCCGAACGCGCGAAGAAGGCCGAGCAGGACAAGGCGGCGGCCGCCGCCAAGGCCGCGGAGGATGCCCGGCTCGCGGCCGAGAAGGCCAAGCAGGTCGAGGAAGCCAAGGCCGCGGCCGCCGAGCAGCGCAGGAAAGATGCCGAAGCCGCCGTCGCCAAGGCGCTGGCCGAGAAACAGGCTGCCGAGAAGGCGGTCGCCGACAAGATCGCGAACGACAAGGCGGCGTCCGAGCAGGCCGCAAAGCAGGCGACTGAGAAGGCTCAGCGTGACGGCGAGCAGAAGGTCGCAGCCGTTACCCCAACGCAATCGACGCCCAGCCTCTCGCCGCAGGAGACTGCCAAACTGTTTCAGTCGGAGCTCCGTCGCGTCGGGTGCCTGACGGGTGCAGCGGACGGAGACTGGAGCGCCACCGCGCAGCGCTCGCTGACGCTGTTCAACAAGCATGCCGGGACGAAGTTCGACACCAAGCTGGCGAGCTTCGACGCTCTTGACGCGATCAAGGGCAAGCAGGGACGCGTCTGCCCGCTGGTCTGCGACCGCGGCTTCAGGGCTGATGGCGACGCTTGCGTGAAGATCACCTGCCGCGTCGGCTCTCGCGTCAACGACGATAACGAGTGCGAGAAGGTCCAGGACAAGAAGCCGGTCGCGACCCGCGAGGATGCCAAAAAGCGAGATGCGGAGCGGAAGCAGGTCGAGGGCGCGCCCGCGAAGCCGTCCGCCTCTGGTCAGATGCTCTGCAACGCTGCAGGCTGTCGCCCGGTGAAGCCCGGCTGTCGGATTACTAATCTGAAGTATCAATCTGGAGGCCAGTCCGCTCCAGGAGGGGCACAAGCGGAAGTGTGTGACTGAGTGGCTGCGTGGTTCAACGCCCATGATGCCGATTCCAGCAAACGTCGTCGGGCCCACCGCGCTCTGCCACCAGGATCAGAGCTTCCATTGCTGCTTACCACTCCGGCCGCAGCTCGAACGGCGCCGCCCCCAACCCTTTCCGTGATCGACGTCACATACCGTCCGCTTGCCTTTCGGCAGGCTGCGAATACGCTGCTCACGTTTGATTTGGGGCTGTAATGGGCGCGCTTCGTTTTTTCTTGATCATTTTTGCCGTGTGGCTCGGATGCGGACCGGCAATGGCCGAACGACGCGTCGCGCTTGTGATCGGCAATTCGGCCTACAAGAGCGTCCCCCCCGGCTCAGCAACCCGGCGAACGACGCCACCCTGATCGGTAGCATGTTCAAGAAGGCGGGGTTCGACATGGTCGACATCAAGCTCGACCTCAACGCCGGCGAGATGCGCAGGGCGCTGCGCGATTTTGGCGGCAAGGCTCGTGAGGCCGAGGTGGCCGTCGTTTACTACGCCGGCCATGGCATTGAACTGGACGGCACCAACTACCTGATCCCGACGGATGCGACGCTCGAGACGGACAGCGATGTGCTCGACGAGACCCTGCCACTGGATCGCGCCCTGTTCGCCGTCGAACCCGCCAAGCAGCTCCGGCTCGTCATTCTCGATGCCTGCCGCGACAATCCCTTCGCCAAAACCATGAAGCGGACGATTGCGGCGCGCGCCATCGGGCGCGGTCTCGCTAAGATCGAGCCGACCAGCCCGAACACCATGATCGCCTTCGCGGCCAAGGCGGGCTCGACGGCTTCGGATGGCGACTCCAAGAACAGCCCGTTCGCGGCAGCTCTCGTCGAGCGTCTGCCGACGCCGGGGCTCGACCTGCGCAAGGCCTTTGGCTTCGTCCGCGACGATGTCTTGAAGAACACCGGCTACAAGCAGGAGCCCTATGTCTATGGCTCGCTCGGCGGCGATGATGTGGCGCTGGTTCCTGCAAAGCCTTTGGTCACCGCGCCGCAAGGGCCGCAAGCAAACCCTCAGGACGGGATCCGCCGGGACTATGAGCTTGCCCTGCAGACAGGAAACCGGGACGGATGGGAAGCATTCCTCCAGGCTTATCCCGAAGGGTTCTATGCAGGTCTCGCTCGTGCGCAGTTGAAGAACGTTGCGGCCGAAGAGGCGCGCGCAGCTGCAGTGGCCAAGGCGCGCCAGGCTGAGGACGAAAAGGCGCGGCTCACGGCTGAGCGCGCCAACAAAGCCGAACAGGACAAGGCGGCGGCCGCCGCCAAGGCCGCCGAGGATGCCCGGCTCGTGGCCGAGAAGGCCAAGCAGGTCGAGGAAGCAAAGGCGGTCGCAGCCGAGCAGCGCAGGAAGGACGCCGAGGCCGCCGTCGCCAAGGCGCTGGCCGACAAGCAGGCCGCCGAGAAGGCACTCGCCGACAAGATCGCGAACGAGAAGGCGGCCGCCGAGCTGGCCGCAAAGCAGGCGACTGAGAAGGCTCAGCGTGACGGCGAGCAGAAGGTCGCCGCAGTTGGGCCCAGCCAAACGCCGCCGAGTCTCTCGCCGCAGGAGACGTCAAAGCTGGTGCAGTCAGAACTCCGTCGCGTCGGGTGTCTGACGGGTGCAGCGGACGGAGAATGGAACGCCGCCGCGCAGCGCTCGCTGACGCTGTTCAACAAGCATGCCGGAACGAAGTTCGATGCCAAGCTCGCCAGCTTCGACGCACTCGATGCCATCAAGGCCAAGCCGGGACGCGTCTGCCCCCTGGTCTGCGACCGCGGCTTTAGGGCTGATGGCGATACCTGCGTGAAGATCGCCTGCCGCGCAGGCTATCGCGTCAACGACGACAACGAGTGCGAGAAGGTGCAGGACAAGAAGCCCGTCGCGACCCGCGAGGATGCCAAGCCGCGAGACGACGAAAGGAAGAAGGTCGAGGCCGCGCCCTCAAAGCCGTCCGCCTCCGGTCAGATGCTCTGCAACGCTGCAGGCTGTCGCCCGGTGAAGCCCGGCTGTCGGATTGTTGCACCCAAAATTGGACCGCACGTTACCAATATGGCGGGCGCACAAGAGGAAGTTTGCAACTAGCCAATTTCTGCAGGCTTCTTATGCCGACTTGGACTGTCTTGTCGTTTGATGATCTCGCCAATCTCGAACTGCGCGGCAGCGCCGGAGAAGCACATTCATCGCGCAGAGGGTTCCTCTTCGCCCACCTCGTGTCCGGTGAGGCGATCGTCGGAGCGGCGCAGCCGCCGGCAAAGCTCGCGATTGATGTTCTGCAGGACGATCACATAGGCGTGGATATCGGCCTTGTAGCACGCGTAGAGCTTTTGCGCCGTCAGCTCGTACAGCACCGTCGGACTCTCCGCGACCACCGTGGCGGAGCGATTTTGCATTTCAATCAGCGACATCTCGCCGAAGAAATCGCCGGGCTCCAGAATGGAAATCGGGATGACGCTCCCCGAATTCGCCCGTTTGTTCACCGCCAGCCGGCCGGATTTGACGATGAACATCGAGCGTCCCGGCTCGCCTTCCGCCACGACGGTCGCGCCGGCATCAAAGCGGCGCTCGACCAGCATCGAAATCAGGAGGTCGAGGCTTGGGTCCGGGAGACCGCCGAAGAACGGCGTCGCGAGCAGGAACTCTTTCAGCTCGGGAGCACTGACAACCATCGCGAAAGGATACGCCGCGTCGCGATCTGCGGCAAGCAGAGCACACACAGGCGATGACGACGCCCAACGTGCTTGAATCAACGTGCTTGAATAAAGACGTCTGTAAATCGCGATCAATCGCGCGTGGCCTACTGCGGCGCAATGCTCTCGCCGCGCAGCGTCCGTCGCCTTCGCCACACCTGCAGGTCAACCATGACTTTCACGGTTGCCGCGAGGACGAGCGCGCAGAGCGCCGCCTTCGAGATCGTCTCCATCGTCCCCTCGATCAGCAGGCAATGGACCACGCTGCCGGCGACGATGACGATCGCGAGAGGCATGTGAACGAAGCGCCAGGTTCGCGGTCGCAGTCCCAATCGCCGGCGCAGCGCGGCCAGAAGCGCAACAATGAAGATGGCCCACATGGCGGTCACGCCAAAGGGGGAGAACGGCGTCGGCGATGAGAAGGTCAGCGCGTCGATCATGTCGGGCGGGCTGGTGATCCAGAGGCCGGCGACGTGGATCACCACCGCCAGCGCAAGCGCGCCGCCGATCCAGTGATGGCCACGCCGTCCGCGATAGGCCGACAGTCCCGGCAGGTACCCGCCAATCAGCAGGGGCTGAACCAGCACGAGGCCGAGGGCGACGATCCCCGCAAACCCGGCGAGGATGTAGACCGGACCGCGCCACGCGAGCTGCTCGCTTCCCGCAGCCTTGGCGATCGGCACGCCGATGGCCAAGGCAAGGGCGACCCAGATCAGGGGCGCCAGGGCCGATCTCCACCCCTTCATTTGCAACGCGGTCAGGCCGGCTGAAGGACGAAATGCGCTTCCAGGCTGGTTTCCTTTGCGCTCCGCATCACCGGCCGCAGAAAGACGGTTTTGAACTCGCCGCTGTCATAGGCGAGGTGACCATGCGGCTGGCCGAAGATGGGAATGATCTGCGGCATCTCGAGCCGGAACTTGCCGTCCTTGTCGGTGAGCGTGGCGCCATGACTCTGCGGCTCGTGCTCCTGCCCTTCGGTCGTGTGCGCCCAGATCTGGATGCGCTGCCCGGCGAGTGGAGCCCCGTCGCCGGCGCGGCGGACGGTGCCGCTCATCCAGAAGCCGCCCTTGCCGATCCGGTCCACGATCGCCGCGCCCTTGCGGTAGTTGTTCGCCCCGCCCGACATCGACTCGGTCGGTGCGAGACCGTCCGCGCGGGCCGGCAACAGGAGTCCGGGAACCCCGCTTGCCAAAACCCCGGTTGCCAGGACGGAGCCGCCGACGGCGAGGAGGTTGCGGCGGTTGAGTACGACCATGGTCATGTCCATTCCTCCTGGCGCCCGTACAATGGCTCCGGCAAGAGTACAACAACAGGCACCGAACGCCCAGTTGGGACAAAGGGCGCAACAGGTCGCAATAACAGTGTTGTGAACGCAGGCGCGGGCCGCTCAGACAGCTCTACCCATCCTACGCGCTATTCAGCCACGCTTGCCCTGTTGTCGTTCAAGGCGGAGCCTTTGCGCTCTCATACGTTTTATCTCTTCATTGAGAGCGTCAGTTTTTTCATCAAGGCGTGAATTCTCTGATTTCGGCTCGTCGCGCTGACGTATCTTTTCGAGCGCTTTCTCAACCGAGAGCTTGGTCGGATCGGCCATCATACCTCTCCAGAAAGGGAATCGAAGCAACCAACGTCGGAAGTGAAAATGAAGCCAAGTCTTGAATGTTGACGTAAGTCAAACCTGCGCTGAAAGTCCCCTGGGTCAAAAAGCGCAATCTGGGCAGTTCGCCGGTCACCCACGACAATTCCGAATGGCATCGTTGCGTCCGTATCTGGGGGACCGTGCGGCGCTAACATTCGGACCTGGACAGCACTACATGTGGGCTTCCGCCGCATATCTCCCTCCATTCGGACCCCGACGCATGATCCCCTTCTCCGTGCTCGACCTCGCGCCCATCCGCCAAGGTGGCGATGCGGCGCAGGCGTTTCGCAATTCGCTCGATCTCGCACGGCATGCGGAGGCCTGGGGCTACAAGCGGTTTTGGCTGGCCGAACATCACAACATGACGGGGATCGCCAGTGCCGCAACGTCGGTGGTGATCGGGCATGTCGCGGGCGGCACGAAGACGATCCGCGTCGGCTCCGGCGGCGTCATGCTGCCGAACCACTCGCCGCTGGTCATCGCCGAGCAGTTCGGCACGCTGGAGTCGCTCTATCCGGGGCGGATCGATCTCGGGCTCGGGCGGGCGCCGGGCACCGACCAGTTCACCGCGCGGGCTCTGCGGCGCGATCTCGCCACCACTTCCGAGAATTTTCCGCATGACGTGCTGGAGTTGCAGGCGCTGCTCGGCGACGTCCAGCCGAACCAGGCGATCCGCGCCGTGCCCGGCATGGGGACCAAGGTGCCGCTGTGGATCCTGGGATCGAGCACCTTCGGCGCGCAGCTGGCGGCCATGCTCGGCCTGCCCTTCGCGTTCGCCTCGCATTTCGCGCCGCAGATGATGATGCCGGCGCTGCGCGAGTATCGCGCGCGCTTCGAACCGTCGGCGCAGCTCGACAAGCCCCATGCGATGGTCGGCGTCAACGTGTTCGCCGCCGACAGCGACGCCGAGGCGCAGCGCATGTTCTCATCGCTCCAGCAGCAGTTCATCAATCTGCGCCGCGGCACGCCCGGCCCGCTGCCGCCGCCGGTCGACGACATGGACGCGCTGTGGTCGCCGGCCGAGAAGGCCGGCGTGGCGCAAGCGCTGTCCTGCTCCGCGGTCGGCTCGCCTGAAGTGGTCGAACAGAAGCTGAAGGCGCTGATCGCCGAGACCGGCGCGGACGAGCTGATGACCACGGGCCAGATCTACGACCACGCCGCCCGGCTGCGCTCGTTCCAGATCGCGGCGGAGGTGCGTGACAGGCTGGCGACGCAGCCGGCCCGGTGATCACACCGGGCCGGACGTCGGCGATACCCTCCCGAGCGTGGCAAATTCGCGCAGATTGCAGTTACGGCCTCGACGTCCTACACTCGCCGCCTGGAAGGGTAGCGTAGCGCCGATCCCTCAAAGCCTGATCGTAGGCCGCCGATGGACGTGGTCCGCAGTCGAGCATTCGATTTCGTCGAGACGGTGCGGCAGCTTCCTGATGTCGCGAGCATTCTGGATGCAATGAGCCGCACGCTCGGCCAGCACGGCTTCGACTATTACTGCACTTCCTATGTCGCCCCGCTGTCGACCGAAGTACCGCGCCAGGCCGTTCTCGCCGAACGGTTGCCGGCCGGCTTTCTCGATATGTATTCCGAGGCGCAGTATGTGTGGCACGATCCCGCGCTGCGTTATTGCAGGACAACGCTTCAGCCGTTCCGCTGGTTCAGGGAAGCGCCGTACGATCCGGAACGGGAGCCGCGCGCCGTCGAGCTCGTGCGACGCGCCCGCGACTTCGGCATGGTGGACGGCGTGGTGATCCCTGTCATCTCGCCAGCGGGCCGCAACGGCCAGGTGTGGTTCGGCGGCGCCGAGATCGATCTGCCGGAGCGCGATCTCCCCGCGCTCCACCTCATGGCGCTTTACGCCTTCGACCGGGTGCTGAAGCTGCGCGGCCTGCCCGAGGCTCCGCAGCTCGTACTGTCCTCGCGTGAGCGCGAGGTGCTGACGCTCGCGGCCGTCGGGCGATCCAGCGACGAGATCGCCGACGCCTTGACCATTACGGTACGCACCGTGAAGGCGCACATCAAGAGCTGCTGCAGGAAGCTCGGCGCAGCCACCCGCACGCAGGCCGTGATGATCGCCATGCGCGACCGGATCATCTCGCCCTGAGCGTGAATGGCCCGATCGCGACCGGAGCCGATCAGTCGGCAAACCCGAACAGCTTTGCCGGATTGTGCACCAGAATCTTCTCCAGCGTCGCCTGGTCGGGCGCGTAGCGGTACATCAGCTCGAGCAGGTCCGCGTCGTTCGGCGGCTGCTTGACGGAGACCGGATGCGGCCAGTCGCTGGCCCAGACGCAGCGGTCGACGGCCGCCTCGATATAGGCGCGCGCGATCGGGATCACGTCGTCGTAGGGCGGGCCGGCTTTCGAGGTCTTCTCGCCGAGCGACAGCATGACCCAGAAATTGCCCTTGGCGAGCAGCTCCAACATCTTGCGCAGGTTCGGATCGTTCCTGCCGGCTTGCGGATCGGGCCGCGCCATGTGGTCGATCAGGACGGGCACGTCGAGATTCTCGTACTTGGCGACACTGGAGACGATACCGTCCTTCTCCGGCTGGATCTTGACGTACCAGCCGAGCTCGCGAATGCGGGCGATGGCGCGGGCGAAATCGGCATCCGACAGCACCGCGCCGAGCTCCTGGCGGAAGCTGAAGCGCGCGCCGCGCACGCCGGCGTCGTGCAGCTTGGCGAGATAGGCGTCGCTCGCCTCGGCGAACACCAGCGCATTGGCGCAGCCGCGATAATTCGGGCCCATCGCCGCAAGGCCGTCGAGCACGACGGAATGATCGGCGCCATAGGTCGTGGTCTGCACGATGATGCCGCGCTCGATGCCGAGCGCCTTGTGCATCCACAGCGCCGCTTCCCAGGTCGCGGTCGGCATCCGGTAGGCCGCACCGGGGCGCTCCGGATATTTGTCGATGGGGCCCAGCACGTGAAACTGGCTGTCGATGGTCTTCGGTGGCGGCGCCTTGACCGGGCGGCGCGGGTTCGGGTCGAACGGCAGATAGGTCGGCATGCGCTGGCTCCTTCAGTCGATCACGGCGGTGAAGTCGCACTGCACCAGCGCGCCGCCGTCCATGTTGTCCATCGGCAGCGCGTGGCGCGCCGGGCGCGAATGCTCGTCGGGAAACATCTTCAGCCACTCGATATTCACGGGCCCGCGCTGCGAGCGGTCCTTCAGCCACACCGTCATCTTGATGATGTCGTCGGTGGTGCCGCCGGCGGCTTCCACCGTCGCCTTCATGTGCGCGAACATATTGGCGCATTGCGCGTCCAAGCTCTCGGGCATCGCGCCGGCCGCATCGCGGCCGAGGATGACGCCCGACATCACGAGATTGCCGATGCGGCAGGCGTTCGGAATCGGGTTGGCGTGCTTGAAGCCGCCGATATGGATGCTCTTGCGCCGTGTCATGGTGCGCTCTCTCTTATGTGTTGGTTCAGACGAACTGGCACGACACCGAGCCGAACGCGCCGTAGTCGGCGTGGAAGGTGTCGCCGCGGCGGATGTCCACCGGACGCGTGAACGATCCCGCCAGCACCACCTCGCCGGCCCCAAGATATTCGTCATGCGGCGCGAGGCGATTGGCGAGCCAGGCGATGCCATTGGCGGGATGGTTGAGCACGCCGGCGGCAAGCCCGGTCTCCTCGACCTCGCCGTTGCGGAACAGGAGCGCGCCGATCCAGCGCAGATCCGCATCCATCGGGCGGAACGGCCGGCCGCCGAGCACCAGCGCGGCATTGGCGGCATTGTCGGAGATCGTGTCCATTACCTTTCGCGTCTTGCCGGTCTCGGGATCGACGCGATGCATGCGCGTCTCCAAGATCTCCAGCGCCGGCGTCACGTAGTCGGTGGCGTTGAGCACGTCGAAAATGGTGCAGTCGGGCCCGCGCAGCGGCGCCTTCAGCACGAAGGCGAGCTCGACCTCGATGCGCGGCGCGTGAAAGCGGTCGAACGGGATCGGCGTGGCGTCGGCATAGAACATGTCGGCGAACAGCACGCCGTAATCGGGCTCGGAGATGCCGACCGCGTTCTGCATCGCCTTCGAGGTCAGTCCGATCTTGTGGCCCTTGACGACGCGGCCGCGACCGAGCTGGAGTTTCGTCCAAGCGCGCTGGATGGCGTAGGCGTCCTCGATCGTGAGGCCGGGATACTCTTTCGAGAACATCGGGATCAGCGCCTTGGTGCGCTCGGCCTCGTCCAGGCGCGCGGCAAGGCGTTCGATCGTGGCGGCATCCAGCATGGTCTATTGCTCCGCGGCCACGGTGTTGCGCAGCACGCCGATGCGGCTCGACTCGACCTCGACGACGTCGCCGACTTTCAGCCAGCGCGGCGGGTCGAAGCGCGCGCCCGCGCCGGTCGGCGTACCCGTCACGATCATGTCGCCGGGCTTGAGCGTGGCGAAAGTGGAGAGATAGGAGATCAGGAAATCGAACGGGAACATCAGCCGCTCGGTGGTGTCCTGCTGCCGCACCTCGCCGTTGACGCGCGTGATGATGTCATGAGGCCCGCGCGGATCGAGCTCGTCAGCCGTGACGATCCACGGGCCGATGCTGCCGGAGCGGTCGAAATTCTTGCCTTGCGTGACGTTGAACTTGCCGTGGCGCAGCCAGTCGCGGATCGTGCCCTCGTTACAGAGCGTCATGCCGAAGATGTGCGCGAAAGCCTTCTCGCGGGGAATGTGGCGGCCGCCCTGCCCGATCACGATGACGAGCTCGCCTTCGTAGTCGAGCTGATCCGAGACTGTGGGCTTCTCCAACGGCTGGCCGGAGCCTGTCATCGAGGACATGCTGCGCACGAACAGGCTCGGATATTTGGGCAGGTCCGAATTGTCCTTATATTCGGCGTTGCGCTCGGCGTAGTTGACGCCGATGCACCAGAGCTTTTCCGGCGCCAGCACTGGCGGCAGCAGGACGAGATCATCGATCGCGTAGTCCGGCTTCTGGTCGGCAATCGCTTCCTGCGCGTCCGCCAGCGCATTGGCCGCGATCAGCGCCTTCACGTCGGAAAAGTCGCGGCCGATCCGTTTGGTCAGATCGACCACGCCGCCCGCGACAGCCGCACCGTAGCGGAGCTCGCCGTCCAGGAGATAGCTCAGGAGTCGCATTGTCGTTTTCTCCAATGGTCTTTTGGGCACAAGGGCCGGCGCGGTGACCCGCGCGCTCAGTCTTTCGATTTGGGCGTCTGGAACACGGTGTTCAGCGTCACGATCTCGCCGAGGCGCGCGTAGCGCGGTCCGCCGATGCGCGCGATCGGGTCGAGCGCCCTGGTCTCGACCTTGCCGTTTTCCACGAGGCCGTCACGAATGTGGAACATCACGACCTCACCGACGATCAGGCGGCTGCGGGCGTCGCCGAATTCGAGGCACTGCCGGAACACGCATTCCATCGCGACCGGCGCGGCCGCGAGCCGCGGCACCTTGATGCGCTCGCTCGCGAGTGTTTCGAGGCCGAGCTCGGCGACCTCGCTGACGTCGGGCGGATGCTCGATCGAGCTGTCGTGCACCGCTGACATCAGCGGGGTATCGGCGATGTGGATCACATATTCCTCGGTATCGAGGATGTTGTGCGCGGTGTCCTTGTAGTCGGCGCCCTTGCGGCCGACGCTGATCGCCAGCATCGGCGGCTTCTGCGAGACGAAGGTGAAGGCGCTGAAGGGCGCGAGGTTGAGCACGCCGGAGCGCGACAGGCTCGTCACCCAGGCGATCGGGCGCGGCACCACGATGCCGGTCATCAGCCGGTAGATGCGCTCCGCGCCGAGCTCGCTGGGATCGATCCGCATCGCTCAGTCCGCCTTGATGTTGGCCTTGCGCACGACCGGAATCCACTTGGCGTCCTCGCGCTCGAGATAGGCCCTGAACTCGACCGGCGTCATCGGGGTGGATTCTCCGCCGAGCTTCTCGAACTTGTCGATCACGCCGGGGTCTTTCAGGATCGCAACCAGCGTCTCGTGCAGCTTGTCGACCACTGGCGCCGGCGTGCCGGCGGGCGCGAACAGGCCCGTAAAGGTCTGGCCGTCGAAATCCTTGTAGCCGAACTCGGCGAAGGTCGGGACGTCAGGCAGCGACTTCAGCCGGTGCGGGCTGGTGACCGCGAGCGCGCGGAACAGGCCGGCCTTGATGTGCTGGAGGCTGACCGTGAGCTGGTCGAACGCGAACTGCACCTGCCCGCCGAGCAGATCGTTGATGGCCGGCGCGTTGCCGCGGTAATGCGCGGTGACCCATTGCAGCTCGAGGCTGGACTGCATCAGCTCGCTGAGCAGATGGTTGGTGGTGCCGGGGCCGGGCGAAGCCATGGTCAGCTTGCCGGGCTCGCGCTTGGCGAGGTCGATGAATTCCTTGAAATTGTTGGCCTGGACGGAGGGATGCACCTCGAGCACCAGCGGCGTCATCGAGATGGTCGAGATGGGGAGAAAATCCTTCTTCCAATTATAGGCCTCGCGCTTGTTGATCTCGGTCGCGAACAGCACCGGGCCGTTGGCGCCGACGAACAGCGTGTAGCCGTCGGGTGCCGATTTCGCGAAAGCCTCGCCCGCGATCATGCCGCCGGCGCCGGCCTTGTTCTCGATGATGAAGGGCTGGCCGAGCTTTTCCTGGAGCTTGTCGGCGATGATGCGCGCGGCGCTGTCGACATTGCCGCCGGCCGGATAGGGCACGATCAGCTTGACGCTGCGCGCCGGCCACTGCTGAGCCGATGCGGGCCCCGCCAGCATTGCGGCTGCGGCAGCTATGGCAATCGCGATTAATCTCATGTTAACCTCCCGGCGGCGCTTCCAATTCACTTCGAACGCCTTGACGTTGCGCACGGCGCTCGATCGCCGCGCAATCTCCAGATGCGCGCTTTACCTGTCGAGTGAATTGTGGCGTTCTTGTCCATATTATGGACAAGAGACCTTCTCGGAAAGCCACCCGCGGCGCGCTGGAACCGCGACAGGGCGCGCAGGCGATCCGGCGCGCGCTCGCGGTGCTGCGCATTCTTGCCGCAGGGCGCGAAGACGGTGTGCCGCTGGCCGAGGTCGTGCGGGCGACAGGCCTCACCCGTCCGACCGTGCATCGCATCGTCCACGTGCTGATCGAGGAAGGCATCGTCGAGCGGCACGATCGAACCGGCCGCTACGCGATCGGCAACCAGGTGCCGGAATTGGCGCTGGCACGGGCGCGGCCGTCGCGGCTGCTGGTCGCGGCGAATCCGTCGCTGCGGCGCGCCTCCGCCGAGATCGGCGACACGCTGTTCCTGACGGTGCGGACCGGCAACGACACGCTGTGCGTCGATCGCAGGATCGGCGTCTATCCGATCCAGGTGCTGTCGATCGAGGTCGGCGCGCGCCGGCCGCTCGGCGTCTCTAGCGCCGGCGTCGCCATCCTCGCCGCGATGCCGGCGCCGGACGCGCGAAAAATCGTCGCAGCCAACGAGAAGCGGTTCGAGGCCTACCAGACCGACGTCGCGACGGTGATGAGCCAGATTACCGATGCAAGACGGCGGGGTTACAATATGAGAGAGATCGGCCTCGTGCAGGGCACGAAATCGATCTCCACCTGGATCAAGACGCCGGACGGGCAGCCCGCCGCGGCGATCACGGTCTCCGCCGTTCGGACGAGGCTCGGCCCGAGGCGGGAGCAGGAGGTCGCCGAGATCCTGCTGCGGGAGGCGCGGATCATCGAGCAGGCGATCCGGGGTTAGCTTCGCCTTTCCCCGCGGCACAAAAGAACGTGGATGCCCGGGCATAGGCGAGCGGGAGCGACGCCGTCCTTCGGACGGCTATGCCCGGGCATGACGACCTCTTGTGAATAGTCAATGGGCTGACTTGGCACTCCGTTTTGTGGCACAAGGGCCGCCATCGCCGACCGAGCAACGAGGCCACGCATGCCCGCGCCAAAACCGCCTGCCTTCGAGACCCTGAGCCTGCATGCGGGCCAGCATCCGGATCCCGCGACCGGCGCCCGCGCGGTGCCGATCTACCAGACCACGTCCTACGTGTTCCAGGATTCCGATCACGCCGCCGCGCTGTTCAACCTGGAGCGGGCCGGCCACATCTATACGCGCATCTCCAATCCCACCACGGGCGTGCTGGAGGAGCGGCTTGCAGCACTCGAAGGCGGCGTCGGCGCGATCTGCACCGCGAGCGGCATGGCCGCGCTGCATCTCGCCATCGCGACGCTGCTGAGCGCCGGCGACCACATCGTCGCGTCGAGCTCGCTCTATGGCGGCACCATCAACCTGCTCGCACACACGCTGCCGCGCTTCGGCATCACCACGACATTTGTGAAGCCGCGCGATCTCGATGCGTTCCGCAGCGCCATCAAGCCGAACACCAGGCTCGTGATCGGCGAGACCATCGGCAATCCCGGGCTCGAGGTGCTCGACATCCCGAACGTCGCGGCGATTACGCATGAGGCAAAGATTCCGCTGCTGATCGACAATACCTTTGCGACGCCCTATCTCAGCCGGCCAATCGAGCTTGGTGCCGACATCGTGATGCATTCGGCGACCAAATGGATCGGCGGCCACGGCATCGCGATCGGCGGCGCCATCGTCGACGGTGGCCGTTTTGACTGGCGCGGCTCCGGCAAGTTCGGCGTGCTGACCGAGCCCTATGGCGGCTATCACGGCATCGTCTTCGACGAGCAATTCGGCACCGCGGCCTTCATCATGCGCGCGCGCACCGAAGGCCTGCGCGATTTCGGCGCCTGCCTGTCGCCGACCAACGCGTTCCAGCTCTTGCAGGGCGTGGAGACGCTCGGCGTGCGCATGGACCGTCACATGCAGAACACGCACTCCGTGCTGGAGGCGCTGAAAGCCAACAAGGCCGTCGACTGGGTGCTGCATCCCTCGCTCGAGGACCACACGGATTACCAGCTCGCCAAGCAGCTCTTGCCGCGCGGCGCCGGCTCGATCGTCTCCTTCGGCATCAAGGGCGGACGGCCCGCCGGCCGCAAGTTCATCGAGCAGCTGCGCATGATCAGCCATCTCGCCAATGTCGGCGACGCCAAGACGCTGGTGATCCACCCGGCCTCGACCACGCACCAGCAGATGGATGCCGAGCAGCTCAAGGCCGCCGGCATAGGCGAGGAGCTGGTGCGTCTCTCGGTCGGCATCGAGACCGCTTCCGACATCATCGACGATCTCAATCAAGCGCTGCGCATCTCGCAAAAGGTTTAGGCCATGAAACTCTCCGTCAACGGCACTGATGTGTTTGTCGCAACCGGCGGCCGCGAATTCGACAAGTCCCTGCCCGCGGTGGTCTTCATCCACGGCGCCGGCTTCGACCATTCGACCTGGGCGCTGCACACGCGCTGGTTCGCCCATCACGGCTACGCCGTGCTGGCGCCTGACCTGCCCGGTCACGGCCGCTCGGCCGGCCCCTCGCTCGCGAGCATCACCGAGATGGCCGACTGGACGGCGGCGCTGCTCGATGCCGCAGGAGCTGCGAAGGCGCATCTGATCGGCCACTCCATGGGATCGCTGATCTCGCTGGAGACCGCCGCGCGGCATCCCGACAGGGTTTCCGCACTCAGCCTGATCGGCACCGCCGCGACCATGACGGTCGGCCCGGATCTGCTCAAGGCGGCCGAGGCCAACTCGCAGGATGCCAACGACATGGTGTCGATCTGGGGCCTCGGCTTCGACGCGGAGCTCGGCGGCAGCCTCGCGCCGGGCCTGTGGATGCATGGCGGCGCGCAGGCGGTGCTGAAATCTTGCGAGCCGGGCGTGCTGTTCAGGGATCTGTCGGCCTGCAACGCTTACGCCAATGCGCTTCAAGCTGCCGCGAGCGTCAAAGTGCCTGCGACGCTGATCCTCGGCGAGCGGGACATGATGACACCGGCGAAGGCCGGCAAGGCGCTAGCGGCCGCGATCCCGCATGCGAAGACCGTCGTGGTGCCGGGCGCAGGCCACATGATCATGGCCGAACGCCCGGATGAGTTGCTCGCTGCGCTGAAAGGCTGAGCCCTGCTCAAGACCCCGGCGTCCATTTCCAGACGATGTCGGAGACGTTGACCGGCTTTGGGATCAGGCCGAGTTTGGCGAAGCGATCAGCGACCGCCTGCTGGCTCTTGACCACCTCGGCATCGAGCGGCACCACGCGATAATTGGAGCGAGCGACGAAGCGCTTGACAGCTTCGATATCGACGCCGGTCGCCTCGGCTTGCGCCTTCGCCACGTCCTCGTGGTGCGAATCCGCCCATACGCCTTCGGACGCGAAGGCCGTGTTGAGCTTCGCGACGAGGGAGGGATACTTCTCCACGAAATCGGTGCCGGCGATGTAGAAGGCGTTCGGCTTGTGCACGTCCTTGTCGAAGGCGATGACGCGCGCATTCTCCTTCAGTTCGGCCAGCGCGAGATAGGGATCCCAGATCGACCAGGCGTCGACCGAGCCCTTCACGAAGGCCGCCGTCGCATCGGCCGGCGCGAGCGGCGCAGGCGTGATGTCGGACCAGGACAGACCGGCCTTCTCGAGCGCCGCGACCAAGAGATTGTGCGCGCTCGATCCCTTGCCGAAGGCGACGCGCTTGCCCTTGAGATCGGCGAGCGCGTGAATCGGCGAGTCCTTCGGTACGACGATCGCCTGGGTGTTGCCGTCCGATTTCACCGCGGCGACGTAGCGGATCTTTGCGCCGCCGGCCTGCGCGAAGATCGGCGGGGAGTCGCCGACATAGCCGAAATCGACGCTGCCGACATTGATCGCCTCCAGCAGCGGCGGACCGAACTGGAAGTCGATCCACTTGATCTCGATGCCGAGTGGCTTGAAGGCGTTTTCGAGCGTCTGGCGCTGCCGCACCGCCGGGAAGAAGCCGCCTTTCTGGGTGCCGATGCGGATTTCGGCGGGCTTGTCCTCGGCGCGTGCGGGGACAGCAAAGGCGGTCGCGAGCAGGAGTGTCGTTGCAAGTATGTGTCGTCGGGTGATCATATCGCGGTCCTTTCGGTGGGATCAGTTGGCGAAGAGTTGCGAATTCGCGCGCCGGCTGCGCTCGGAGAACACCGCGCGTGCCGCCCGCTCGGCTTCGCGCGCCGAGCGGAACTGGCGGCCTTCGAGGCTGTCGAACAGACGCTCGGAGGAAAAGAAGCGGAAGCCGCGCGCGTCCCGGGTGATGATGCCGGCGGCGCGGTCGTGGATTTCGATGATGTAGGCGTTGGACTGGGCTTCGAATTGGGCTTCGAATTGGGCTTGGGACATGACTGCTCACTCGCCGGGATTGCGGCGTTCCTGTCTTGGGATTTGTCTTGGGATTTGCGATGTGACGTGCTGAGAGGGAGGCGGTCAGCAACAACAACAGGCGCCGGTGGCCGCCGAGAAACAGCGCCGCGTCATGCACGCGTGCATGTCGCCTGGATTACGCTGGTGATCGGTTCTCATGTTGCGGCTTCGGCTCGAGGAGCAGTTTCGATGCTGCAAATATCGAGTGATCGGCACGATCGGTCAATGAAATGGCTATCCATATTTGCGGCCGACGCGTTGGGCCGCTTCTCCCGCCGCAAGTGACGGCAGACAGATTCATCTCGCGATGAGTTCAACACCGGCGCCCTCTTCACCTCGCCCCGCTTGCGGGGAGAGGTCGGATCGCTCTTGCGATCCGGGTGAGGGGGGTACAGGTCCCACAGCGATCTCACGTGCGGAGAGAGGCCCCTCACCCCGCCCTCTCCCCGCAAGAGCGGGGCGAGGGAGACGAGAGAGCGCGCGATCACCACATCGTGGCAGCCGCACGCTCCGGCCAGATGCGATCATACTCCTCGCCGCCGACCTTGTTCTGGCTCATCTCGGCAAGGATCTGGCCGGGCGTCGGTAAGGTCTTCGGATCGATCCGCTTGTCCGGGTTCCAGAGATCGGAGCGGACAATGGCGCGGGCGCACTGGAAGTAGATCTCGTCCACATTCATCACCATCACGCTGCGCGGCGCCTTGCCTTCGACCTTGAAGGAGGCCAGCAGCTCCGGATCGATCGACAGATGCGCGCGACCGTTGGCGCGGACGGCATTGCCGGAGCCAGGAACCAGGAACATCAGGGACACGCGCGGGTCGCGCACGATGTTGCGCAGGGAATCGACCCGGTTGTTGCCGCGGCGATCCGGCAGCATCAGCGTCTTGGGGTCGTGAATGCGGACGAAGCCGGGCAGATCGCCGCGCGGCGAGCAGTCGATGCCTTCGGGCCCGATGGTGGCGAGCGCCGCGAACGGCGCCTTCTCGATGAAGATGCGATAGAGCGGCGTCACATGGTCGGCGACTTTCACGGTCGAGGCGTCACCGACGGCACCGTAGATGGCCTCCAATTGTTCGACCGTTTCGATCACCGACATTTCTTCCACTCTCCTTTTGCGCCGGCGGTTACTCGCGCCAGCCTTCGTTCCTGATCACGCGCACGAGCTGGCGGCCGTGATAATCCGCGCTGCCGGCGTTGAGGATGGTGACATCGGCCTGCGCCGATACGTCTTCGACGCTGCGGGACAGCCGGTCCGCGATATTGCCGTCGCTGTGCCGGGCGCGGGCGGCAAGCCGCTGCGCCAGCACGTCCGGCGGCGCCGTGATGGCGACCACGACGACATTGGCATAGGCCTGGCGCAGCGCGGCAATCACGGTGCGCGAGACGTTGACGACGACGGCGCGGCCGGCGCGGATGTCGTCGTTGATTTCGAGCGGCAGCGCGTAGCAATGCCCATGCGCCTCCCAATGCACGGCGAAATCGCCGTGATCGATCCCGCGTCGGAATTCGTCCGGGCTCATGGCAATGTTGTCTTCGGCCGCGGAGGACTCCCGCGTCACGACGCGACGCGGAAAGACGACGTTCTGATCGTCGGTGCAGGCCGCCTGCGCCAGCCGCAGCAAGGTGTCCTTGCCTGCACCGCTGGGACCGACCACGAGCACGAGCCGGCCAGGGCCGATCGCACCCGCCTCGCCCTGCGCCATGGTCGCGGTCTCGCTCATGCAACCCGGCTTCCTTCACGCCAGACGCTGCGGACAACGGGAACGCTGCCCGCGATGTGCACGCGGATGAGGTCGGCACGCCTGCCGACCGCAATCTCGCCGCGGTCGGAGAGACCGACCGCCTCGGCCGGCGCCTTCGTCACGGTGCGCACCGCAGCCGGAAGGCTGATCGCGGGCACATGTTCCGGCAATTGCAGCGCGGCCATCAGAAGGCTCGATGGAATGTAGTCCGACGAGAGAATGTCGAGCAGGCCCTCGCGGGCGAGATCGACCGCGGCGATATTGCCGGAGTGCGAGCCGCCGCGCACGACGTTGGGCGCGCCCATCAGGATGTCGATGCCGGCCTGATGCAGGCCGCGCGCGGCCTCCAGCGTCGTCGGGAATTCCGCCACCGAAACGCGATCGCGCACGGCGTCCGCGACATTCTCCTCGGTGGTGTCGTCATGGCTCGCCAGCGGGATCTTGTACTGATGCGCCAGCGCCACGATCTCGCGCATGTTGGTCGCCGCATAAGCCTTCTGATACTCGAAGCGCTTTGCGAACAGCTCGTCGAGCTCGGCATCGGTCTTGCCGCCGTTCTTGCCGCGGTAATAGTCGCGCAGCTTGCCCTCGTCGCGGAACTGGCGCTGGCCGGGCGTGTGGTCCATCAGCGACATCAGCTTCACGTCGGGACGGTCGATCAGCTCCTTGGCCTCCTCGACCACGCTCGGCATCGGGATTTCGCAGCGCAGATGCAGGAAGTGGTCGGCGCGCAGCAGGTCAGCGTCGCGCGCGGTCGTGATCGCGGCGGCGAGCACGCCCGCGCGGCCATCGACTTCCTCGGCGCCGTCCTCGCGCCAGACCCGAAGCGAGTCGAACACGGTGGTGATGCCCGATGTGGCGAGCTGACCGTCATAGGAGACGACGGCGGCGACCGGGTTCCAGAACACCTTCGGCCGCGGCACGTAATGCGCTTCGAGATGGTCGGTGTGGAGCTCGATCAGGCCCGGCATGATCAGGTCGCCGCCGGCATCCTCGGCGCCCGCAGGCGCCCTGCCCTCGCCGATCTCGGCGATGCGTCCATCCGCAAGAGCAAGCCAGCCCTGCTCGATCACCCGGTCGGCCAGCACGATCCTGGCATTAGCGATCACGGTGTCCTTCGGCTTGGCGTTCATTTCCATTTCCTTCAGGCCGCGGCGGCAAAGCTGGTGACATCGACGATGCGGTCGGCAATCAGATGCCGGATTTCGTCGTCATGGACAATGGCGACCATGGCGACGCCCTGGCGCTTTTTCTCGGCGATCAGCTCGACCACGACGGCGCGGTTGGCGGCATCGAGCGAAGCGGTCGGCTCGTCCAGCAGCAGGATCGGCAGGTCGGAGATGAAGCCGCGCGCGATGTTGACGCGCTGCTGCTCGCCGCCGGAAAAGGTCGCGGGCGGAAGCTGCCAGAGTCTTTCAGGAATATTGAGACGGTGCAGCAGGGCCCCCGCGTGCTGCTGCGCCTCGGCTCGGGCCATGCCGCCAGCGATCAGCGGCTCGGCGACGACGTCGATCGTGGCAACCCGCGGCACCGCGCGCAGGAACTGGCTGACATAGCCGATGGTCGCGCGGCGCACATTGAGGACCTGCCGCGGCTCGGCAGTGGCCAGATCGATCAGCGCGCCGCGATGGCGAATGCCGATGCGGCCGGAGTCGCAGCGGTAATTGCCGAAGATCATCTTCAGGATCGACGACTTGCCGGCGCCCGACGGGCCCGACAGCACGACGCATTCGCCGGGATTGACGTGAAAGGTCACGCCGCGCACGACAGGCAGCTCGATGCCGCCTTGCAGGTGCATCGTAAAGGTCTTGTTGGCGTCGGCGATGTCGATCATGGCGGTCATCGTAAAGCTCATGGCGGCAGAATCGAGGAGACGAGGAGCTGGGTGTAGGGCTCGCGGGGATCGTCGAGGACCTGGTCGGTGAGACCGGTCTCGATGACGCGGCCGCCCTTCATCACCATCACGCGATGCGACAATAGCCGCGCGACTGCGAGATCGTGGGTGACGATGACGACGGCGAGATGCAGCTCGGCGACGAGGCTGCGCAAGAGATCGAGCAGGCGCGCCTGCACCGACACATCAAGGCCGCCGGTCGGCTCGTCCATGAACACCAGCCGCGGCTCGGTGACGAGGTTGCGGGCGATCTGGAGGCGCTGGCGCATGCCGCCGGAATAGGTCCGCGGCGCATCGTCGATGCGCGCGACGTCGATTTCGACGCGCGTGAGCCAGTCGGCCGCGGTGTCGCGGATGCGGCCGTAGTGATTCCATCCTACCGCCATCAGCCGCTCGCCGACATTGGCGCCGGCCGAGACCGCCATGCGCAGGCCCTGCGCGGGATCCTGGTGCACAAAGCCCCAGTCGGTGCGGAACAGGAAGCGCCGCTCGGCCTCGCCGAGCGTGGCGAGATCGCGGCTGACGCCATCGCGCATCCGGTAGGAGACGTGGCCACCGCTGGCTGCGAGCTGGCCGGACAGCAGCTGGAGCAGCGTCGACTTGCCCGAACCGGATTCGCCGACGATCGCCAGCACCTCGCCGGAATAGAGCGAGAACGACACGTCGCGGCACGCGGCGATGCGGCCGTAGGACTTGCTGAGCGACTCAGCGACCAGCAGCGGCTCATCGTTGTCCAGCATGTCGTGATCAGCCATTTGATTTCTCCTGCGCCTTCTCCTTGTACGGCGCAGCGCTCAGGCTGCCGTGATGGCCGGCGGCCTGGCGGCCCTCGCAATAATCGGTGTCGGAGCAGACGAACATGCGGCCGCCCTTGTCGTCAGTAACGATCTCGTCGAGATAGGAATTCTCGGCGCCGCACAGCGCGCAGGGCGCGTTGAAGCGGTAGGGCTCGAAGGGGTGATCCTCGAAATCGAGCGACACCACTTTCGTATAGGGCGGGATCGCATAGATGCGCTTCTCGCGGCCGGCGCCGAACAGTTGCAGCGCCGGACAATTGTCCATCTTGGGATTGTCGAATTTCGGCGTCGGCGATGGATCCATCACGTAGCGCGCGTTGACCTTGACCGGATAGGCGTAGGCGGTCGCGATGTGTCCGAAGCGCGCAATGTCCTCATAGAGCTTCACATGCATCAGGCCGTATTCGGCAAGCGCATGCATGCGCCGCGTTTCGGTCTCGCGCGGCTCGAGGAAACGCAGCGGCTCCGGGATCGGCACTTGATAGACCAGCACCTGGTTCTCGTGCAGCGCCGCCTCGGGAATGCGGTGACGGGTCTGGATCACGGTCGCATCGTCAGTCGCCGTCGTGGTGGCGACGCCGGCGGTCTTGGCAAAGAATTTACGGATCGAGATCGCGTTGGTGGTGTCGTCGGAGCCCTGGTCGATCACCTTCAGCACGTCCTCAGGCCCGAGGATCGCCGCCGTCACCTGCACGCCACCGGTGCCCCAGCCATAGGGCATCGGCATTTCGCGGCTGGCGAACGGCACCTGGTAGCCGGGGATCGCGATCGCCTTCAGGATGGCGCGGCGGATCATCCGCTTGGTCTGTTCGTCGAGATAGGCGAAATTGTAGGTGGGCGCGTTCATTCCGCGGCCTCCTTCATGGCATCGGGCGCATTGGCCTCGGCAAATTCCTGACGCAGCTTGCGCAGCAGGCCAAGCTCGGACTGGAAGTCGACATAATGCGGCAGCTTCAGATGCTCGACGAAGCCGGTCGCCTGGACGTTGTCCGAATGCGACATCACGAATTCTTCATCTTGCGCCGGTGCGAGCGCCTCTTCGCCGAGCTCGCGAGCACGCAGCGCGCGATCGACCAGCGCCATCGACATGGTCTTGCGCTCGCTCTGGCCGAAGGCGAGGCCGTAGCCGCTGGTGAAGCACGGCGCTTCCGTCGCAGAACCCTTGAACTGGTTGACCATCTGGCACTCGGTGAGCTCGATCGAGCCGAGCGGCACGGCGAAGCCGACGTCCTCGGCGGAGAATTCGACCTCGACCTCGCCGAAGCGGATCTCGCCGGCGAAGGGGTGGTTGCGGCCGTAGCCGCGCTGGGTGGAATAGCCCATCGCCAGCAGGAAGCCTTCGTCGCCGCGTGCGAGATTTTGCAGGCGCAGGTCGCGATCCGCCGGGAAGTTCAGCGGCTCGCGGGTGAGATCGCCGACGCTGGCGCCGTCCTCGGCCTGCGGCGAGGATTCGATCAACCCGTCGCGGCCCAGGATATCGGTCACGCGCGGCGTCGGCGCGGTCGAGGCCTCGGCCGTCGCGGGCGCTTCGGGCACAAAACCCTCCGCGAGCGAGGGATCGAGCAGGCGATGCGTATAGTCGAAGGTCGGCCCGAGGATCTGACCACCGGGAATGTCCTTGAAGGTCGAGGACACCCGCCGCTGCACCCGCATGGCGCCGGTGTCGACCGGCTCGCTGGCGCCGAAGCGCGGCAGCGTGGCGCGGAAGGCGCGGACCAGGAAGATCGCCTCGATCAGATCGCCGCGCGCCTGCTTGATCGCAAGCGCCGCGAGTTCGCGATCATAAAGTGAGCCCTCGCTCATGACGCGGTCCACGGCCAGACCAAGCTGCTCCGAGATCTGGTCGAGCGTGACTTCCGGCACGCTCTGGTCGCCGCGCCGCGCGTTGGCGAGCAGGCGATGGGCGTTCTCGATGGCGCGTTCGCCGCCTTTGACTGCGACATACATGCTTCAGCTTTCCTTACTCACGACACGCGTGGTGCGGGGGATCGCGACCACGGCGTCATCCGCGACCAGCACCACGTCGATGCCGCGCGGAAACAGCGTCTCGTTGACACGCAGACGCTCGAACAGGTCGGCGGGCTTGATCGAGGCCCGGAGCGTCGCGACGCCGTCGATGCCGGGGCCGCGCAGCTCGAAGCCCTGCCCTGCGTCAAGGCGATCGACCTGGAGGATCAATGTGGTCGACCGATCCGGATATTCGCTGGTGCCGAGCGCGAAGCGCTCGAGCGCCGGCAGCAAGGCGCCGTCGCCGATCAAGGCAAAGCTTGCGATCGAGGAATCCTGGATGACCGGCGCGCCGGTGTGGAACTTGAGCCATTTCACGACGGCGGAACTCTCCGCCATCCGCGCATCGAGCCAGAGCGGCGTATCGTGATCGAACAGCGTCAGCGCGATCGCGGCGACGCCGCGCATCATCGGCCCGGGTGTTCCCGCCATCGGCACGATGCGCTGGACCGAGCCCGGCCGCGCCATCGCGTCCATGACCGAGCGAAAGGTCGATTGCGCCGACAGCACCTTGTCGGCGAACCCCGGCGGCAGTTCCGCAATTGTGGTCATGATCTCACCCCTCACCGCGCACCATGGTGTAGAAATCAACCTTCGTCGCGGCGGTCTCGGCCGCCGCCTGCTTGCGCCGGATCGTAAGCTGCTCGCGCAACGGTGCGATAACGTCCCGCTCCACCAGCCCGCCAAAATCACGCGACTGCACCAGCGCATCGCACAGCGCGATCAGGCGCGCCTTCTCGCCGTTGCGTCCGAGCGTGTAGCCGAAGCCGACCTCCCCGCTCGCAAGCCGCACCGCGGCGCGCGACACCGTGGCTTCGCCGAGATTGAACGGGGCGCCGTCGCCGCCGACCCGGCCGCGCAGCATGACGAGGCCGTTTTCCGGCATGCGCAGATCCTGGTGGGCCGGAAGGGCGAAAGCGCGGAGGCGAGCGGCGATCTCGCCCGCCTCCGCGTGCTCCAGCACGGCCATCGCGGCCTTGCGCTGGGCTTGCTGATTGGTCTGCTGCGTCACCCGATCCACCGAACTTGCCGAATCCAAGTTGTCTATGATAGTAGACAACTTCATACGGAAGCGCCATGACTGTTTCGTGACAAGCGTGTGATTTTCGGGCTAGGCTGACCGGCGATATGAGCATGCAGGACACCGCCTCCACGGGCGTCGCGCTATGGCGCCTCGTTGCCGACGGCATCGAGCGTGGCATCGCCGACGGCCGCTTTGCCGCCGGCGACAAGCTGCCGGGCGAGATGGAGATCGCCGAGACCTATCGCGTCAACCGCCACACCGTGCGGCGGGCGCTGGCAGCCCTTGCCGAGCGCGGCCTGGTGCGCGCCGAGCGCGGCAGCGGAACCTATGTCGAGGCGCAGCGCATCGCCTATCCGCTGCGCTCGCGCACGCGCTTCTCCGAGATCGTCGGCGCCGGCGGCCGTGAGCCGCGCGGGCAGTTGATCGAGGCGGCCGACGACGTCGCGACGCGTGAGCTGGCGCGCGAGCTGGGCTTGAAGGTCGGCGCGCCGCTGGTGCGGATCGAGGCGATCCGCCTCGCCGACCGCACGCCGATCTGCGTCTCCACGACATGGCTGTCGGCGGAGTTGTTTCCGGATGCGGGCAGCGTGTTTGCAGCAACGCGCTCGATGACGAAACTGCTCGAGCACTTCGGTGTCCGCGACTATCGCCGCGGCGCGACCCGGATCACCGCCGGCATCGTCGATGCGACCGACGCTGCACGGCTCGATCTGCCGCTGGGACGGCCGATCCTCGTGGTCGACGCCACCGACCACGATCTCGATGGCAAGCCGCTGGTGACGAAGCATTCGCGCTTCGCCGCCGAGCGGGTGGAGTTTCTGGTCGAGAACGGCTGAGATGCAGCCCTCTTCCCGTCTCCCACGAGAGACGAGGAAGAGCAGCGGCCTCCTACTCCTGCATCATCTCGCCGCTGCCGCCGAACTCGGCGGGAAAATCCTTCAGCTTGGGCAGGCCGTCGCGCATCGGCAGCACCGTCTCGGCGTAGTTGACGTGGACGCCGGGCGTGAACGCCAGGGTGGGGAGGGTGGCGGTGAAGACGTCGGTCAGGCCGAGCGGCGGGTGATTGGTCATGAGATGGCCGCCGCACTTCCTGCAATATTTGCGCTGGCTGAGCGGCGTCTTGGCGAAGGTCTCGACGTGCTGCGCGCCTTCGGTGATGCGCACGGCATCGGGCTTCCACAGGCTGAAGGCATTCACCGGCCCGCCGGACCAGGACCGGCAGGAGCCGCAATGGCAATAGCCCATCGCCTCTGGCGCACCCGTGACCTCGACCGTGACCGCGCCGCAGAAGCAGTGTCCGACATGTTTCATTTGGTCGTCTCCGTTGATGAAGGTTGGAAATCCTCTCCCCGCTCCGCTTCACCGAGATCTCGGCGAAGGCGGATGCGGGGTCGTGACGAGGTTCGCTCGCGCTGGACGCGACGAGCTTCGCTCGCGCTGGTCACATCGGAGTGAGGGGGAATCACCCCGAGGGTCGTTGAAGGCTGGTGTCCGGCGAGATACACGCCTCAGCTCCGTCGCGCGTCCTCCTTTCGGCGGACGCGGCGGAAAGGCGCGACGATTAAACTGACCGGCGCCAGGGAATAAGCATCGACACGCGTTGTTTGTACTGCCGGTATTCGTCGCCGAAGAGATCGACGAGGTCGCGCTCCTCCAGCGCGATGCCAACGAAGATGTAGAGCGTGGTCACGGCCGCGAACAGCAGATGGCCCGCGGTCATGACCGGTGCCGCCCAGAACGCCATGATGAAGCCGAGATAGATCGGATGACGGACGAATTTGTAGAGCAGCGGCGTCTTGAAACGCGGCGGCGCCGGTTCCTTGCCGACAAGATGGTTGGTCACCTGGTGCAGGCCGAACAGTTCGAAATGATTGATGATGAAGGTCGAGGTGAACACCAATATCCAACCCGCGAAGGACAGCGTGACCAGCGCCACGGCAAGATCGGGATTCTCGACCTCCCATATGACCGCAGGCAGCGGACGCCACTGCCAGAACAGGAGGAGCAGTGACAGGCTCGCGAACAGCACGTAAGTCGATCGCTCGACCGGCTTGGGGACGAATTGCGTCCACCACGCCTTGAATTGCTGGCGCGCCATCACGCTGTGTTGAACCGCGAACAGCGACATCAGCAGCAGATTGATGATGACCGCGCGAACGACGGGCGCTTCGGCTCCGGTGTCGATGGTCTTCGGCACCGCCAGCCCCATCACGAAGCCGATAGCGTAGAGAATGGTGACGAAAAACACGAGATATGCCGCAATTCCGTACAGAAAGGCGATGAACTTGAAAATGCGTGAGCCCGCAACCTCCGGGCCGATTGAATGAACCTGGTGATCAATTTGGGACATGGAAAGCTCCGTTGTGCCAAAACGCCGGCACTTCATTGGTCGCTGCACCATGCCGCATCGGTATGCCCAAGACTTTCGCGGACGGTTGATTTTCGCCTGAGACGACTTTGATTTTTGCTTGAGACGACAGAAACGTGCGATTTTGCTTTGAAAACAACGTGCTCGACGGCGACCTGCGCGAACTGACCTGCGCCGGGGTGGCCGTGCCATTGCAGCCCCAGGTGTTCGATCTGCTGCTTTACCTCGTCGCGCAACGGGCGCGAGTGGTCAGCAAGGATGACCTGATCAGCCAGATCTGGAGCGACCGCATCGTCTCGGATTCCGCCCTGAACAGCCGGATCAACGCCGCGCGCAAGGCGCTCGGCGACGACGGCGCCGCACAACGGCTGATCAAGACGATCCCGCGCAAGGGCTTTCGTTTCATCGGCGAGGTCCGGGAAGAGTTGGCAGCGGCGCCTGCTCCCGCCGAGCCCGTCCCTGCCCGGCCGCGCACCGCGGCGGACCGCCCGGCGATCGCGGTGCTCGCCTTCGAGAACATGAGCGGCGATCCCGCACAGGACTATTTCGGCGACGGGATCAGCGAGGACATCCTCACCGCGCTGTCGAAGCAGCGCTGGTTCATGGTGATCGCCCGCAACTCGTCCTTCACCTACAAGGGACGCGCGGTCCACATCAGGCAGATCGCCGAGGAGCTCGGCGTCCGCTACATCGTCGAAGGCAGCGTGCGCAAGGCGAACAACCGGGTGCGCATCACCGCACAGCTCAACGACGCGACATCGGGCAGCCATCTCTGGGCGGAGCGCTATGACCGCGAGCTCGTCGACGTCTTCGCCGTGCAGGACGAGATCACCAACGCGATCGTCGCCGCAATCGAGCCGCGGATCCACGCGGCGGAGGATTTTCGCAGCCGTCGCAAGCCGCCCGCGAGCCTCGACGCCTGGGATCTGTTGATGCGCGCGCTATCGCATTACTGGCGCGTGACGCGGCAGGATCACGAGGCCGCACAGGCGCTGCTCGAGCGCGCGATCGGGATCGATCCGAATTACGGCCAGGCGCTGTCGTTGCTCGCAGCGAACCACATGTTCGGCGCGCATCTCGGCTGGGCCGAGCTGGCGAGGGTGGCGCCAATAGCGGAAGCCGCCGCGCTGGCCGCGGTGCGCTGCGATCATGAGGATGCCTGGGCGCATGCCGGGCTCGGCAGCGTCTACTTCTCGACGCGCAGGCTTACGGACGCACTGTCCGAGTTCGAGCAGGCGCTCGCGCTCAATCCGAACTTCTCGATGGCGCAGGGCTATTACGCACTGGCACTGTCCTATGCCGGGCGGTCGAAGGACTCGTTCGAGGCGGCGCAGAGGGCGATCCGGCTCTCACCGCGCGACCCGTCGCTGGCGATCTATCACGGTATCGCCGGCTATGCGCGCTTCACCGAGCGGCGCTATGACGAGGCCATCGCACTTGCGCGCGAGGCGATCCGCCATCGCGGCGACCTCACCGGCGCCTATCGCGTGCTCGCCGTGTCCGCCGGCATGAGCGGCGACGGGGTGCTTGCGGAGACGGCGCTGGGCGAACTCCGCCGCACCCAGCCGGGCATCTCGCTGCACTGGATCGCGACGCAACTGCCATGGGCCAGCGACGCCGATCGCGAACACTATCTGGAGGGATTCCGGCGGGCGGGGTTGCAGTAGGAAATCGTCAGGCCCGGCTTTACACCACGCTCTTCCGGCGCAGATGGACGATGACGTCGAGCCGCGCGATCTCGTGGCCGGGAAGCGCCTCGGGAATCCTGGTGAAGGCGAGGCCATCGGCGACGTCGACCAGCACATCCTCGCCTTCGAGGTAGAAGTGCGGATGCACGGATGTGTCGGTATCGAAGAACGACTTGATGCCGTCGGCGGCGATCCGGCGCACCAGGCCGGCTTCGGTGAACTGGTTCAGCGTATTGTAGACGGTCGCGAGCGACAGGTACGCGTTCGCCGCCAGCGCCTCTTCATAGAGCCCCTCGGCGGTCACGTGGCGATGGCCACGCAGGAACAGCAACTGGCCGAGCGCCAGGCGCTGGCGCGTTGGCCGGAGGCCCGCATCGACAAGCAATTGCAGACAGCGCTGCACGCCCTCATCCGGCTCCGGTCCGACGACGTCCGTTCCGGCGTCGTCGCCCGCGGGGATATTCGTGGCCTGCATGTCCATCGATCGTCTCACGGCTGAAAGAACCAGGGCACGCAACGCGGCGTCCGGCCAGTTGCCATTCGATCGCAGAAGCGGCGGCTTGGCTTTGATCCGGATCAAATCCGGAAGCGGTCGCATCTGACCTATCGCAAGGCGGCCCGGTTTATTCCCGGTCATCATGCAGGGGTATCGACGAGGTTCAGATGTCCAGGCCGGTTCCCGACAAGGCAGAGGTCGCGCTCGAATATCCCGACAAGTTCTATGTCGGCACCTTCGAGCATTCATCGCGGTTCGAGGCACGTCTCGACGGCAGCGGCGTCGCGCTGGTGCTGCAACATCCGGGGGCGGCCGACGAACGCAAATCGGTGCATCTGCACATCAATTTCGGCCTGCTTGCGGGCATCCTGCGTGAGCTCGCAAGCAGCGTCGCCGCTCTCCCCAAGGACGACATCGCGCATCGCGAGCAACTCGCAGACGCGCTCGACGAATTGCGGCGGGCGCTGCGAACGCCCTGAAGGCTACTTCGCCTTCGCCTGCATCGGCTTCGGGGCCGGCACGGCCGCCCATTCCTTGTCGGCGCGTGGGCCGTTGAGATCGCCGGTCAGGCCGACGAGCTGGCCGGGCAGCACATCGAGGGTCTGCTGCCAGGTCTGGGTCTGGCACAGGAACCTGATCAGGCAGCCCTTGAGCTTGAGGCGGTCGGGAGATTCGCGCCACAGCGAGACCGAATAAAACTTGCCATCCTCCGCATTGTAGATGTCGCCGGCAAACCGTCCCTCGGGTGTCGCCTGCAGGCCCATGATGAGCTGGTGGCCGAGCAGCGGGCGGGCGCGCTTGTCCGCATCGGGATTTTCCTTGTCGCGGTAGGGCTGGCCGCGCTTGTCGGCCGGCTCCTTCATCCAGACGATGAAGCCGCAGATGCGCTCGCGCGACGGACCGCAGCGTTCGAGCCGGATACGGGCGCGACCGTCCTCGACCAGCCAGGTGCCGCTGGGATCGGTGGGCGCGGCAGCGCCGGCGCGGCCGCCGATGATCATCATCGCGACGGTGATCGCGACGCGCAGCACGAAGCGGAGAAAAAAGTTCATCTGCGATGCCTCTTTCTTTGCGCGGGTTGCCGCGTCAGTTCAGTTGCGCCATCAGCGCGTCGGCGCCCTTGTCGAGGCCGGCGGTGGCGGCTGCGAGCGCGCCGACGCTGGCCTTGATGTCGTAGGCAGCAGGGTATTGCTTGGTGACGTAGGCAGAGAGCAGGCGCGAGGTGGCGGCATCGAAGATCTCGACGCCATAGACGACCGAGCCGGTCATCGTCCCCTCGCCGTCGCGCGCGGCCTGCACACCGTTGTAAACGGCACCGGCGAAGTCGAAGCGCGAGAGCGTACCGAGCACCGGCGTGTTGGTGACGGCGCCGGTGAGCGTCAGCCTGATCCGCAGCGTGTTCGGTCCGCGCTCGCGCACCAGCGCGAAGCGGCCGCGCAGCCGCTCGGCGAAGGAATTCTGCATGTAGGCGGCGAGCGTCGCCTTGTCCTTGTCGGACATGTCGCCGAACTGATGATCCTTGCCGCGGTAGAGCACGACGGGATCGAGGATCACTCTATTATATGCGCGCCAGTCGACCGGCGTGGAATAGCGGTAGGGCACGCGGCCGGAGGCGTCCGACCTGTCCGGGGCCATGTAGGCCGAGGACGCCATCTCCGAATAGGGCACGGGCGCGACCGAGGCGCAGCCGGCTGCGGCCGCGCAAAGCACCAGCGTTCCCAGACCGCGCAGGGCGATCGAGCGATCCATTCCAGACTCCTCTAGCGGCTTTCAGCAAAGGCGATGGGGACCGCAGCCGCGTTTTGGGACCAGACGCGGCTGCGGCGCTCACCATTGCCGGCCCAAGGCATCGTCCGGGGCCATTTCAGACGCCTTGGGCCGTCTCAGTGTCTCCATCTATAAAACCGACCAGTTGGTTTGTAAAGTACGGAAATGAGGGCCTGGCACATTTGGCCGCAGGCGCGGTTTTGGGCAGCGTCCGTTGGAGTTCGTTAACGAGGAATCAGGCGCGCTTGCGCGCCGCGCCAGCCTTCGCCGCGGATGCCCCGCCGGCTTTTGCGGCGCGGGCCTTGGCCGGCTTTTCGAGCGGGCGCCATTGATCGTCATCGAGCAGACGCGCGAACAGCCGCTGGTGCTCGTCGTTGCCAAGCGGCGACATGCCGAACAGCGAGCTCAACAATAGTCCCCGCGCCGCTGCCCAGCGCAACAGCGCGAGATCGGGATCAGCGGCCTCCGCCTTGATCGCCTCCACCCTCTTCATCTCGCGGTCGCGCGGCAGCGACATCAGGCCGGGATTCTCGACCATGGCCGCGACCAGCGCCAGCGCGGCGGAATTTGGCGACGTGGCCGCTTCGCGCACGGTCGCAAGCTGCGTGGCCAGATTGGGATTCGCCGAGGTCTCGCTCACCTTCGCCATATAACGGGTTGAGAATTCCTCGAAATGCTCCATCTGCCGCTCCAGCAGCGCCTTGAGCACGGCTTCCTTGGTGCGGAACTGATGCATCACGCCGCCCTTGCTGAGGCCGCTCTCGCGCGCAATCGCGTCGAGTGTCAGCCGGCCGGGCCCGTCCCGCGCAATGATCCTGGTCGCCGCCTCGAGCGCGGCGTTGCGGGATCGTTCGGAGCGTGTGGCATTGTCCATGGCCGACTTGTCTCCGTGACAGGACAATGAATCAAGTGAAAACAGGACGCGCTGTACATTTTTTGTGCGAACACTGTCGAGACTTTCATCTTGCGGCGCCGAACGGGACTATGTGAGCCTCGATACCGGATGGGGACTGGGATGGGCCGGCCGTAGCTTTGCGCGCCATGACGTGCGAAGCGTTTGCGGCTGGTCTCGCTTGAGAAAGATACGACATGCCAAAACGAGTGTTGCTTGGTGTCCTCCTGGCTTGCGGCCTCACGGCCTCGGCGCTGGCGCAAGAGCCGAAAACGGGGGGCGTGATCAATGCCGTGATCCAGCCCGAGCCGCCCGGCCTGATGCTTGCGATGGTCCAGAACGGCCCGGTCCAGATGGTGTCGGGCAACATCTTCGAGGGCCTGCTGCGCTACAGCCCCAAGCTCGAGCCGCAACCGGAACTCGCCGAGAGCTGGACCGTCAGCGAGGACGCCAAGACCTACACCTTCAAGCTCAAGAAGGGCGTCACCTGGCATGACGGCAAACCCTTCACCGCCGCCGACGTGCTGTTCTCGATCGAGATGCTGAAGCAGACCCACGCGCGCGCCCGCAACAACCTCGTGCAGGTCGACAAGGTCGAGGCGCCTGACGATTACACGGTGGTATTCACGCTGAAGCAGCCGTTCGGCCCGTTCCTCGGCATCTTCGAGGTCGGCTCGATGCCGATGGTGCCGAAGCATCTCTATGACGGCACCGACTGGAAGACCAACCCCTACAACAATGCGCCTGTCGGCACCGGCCCCTTCATGTTCAAGGAATGGCAGAAGGGCTCGTTCATCCGCATGGTCAAGAACCCAAACTACCACGAGAAGGGCAAGCCCTATCTCGACGAGGTCTACTGGCAGGTCATTCCCGACGCCGCCGCGCGCTCGGTGGCGTACGAGACCGGCAAGGTCGACGTGCTGCCCGGCGGCTCGGTCGAGAATTTCGACGTGCCGCGGCTGTCCAAGCTGAAGGACACCTGCGTCACCGGCGCCGGCTGGGAGTTCTTCTCGCCGCTGGCCTGGCTGTGGCTGAACAACCGCCAGGGACCGCTCGCCGACAAGCGGGTGCGGCAGGCGATCATGTACGCGATCGACCGCGATTTCGCCAAGGACGTGATCTGGAACGGGCTTGGCAAGGTCGCGACCGGCCCGTCCGCCTCGACCATCAAGTACTACACCGCCGACGTGCCGAAATATCCGTACGATCCGGCCAAGGCCAAGGCGCTGTTGAAGGAAGCCGGCTACAAGGGCGAGAAGATCCGCCTGTTGCCGCTCGCCTATGGCGAGACCTGGCAGCGCTGGGGTGAAGCCGTGAAGCAGAACCTCCAGGACGTCGGCATGACCATCGAGACGATCGCCACCGACGTTGCCGGCGGCAACCAGAAGATCGGCGACTGGGACTACGACATCGCCTTCACCTATCTCTACCAGTACGGCGATCCGGCCCTCGGCGTCGGGCGCAACTACGTCTCCAGCGCCATCGCCAAGGGCCAGGTGTTCAACAATGTCGAGGGCTACTCCAACCCGGAGATCGACAAGCTGTTCGCCGATGGCGCCGTCGCGACCCCGGATTCCAAGCGCAAGGAAATCTACGAGAAGGCGCAGAAGATCCTGGTCGAGGACGTGCCGGTGGCCTGGATGCTCGAGCTGCAATTCCCGACCATCATGCGCTGCAAGGTCAAGAACCTGATCACGACCGGCATCGGCGTCAATGACGGCTTCAAGGACGCATGGCTCGACAAGTGATGGTGCTTCTGACTTCACCTCTCCCCGCTTGCGGGGAGAGGTCGACGCGCTCGCAGAGCGCGGCGGGTGAGGGGGTACAGGTCCGTCAGCATTCTCACGCGTGGAGAGAGGCCCCTCACCCCAACCCTCTCCCCGCAAGAGCGGGGCGAGGGAGCGCACTACCCCAGTGGCCAAAGGTCACGTCACCCAATATGAACCACCCATAATATGCTCTCCTTCGTCGCTCAGCGTGTCGTGAAGGGCGTGATCGTCCTGCTCGCGATCGTCGTCCTCAATTTCTTCCTGATCCGGTTTGCGCCCGGCGATCCCGCGGTCGTGATGGCGGGCGAGGCCGGCGCCAGCGACCAGATCTTCGTCAAGCAGCTCCGGGAAAAGTTCGGCCTCGACAAGCCGCTGCCCGAGCAGCTCTTCATCTACGTCAAGGGCGTCGTCACCCTCGACCTCGGTTTCTCCTTCCGCCAGCAGGCGCCGGTGTCGAAGCTGATCCTCGAACGGCTGCCGGCGACCCTGCTGCTGACGCTGACCGCATTCGCGATCTCGCTGATGCTCGGCGTCCTGTTCGGCTCCTTTGCGGCACGCTTTGCCGGAACCTTTCTCGACACCGGCATCACCGTGTTCGCCCTGATCTTCTACGCCATGCCGATCTTCTGGGTGGCGCTGATGGGCATCCTCCTGTTCTCGGTCACCTTCGATTGGCTGCCGAGCTTCGGCTACGAGACGGTCGGCGCCAACCTCACCGGCCTCGCCCACGCGGTCGACGTCGCAAAACACCTGATCATGCCGGCGATGACGCTCGGCCTGTTCTTCATGGCGACCTATACCCGCATGACGCGCGCCTCGATGCTGGAGGTGAAGCGCCTCGACTTCGTCAAGACCGCGCGCGCCAAGGGCCTCTCCGATGCCGTGATCCAGCGCCGCCACGTGCTGCGCAACGCGCTGCTGCCGGTCGTGACGCTCGCCGGCGTGCATTCCGGCACGCTGATCGGCGGCGCCGTCATCACCGAGACCGTGTTCGCCTGGCCCGGCATCGGGCGCCTGATGTACGACGCGCTGCTGCAGCGGGACTACAACCTCCTGCTCGGCGTGTTCGTGATCTGTTCCGCAATGGTCCTGATCTTCAACCTCATCACCGACCTCGTCTATCGGCTGGTCGATCCGCGCATCGAATTCGCCTCATGAAACAATTCTGGAAATCGATGTTGCGTAGCCCGAGCGGCGTCATCGGGCTCATCATCCTGTTGCTTGCGATCGGAATCGCGGTGTTCGGACCGATGCTGTTCCCGAACTCGCCCTGGCGCATGGTGCAGCGGCCGTTCCTGCCGCCGTTCACGCTCTCGACCGTGCCGCTCGGCACCGACGCGCTCGGCCGCGACGTGTTCGCCGGCATGATCTTTGGCGCACGCGTTTCGCTGCTGGTCGGCCTCGTCTCGACGCTGGTGGCGCTGGTCGTCGGCGTGCCGATCGGCGCCATGGCCGGCTATTTCGGCGGCAAGGTCGACGACGCCCTGATGCGCTTCACCGAATTCTTCCAGACCATTCCGAGCTTCGCGCTGGCGATCGTGCTGGTCGCGATCCTGCAGCCCTCGATCTATTCGATCGTGGCCTCGATCGCGGTGGTGAGCTGGCCGCCGGTCGCCCGCCTCGTGCGCGGCGAGGTGCTGTCGCTGCGCACGCGCGAATACGTCCAGGCCGCCGTGGTCACCGGCCAGAGCAACACCTGGATCATCCTGCGCGAGATCCTGCCCAATGCGCTGTCGCCGGTGATCGTGCTGGCCTCGCTGATGGTGGCGACCGCGATCCTCCTGGAATCCTCGCTGGCCTTCCTCGGCCTCGGCGATCCCAACCTGATCTCCTGGGGCTACATGGTCGGCGCCGGCCGCACCGTGATCCGGCAGGCCTGGTGGATCACGGTGTTTCCCGGCGTCGCCATCCTGATCTCGGTGCTCGGCCTCAACCTGATCGGCGAAGGCCTCAACGACGCGCTCAATCCGCGGCTGTCGCGGGAGGGACGCTGATGATGACCGCGCCGCCCGCCGTCTCCATCAAGAACCTGCAGATCGCATTGCCCAAGGGCGCCGAGCGTGCCTTCGCCGTCGACGGCGTCTCGCTGGACCTTCGGCCCGGCAAGATCGTCTGCGTCGTCGGCGAATCCGGCTCCGGCAAGTCGATGTGCGCGCATGCGCTGATGGGGCTGTTGCCGGATACGGTCAACGTCACCTCCGGCGAGATCCTGTTCGAGGGCCGCGACCTGCTCAAGCTGGACGACGACGGCTGGCGCGATCTGCGCGGCCGCCGTCTCGCAATGATCTTCCAGGAGCCGATGACCGCGCTCAATCCCTTGATGCGGATCGGCGACCAGATGGCGGAGATGTTCGAGGCCCACGGCCTGCTCACGCCCAGGGATCGGCGCGCAAGAGCGCTGGCGCTGGCACGCGAGGTCGGCCTGCCCGACCCCGAGCGCATCGTCCGCGCCTATCCGCACCAGCTCTCCGGCGGCCAGCGCCAGCGCGCCATGATCGCGATGGCGCTGGCGCTCGAGCCGGCGGTGCTGGTGGCGGACGAGCCGACCACCGCGCTCGACGTCACCACGCAGGCGCAGATCCTGAAACTGATCCGTAACCTCCAGCGCAACCGCAACATGGCGGTGATGTTCATCACCCATGATTTCGGCGTGGTCGCCGATATCGCCGACCAGGTCGTGGTGCTCCGGCACGGTAAGGTGGTCGAGGAAGGCCCCGCCGCCAACGTCTTCGACGAGCCGCAGCACGACTACACCAAGGCGCTGCTCGCCGCCGTGCCGTCGATGGATCCGCCGGCGCGCGAGCCGCTCGACGACCAGGCCAGGGCCGTCGAGGTGATCGGGCTGGACAAGACCTACGTCACATCAGGGGGCTGGTTTCGCGAGGACCGCCGCGTCGATGCGGCGCGCGAGGTCAACTTCAACATCCTCAAGGGCGAGACGCTCGGCCTCGTCGGCGAATCCGGCTCCGGCAAGTCGTCGGTGGCGCGCCTCGTGATGCGGCTGATCGAAGCCGACCGCGGCACGGTGCGGATCGGCGAGACCGATCTGACGCAGCTTTCGGGCAAGGCGCTGCGCACTGAGCGCCATCGCATCCAGATGATCTTCCAGGATCCGTTCGCCTCGCTCAATCCGCGCCGCAAGATCGGCCACATCATCGCCGACGGCCCGATCGCGGCCGGCATCGATCCGAAGGTCGCCTTCGAGCGCGCCCGCGATCTCCTGAAGATGGTGGGCCTGGATGCCGGCGCGCTCGAACGCTATCCGCATGAATTCTCCGGCGGCCAGCGCCAGCGCATCGGCATTGCGCGCGCGCTCGCGCTCGAGCCCGAGATCATCGTTGCCGACGAAGCCGTCTCCGCGCTCGACGTCTCGGTGCAGGCGCAAGTCCTGCGGCTGCTCGAAGACCTCAAGGCGCGCCTTGGCCTTTCGATGCTGTTCATCACCCACGATCTGCGCGTCGCCGCCCAGATCTGCGACCGCATCGCGGTGATGCAGCGCGGCGCCATCGTCGAGCTGAAGCCGACCGCGCAGCTGTTCGCCGCGCCCGAGCACGCCTATACGCGCGAGCTGCTCGCGGCGGTGCCGGGGCGGAAGGAGCGCGCGCCGGCGGCGTGAGGCGAGCGGTATCCGGTTCGGCCCCAGACGATTGGACCGAATCGAGCCGCATCTGTCGTAACGGCGCTGTCACGCGCTTTTTATTCCTCGTGACCGCCTACACAGCTTCAAAGCGCCGGGCCGCACCCCACATCGGTTTGGAATGATTTCCATCATCTGATGATGGTTGCCAATCTCTTCGGAGCCAAACATGGGCCAGGTTATTCAATTTGTCTCGAGATCCGAGCGCGAACGATTGCGCCTCATCCAGGAGGCACGCGCGATCTATGACAGCATCTTCCCACCCGATGATCCGGTTGGCGAGCGGCACGACACGACCACGATCGGGCGCGCCGTCGGCGGCGGCAACGTGGAAAATCTGTCGTGATCAAGATCATCGCCGTGCTTTGCAGCCTCTCCTCTCCCGCCAATTGTCACGAGCAGATCGTCACCACATCGGACTTCGCCGACGTTTCGATGCAGTCCTGCATGATGGGCGCACCGCAGCTTGCCGAATGGATGAACCAGCATCCGGCCGAGCGCCTGGCGGGATGGCGCTGCGTGATCGGGCAACAGGGCGGCCGGGGCGCCTGATCGGACCTCCCCGACCCCGCTGAGCCGTGACGACGACGCACCGGCGAGCTAGGATGGCCTATAGCCGCCTGGCAAAGGGGGAAGCCGGATGGAGGTCGCCAGCCTCGTTCTTCCCGTGTTCGCGATCATCGTCACCGGCTGGCTGGCCGGCGCGCTCGGCTATCTCTCGCGCACGCTCGCCGACGCGCTGGTGCACTTCGCCTACAACGTGGCGATGCCGGCGCTGCTGATCGTCACGATCGCCCAGGAGCCGGCGCGCAATCTGCTGGAATGGCGCTTCCTGCTCGCGTTTGGCGGCGGCTCGCTGCTCTGCTTCGCGCTCGTCTTCGTAGCCGTCCGCGCCGGCGGAAAGCATGATCTCGCCAGCAGCACCATCCATGGCATGGCCGCGGCCATGACCAACACCGGCTTCGTGGCGCTTCCGATCCTGCACGCGATCTACGGCCAGCCCGCCGCGGTGGCGACGGTGTTCGTGGCCGCCGTGATGTTTCCGATCACGGTCATCCTGCTGGAAAGGAGCGCGAACGGGCCTGCGCACTCCGCTGGCCTCGCGAAACAGATCCTGCTCAATCCGATGGTGCTGTCGACGCTCATTGGGCTCGCATGGGCGATCACGGGTCTGCCGATTCCGCCGCCCGTTGCGGCCTACCTCAACATGATCGCGGCCGCGCTCACGCCCTGCGCGCTGTTTGCCATCGGGCTCGGCCTGTCGGTCGAAGGCCTGCGATCCAATCTGAAGGCATCGTTCGCGCTCTCGGCCGTGAAGCTGGTGGTGATGCCGCTGATCGTCTACGGACTTTGCGTGATCACCGGCCTCAATCCGCTTGACACCGTCGCCGCCGTCGTGTGCGCAGCCGTGCCGACGGCGAAAACCGTGTACGTTCTCGCCCACGAGCACAAGGTCGAGGAGAAACTGGTTGCGGCCACCGTCTCGGTCACGACGATGCTGTCGGTCGGGACACTGCTGGTCGCACTCTATCTTCTTTCTGGACTGGCGACAGGCACGCGCTAAGGCGCCCGTCAAGTTGTCGCAACCTGAGACTGCGCATCGCTATGTCCGGGCGCGCAAGACCGCGACTCCCACGATGTCCGGGCTTCGTTCATTGTGAGCGGCAGGTAGAACGATCCTCTCGCCGACATCGGCTCGCGCAGGAGGAGTGCTGCCTACCTGACCGGCGGGTTGGTGTTGTTCCAGGTGGGGACTGCGTTGGTCACTCCGACCGATGGCCAGTTGTACGTTCCGATCGACGGCGCCGTGACGGTCCCGATCGACTGTCCGGAGCTGCCGTATGTCCTCGGTTGCGTTGTTGCCGAAAGTCCTGCGCTCCCGGATTGAGTGGCCATCACAGGCGTGTAATTTCTGCTCGATTTGTACCGCTTCGCGTCAGCCGCGACGGGCGCGAGGGCCAGCCCAGCGGCAACGAGTGCGGCGATGGCGCGTCTGGTTGTTGTCATGGCCTATCCTTTCATTGGTGCAGTCAATTCGTACTGGGCCATTCACGTACTGGAGGTAACCATACCGACCGGACTTGCAACGCCCTTCACGGTTAAATGTGCGGGAGCGCAGCTGCGCTCCGGGATCGCTGCCACCTCGGGCGGCATGGCGCCCATGCCGCGCCTCAGGCCGCGACCGAGGCCATCGGAACGCGCCGGTCCGAAGACCACGGCGTTGGTGTTCGCTTAACCCTATCCGCTGATCGCACGGCGTACGGACGCACTCGGAAAGATTGCGCAACGTGCAGAAATCTTTACTTACCTTTCCTCCCTAGGTTGTCACGGCAAGACTTGGGGAGTGGATATGGCCACAATCGAACTGTCTGCGGCCTCGCCGCCTCAAGCTGCCGCACCCGAGCGGATCCGCGTCCTCTGCATCCTCTTCTTCTTCTCCGGCTTTCCCGCGCTGATCTACCAGCTCACCTGGCAGCGCAGCCTGTTCCGGATCTTTGGCGTCAACACGGAATCGGTGACCATCGTCGTCACCGCCTTCATGCTGGGGCTCGGCCTGGGGAGCCTCGCCGGCGGCTGGCTGTCGAAGCGGGACGGCATCAGGCCGCTGCTGCTGCTTGGGATCATCGAGCTCGCGACCGCCGCTTTCGGCCTGGTCTCGCTGTCGATCTTCGACCTGGTCGGTCGCCTCACCGCCGACATGTCGCTGCCGGCGATCGCCGTCATCAACCTGCTGCTGGTGCTGGTGCCCACGCTCTTGATGGGCGCGACGCTCCCGATCCTGGTCGCGTACCTCGTCAGGATCTCCGGCCAGATCGGCAGCGCGGTCGGCACGCTCTATTTCGTCAACACGCTCGGCGCTGGTGCTGCCTGCCTGGTCTCCGCTGTGCTGATCTTCCCCTTCCTCGGTATGCACGGCGCGATCATGATCGCGGCCGGCATCAACATCGCGGTCGGTGCCAGCGCCATCGCGGCGCATGTCTTCGGCGGCGCGCCGGCCACGGCGTCATCGAAGGCGGCCGTCCACCGGAACGCAACACCGATTCTCGGCATGGGTTTCGTCGCCACGCTCGCGGCCGCCGGCGGCTTCATTTCGCTGTCTTACGAGATCTATCTGTTTCGCACCATTTCCTTTGCCTCAGGTTCGAGCTCACTCGCCTTTGCCGTCACGCTGGGCAGCTTCCTGATTGGCATTGCCGTCGGCGCGCAGCGTGCCGGGCAGGTCTGCGAGACCCGATCCACGAAAAACGCGATGGCGAGCGCGGCGATGGACCTGGTCTGGGCCAACGGCTTCGCCGCGGCATTCCTGCCGCTGATGACGCAACTGGCCTCCAACATCGTCGCCATGATGATCGTCGCCGTGATCGCGATCTATCTGATCGCGCGGCAATGGGGCGCGCTATTGCCCTATCTCTCGCAGTTCGGCATCGCCGCGGACGCCCGCGCGGGTCAGCAGACCGCGCTGCTCTATTTCTCCAACATCGTCGGCTGTGCCACGGGCGCCGTGCTGACCGGTTTCGTGCTCACCGACTATTTTGGTCTGAGGCAGATGGCCGTGCTGCTGCTGGTTGCCGGAACGCTCTGCGCTTTGATGCTGGCCTTCGCACATCCGGCGGCGCCGCAGGAGCGGCTGCGCTTCGGCGTCATCGCGGCCTCCGTGCTCGCTCTTGGCATCGCCGCGAATGCATTGTTCGCGCAGCGGCTCTTGGAAAATCTCCAGAGCAAGTCGATCGCCGGCCGTGATCTCGCAAGGGTCGTGGAAAACCACAGTGGCATCATCACCGTCGACACCAATGGCACTGTCTTCGGGAACGGCATGTATGACGGCGCCTTCAACACCGACGTCAAGCATGACCGCAACGGCATCATCCGCCCCTATGCGCTGAGCCTGTTCCACGGCGCGCCGCGCGACGTGCTGATGATCGGGCTCGCCTCCGGCTCCTGGGCCCAGGTCATCGCCAACAACCCGGACGTGGCCTCGCTTACGATCGTCGAGATCAACCGCGGCTATCTCCAGGTCATTGCGGCGCAGGACGACGTCCGATCCGTCCTCAACAACCCCAAGGTCAGGATCATCGAGGACGACGGCCGTCGCTGGCTCAGCCATCATCCCGAAGCGCATTTCGATGCCGTGGTCGTCAACACCACCTGGCACTTCCGCGCCAACGCCTCCAATCTTCTGTCTTCGGAATTCATGGAGCTGGTGAAGCGGCATCTTAACGACGGCGGCATCTATCTCTACAACACCACCAATTCCCGGCGCGCCCAGCGCACCGCCTGCACCGCCTTCGCCCATGGGGCCCACTTCCTCAATCACATGGTGGTGTCGCAATCGCCAATCGACTGGAACCAGGCGCGCTGGCGCAGGACGCTCGAGGCCTACAGCATCGACGGCAAGCCCGAATTCGCCGTCGGCGATGCGGCCGACCAGGCCGTGCTCGACCGGCTGATGACCGATTACCGCAACGACGGCCCGATGTTCGAGCAATGCCCGCAGCTTCTCGCCGCAACGGAAGGCAAGACGCCGATCACCGACGACAACATGGGCACCGAGTGGCGCTACTTCCTCGGCCTGGAATGATGGAAGGGACAACGCGGTTGCTGTCATCGCCACAGGATGAACTCGAATCACCGTTAGCGCGTTCTGCTCGACGTACACTTGGCGCGAGCAGCATGACCGGTCCCGAACTGAAGCAACTCCGAACCGACCTCTCCGAGGCCATCGACAGGAAACTGACAGCCGCCGACATGGCAAAACTATGCGGATTGCCGGAGAAGGGTGGCGCCGACACCATCCGGCGCTGGGAAGTCAGCGGCCCGACGCCGTCGGCGACGAAGGTGCTGCGCGTGCTCGCGATGGCGAGCGAGCGCTATCCGATCCTGGAGAAGTTCGACATCTTCGATCGTCACGACGTGCGCGAGGAAGACCGGCCGGCAAAGCGCGCGGCGTTCCGCGAACAGATGCGCGATGAGGCGCGGCGGCGACTTGGTTAACAGGAGCCGCACGTTACCGGGAAGACGCGAAGTTAAGCCTTCCTTCAGCATTTCTTAAGTCGCCATTAAGTACGAAAATCAATTGCACCCCAATAAGTTAGGTTGGCTCACGCTGTGCCACGGATGTGACAGCATTTTCCTCAAAAGCTAGCTATCTGCAAAACCAACGACGGCGCGGAAAGCGCGCCTGCCGGGGATCTAAAGTGTTGGAGTTTGGACTATGAAGAAGATTCTGTTTGCGACCGTCGCGCTGCTCGTGCTGGGCGCCGCTGCGCCGGCCGTCGGCGCCGATCTCGGCAACCGCAACTACTACAAGGCGCCCGCGCCGGCCTATGCCGCGCCGATCTACAACTGGACGGGATTCTATCTCGGCGCCCATGTCGGCGGCGCGTTCTCCAGCGACAACAATTTCAGCGGCCTCTCCACCGGCAACAACGGCAACGGCCGTTTCCTCGGCGGCGTGCAGGTCGGTGCGGACTGGCAGTTCAACCCGAACTTCGTGGTCGGCGTCGAGGGCCAGTATTCCTGGCTCTCCGGCAGCGTCGGTGCGGTGTTCCCGGGCGGCGTCGCCTACACCAACGACCAGCGCGGCCTCGGCTCGATCACGGGCCGCGTCGGCTACACCTGGGGTCCGGGCCTCCTCTACGTGAAGGGCGGCTACGCCTATTCGGACAACAACGAGAAGGTCACGGTCGGCGGCGTTCCGACCGGCTTCATCATCGATGGCGATCATCGCAACGGCTACACCGTCGGCGCCGGCCTCGAATACATGTTCGCGCCGAACTGGTCGGCCAAGGCCGAGTACCAGTACTACAATTTCGGCGACGCGCACTTCACCGCGGGCCCGCTCGCGGGCACCGGCAACTTCACCACCGACGACCACACCATCAAGGCTGGCGTCAATTATCGCTTCAACTGGGCCAACTCCGGCGTCGCGCGCTACTGATCGGTTAGCAAAACCTTATCCCGACGAAGGGCCGGCATGTTGCCGGCCCTTCTTTTTTCGCTCTGCGGAACCAGTGCAAGCAATTGCACCAATTGCGATTTTTTTAACCGGCCCGACCGATACTGCCCGCCACAAAACAGAAGCAAGAGCGTGGGGGAAGTTCGATGGCGATCCGTCTGGGCCTGGGCCGTTTCCTTGGCAGTTTTCTTGGCAGTTTCCTTGGCCGATTGAGGCCTCGTTTCAAGATGCCGACATGGGGCGTGCGCGGCAGCTTGTTCGCGGCCTTCGCGGTGATCGCGGGCATGGGCCTCGTGATCTCGGCCGGCGCCGGCCTGGTGCTGCAGAATCTCGGCGGACGCATGACTGAACTGAGCGGGCGGGACATTCCGCGCCTTGCCGCCAGCCTGCAATTGTCGGCACTGAGCGCGAGCCTTGCGGCACAGGGACCTGCCCTACTTGCGGCTCAAAGCGAGGACGCCCTGAACGAGCGCACCAAGAAGCTCAGGGAATTTCAGGAGCAGACGCAGCAGAAGCTCAACGAGATCATCGAGCTCGGCGGCGACAAGGCCGTCGTCTCCGGACTCAGCGAGACGATGAAGAGCATCAACGAGGCGGCCCAAAGCCTGGCCAAGGCCGCCCGCGAACGGCTAGACATCGCGGCCCTCCATGACAAGCAGTATGACGCGCTGCGCAACGCGCAGGGCGCGTTCGTCGGCGCGGCCAGTCCGGCGATGCTGGACGCGCAGACCCGGGTCAACGCCATTCTCGGCTCGGCCAATATGTCCGCGGAAGATGCCACCGAAGCCGCGCAGACCGTCGGCCAGCTCGGCAACGTCGTCGCCAGCGGCAATCTCGCAGCCGCCGACATGAGCGCGGCGCTGTCGGCGAACACGAGCGACAAGCTCGACGACATCCAGAAGGAATTCAAGACGGCGCAAGGACGCCTGCGGTCCAACCTCGACCTGTTGCCGGACAATCAGGGCAACAAGATGCTGCGCGAGACGGCGGAAAAACTGCTGGCGCTCGGCACCGGCAAGACCGGCGTGTTCAATCTGCGCGAGAAGGAGCTCGACTCCGTCGACTACGGCCAGACCATCCTGGACGAGACGCGCAAGCTCAATGTCGGCCTCGGCATCAGCGTGCAGCAGCTCGTCGACGGCGTGCAGAAGGAGACCAACGCGTCGACCTTCCAGGCGCGGCAGGAGATCTCGCTTGCGACGACCGCAATGCTGGCGCTGGGCGCGCTGACGCTGGTCGGCTCGGCTCTGTTCGTCTGGCTCTATGTCGGCCGCAACATCCTGCGCCGGATCACCGGCCTCCAGCGCGCCATGCAGTCACTCTCGGCCGGCGATCTCGCCACCGAGATCGCGCGCGCGAAGCACAATGACGAGATCGGCGCGATGACCGACACGCTGACCGTGTTTCGCGATAGCATGGTCGAGGCCCGTGCGCTCGCCAGCGAGCAGGACAAGGATCGGCTCGCCAAGGCGGAGCGTGCCGCACGCATGGAGGCGAAGATCGCCGAATTCGAAAGCACGGTGCGCTCCGCGCTCGACAATCTGGCGCAGTCCGCCAATTCGATGCAATCGACCGCGCAGAGCATGTCGAACACCGCTGACCAGTCCAACGCGCTGGTCAACGCAGTCGCCTCCGCCGCGGAGGAGACCTCGGTCAACGTGCAGACCGTATCGGCCGGCACCGAGCAGTTGTCCTCCTCGATCGCCGAAATCAGCCGCCAGGTGGTCACCTCGGCCGGGATCGCCAAGAAGGCCGTGGACGAAGCCGGCGCGACCGACGCCACGGTGCAGAGTCTCGCCGACAGCGCGAGCCGCATCAGCGTCGTGGTCGATTTGATCCAGACCATCGCCTCGCAGACCAACCTGCTCGCGCTCAACGCCACCATCGAGGCGGCCCGCGCGGGCGAGGCCGGCCGCGGCTTCGCGGTGGTCGCCTCCGAGGTGAAGAGCCTCGCGAGCCAGACCGCGAAGGCGACCGAGGAGATCCGCACCCAGATCGCCAGCATGCAGAACGTGACGACCTCGGCGGTGGGCGCCATCCAGGGCATCGGCCGGATCATCGGCGAGATCAACGACGTCACCACGACGATCGCGGCTGCCGTCGAGGAACAGGGCGCGGCCACCCGCGAGATCGCGCGCAACATCCAGCATGCCGCCGGCGGCACCAGCGAGGTCTCCAGCAACATCATCGGCGTCTCCACCGCCTCTGCCGAAGCCGGCGCTGCGGCGAGCGAAGTGCTGGGCGCCTCCGACGCACTGCGCCGCGAGGCCGACCTGCTGCGCGGAGAGATCGACGCGTTCCTCAACAACATGCGGGCGGCGTAAGGCGCCGTCCCGTAGCCCGGATGGAGCGCAGCGCAATCCGGGACCTGCTCGCTTGTGGCACGAACCCCGGATTACGCTGCGCTCCATCCGGGCTACGGAAAAAGCCACGGTATGACGGCCATGCGACGGCCGCCGCGCGTCCTTTTTCGGCTGGCGCGGCGCGCCGGCCGGGTCTAAGTCGGTAGCATGAACGCAAAACCCGACACCGTGCAGTCCTCCGGCGAGGCCCTGCGCTACCCCTGGGACCAGCATCCCGGCCCCGATGAGGTCGTGGAGGTGAAGCCCGGCGTGCTGTGGGCGCGGCTGAAGCTGCCGTTCCGCCTCAACCACGTGAACATCTACCTGCTCGCCGACGGCGACGGCTACGCCATGGTGGATGCGGGCTTCGGCAACGAGGAGACGATCGAGGCCTGGACGAAACTGTTCGACGGCCCGCTCAAGGGCGTCAACATCACCCGCCTGATCGTCACCCATTCGCACCCCGATCATGTCGGTCTCGCCGGGTGGATCGTCGAGCGGTTCAACTGCCCGCTGGTGATGTCGCAGGTCGAATATCTGCAATCAGTCTATCACCAGAACCGCGGCACGGCGGAACGGCAGGAGGCGCAGCGGCTGTTCTTCCGCCGCCACGGCATGGACGAGTCGCTCACCGAAAAGCTGCTCGGCCGCGGCCAGGACTATCTCAAGCGCGTCTCGGTGCTGCCGCCGTCCTACCGCCGCATCTCGCATGGCGACGACGTCGTGATCGGCACCCGCCGCTTCAAGGTGATCACCGGCGGCGGCCACGCGCTCGACCAGGTGATGCTGTATTGCGCCGACGACAAGCTGTTCCTTTCCGCCGACCAGGTGCTGAGCAGGATCTCGCCCAATGTCAGCGTGTGGGCGGTCGAGCCCGACCAGAACTCGCTCGGCGAATATCTCGCCTCGCTCGCCAGCCTCACCACGACGCTACCCTATGACGTGCTGGTGCTGCCCGGCCACGGCGTGCCGTTCTACGGGCTCAAGACCCGCATCAAGCAGCTCGCCGATCACCACGAGGAGCGCTGCCGCCTGATCGCGGAAGCCTGCCGCGAGGTGCCGCAGACCTCGCGCGCTTTGGTGCCCGTGGTGTTCAACAAGCACGTGCTGGACGAACACCAGATGGGCTTCGCCGCCGGCGAGCTCGTCGCCCACGTCAACTACATGATCGTCGAGGGCCGGCTGACGGTAGAGACCAGGGACGGCGTGCTCCAGTTCAGGACGACGTAATTTTTTTCGCCTCTCCCCGCCTGCGGGGAGAGGCCGACGCGCCCCGAGCGATGCGAAGCATCGTCTCGCGCGCGGCGGGTGAGGGGGACTCTCCACGAGTCCGACTGTCACCGTCCGTGCGGAGACTCCCCTCACCCCAACCCTCTCCCCACAAGCGGGGCGAGGGAGCAGACCGTCGCTGCGGCAACAGCTCACTTCATATTCGCGATCGCGTGCAGGGCCGCGATGTAGCCGAACGGGCCCAGCCCGCAGATCACGCCTGAGGCCACGAACGATATCTTGGAGTGCCGGTGATATTCGTCGCGGGCGTGGATGTTGGAGATGTGGACTTCCAGCACCGGGGCCTTCGAACGTCTTGATCGCGTCCATGATCGAGACCGAGGTGAAGGAGAGGCCAGCCGGGTTGATGACGATGGCATCGGCGTCCTGCCGCGCCGACTGGATCAGATCGACCAGAACGCCCTCATGGTTGGACTGGTGGAAAGCGAGCTTGAGCCCGAGCTTCGCGGCGGCTTCCTCGCAGCTCGCGTTGACCTCTGCGAGAGTCGTGGTGCCGTAGATGTGCGGCTCGCGGATGCCGAGCATGTTGAGGTTGGGACCGTTGAGGATCATCACGCGCTTCATGGGAGCGTCCTTTCGAATGGAAATCTGCTGAATTGTCTTGCCGAGCCCAAGGCAGGCCGAGGCTGCCGTGTCGGCCCCTCGGGACGCCTACCGCAAAGCAGCATTACACGAGCCCGTGAGTTCTTTGATCGGGATCAAGTTTCAAATCGCACGATAGGGCATTTTGCCCAAATGCCCTCCAGGGCCAAATGTGGGATAGCGCATAGACATTGGAGCTGGAAAAGCTCTAAGAAGATGCGGCCCCTTGGTCAGGTTCCGTTGCAGGTTTTGCCGATGGATTACAGCCAGTTCTTCGATTCCGCCCTCGAGCGTCTCCACACTGAACGGCGCTACCGCGTGTTCGCCGATCTGGAGCGGATGGCGGGCCGGTTCCCGCACGCGATCTGGCACTCGCCCAAGGGCAAGCGCGACGTCGTGATCTGGTGCTCCAACGACTATCTCGGCATGGGCCAGCACCCGAAGGTGGTCGGCGCCATGGTCGAGACGGCGACGCGCGTCGGCACCGGCGCAGGCGGCACCCGCAACATCGCCGGCACACATCATCCGCTGGTGCAGCTCGAGGCCGAGCTTGCCGACCTCCACGGCAAGGAAGCGGCGCTGCTGTTCACCTCGGGCTATGTCTCGAACCAGACCGGCATCGCGACGATCGCAAAGCTCATTCCGAACTGCCTGATCCTGTCGGACGAGCTCAACCACAATTCGATGATCGAGGGCATCCGCCAGTCCGGCTGCGAGCGCGTCGTGTTCCGCCACAACGACCTCGCCGATCTCGAAGCGCTGTTGAAGGCGGCGGGTCCGAACCGGCCGAAGCTGATCGCCTGCGAGAGCCTCTATTCCATGGACGGCGACGTCGCCCCGCTCGCCAGGATCTGCGATCTCGCCGAGAAATATAATGCGATGACCTATGTCGACGAGGTTCACGCGGTCGGCATGTACGGCCCGCGCGGCGGCGGCATCGCCGAGCGTGACGGCGTCATGCACCGCATCGACATTCTGGAAGGCACGCTCGCGAAAGCGTTCGGCTGCCTCGGCGGCTACATCGCCGCCAACGGCCAGATTATCGATGCCGTGCGCTCCTATGCGCCGGGCTTCATCTTCACCACCGCGCTGCCGCCGGCGATCTGCTCCGCCGCGACCGCCGCGATCAAGCATCTGAAGACCTCGAACTGGGAGCGCGAGCGCCATCAGGACCGCGCCGCCCGCGTCAAGGCGATCCTCAACGCCGCCGGCCTCCCGGTGATGTCGAGCGACACCCACATCGTGCCGCTGTTCATCGGCGATGCCGAGAAGTGCAAGCGGGCCTCCGACCTCCTGCTGGAAGAGCACGGCATCTACATCCAGCCGATCAACTATCCGACCGTCGCCAAGGGCACCGAGCGCCTGCGCATCACGCCCTCGCCCTATCACGACGACGGCCTGATCGATCAGCTCGCCGAAGCCCTGCTGCAAGTATGGGACCGCCTCGGCCTGCCGCTCCGCGAAAAGTCGCTGGCGGCGGAGTAGGCTCTTCTCTCTTGCCTCTCCCCGCTTGCGGGGAGAGGCAAGATCGCATCGCCACATGCGATCCGGGTGAGGGGGAGTCTCCGCGAGTCCAACTGTCACCGTCCCCGCGGAGAGCCCCCTCACCCCACCCTCTCCCCGCAAGCGGGGCGAGGGAGAGCGGGCACCTCATCCTACGGCTTAACGACAACCCCAGTTCCCGCCCTGGGCACGACATTTCGCTGTCGCTTGCGCCCACCCAACGCGCTAGATTTGCAGGGAAAATGAGATCGGGCGCCGTCGCGCCCAGGGAGAAGCACGCTCGCCATGCTGCACGACTGGGGCGTGATTGCCGCCGCCTTTGGCTATATCGGCTTCCTGTTCCTGGTGGCGAGCCACGGAGACCGCCGCTCGCAGGCCGGGCCCCGACGTGCCTCCGGGCTGATCTATCCGCTGTCGCTGGCGATCTACTGCACCTCCTGGACCTTCTTCGGCTCGGTCGGTTTTGCCACCCGCACGTCCACCGACTTCCTCGCCATCTATGTCGGCCCAATCCTGATGATCGGGCTCGGCGCCGGTGTACTCCGCCGCGTGATCCAGCTCGCCAAGGCCCACAACATCACCTCGATCGCCGACTTCATCGGCGCCCGCTACGGCAAGAGCCAGGCGGTGGCGGCGACCGTGGCGCTGATCGCGATCATCGGCTCGGTGCCCTACATCGCGCTCCAGCTCAAGGCGGTCGCCTCCTCGCTGGAGACGATCCTGAGCGAGGATCAGGCCTTCTCCCACATCCCGATCCTCGGCGACATGGCGCTGATGGTGACGCTGGCGATGGCGGCCTTCGCCGTGCTGTTCGGCACGCGGCAGACCGACGCCACCGAGCATCAGCACGGCCTGATGCTGGCGGTCGCGACCGAATCCATCGTCAAGCTGGTCGCCTTCCTCGCCGCCGGCATCTTCGTCACATTCTGGATGTTCTCGCCGCATGAACTGATCGAGCGCGCGATGAAGACGCCGGAGGCGGTGCGTGCCATCAACTACTCGCCGTCGATCGGCAACTTCCTGACCATGACGCTGCTGTCGCTGTGCGCGGTCATGCTGCTGCCGCGCCAGTTCCATGTCAGTGTGGTGGAGAATTCCTCCGATGCCGAGGTCGGCCGCGCGCGCTGGCTGTTTCCGCTCTATCTCGTCGCCATCAACCTGTTCGTGATCCCCATCGCGATCGCCGGCCTCGTCAGCTTTCCCTTCGGCACGGCCGACCCCGACATGTACGTGCTGGCGCTGCCGATAGAGGGCGGCGCGGATCTGCTCAGCGTCGCCATCTTCGTCGGCGGCCTGTCGGCGGCAACCGCGATGGTGATCGTCGAATGCGTCGCGCTCTCCATCATGGTCTCGAACGACCTCGTGGTGCCGCTGGTGCTGCAACGGCGGCCGGAGGGACGCACCGGCGGCGCCGATTTCAGCGACTTCCTGCTGCGCTCGCGCCGGCTCGCGATCTTCGCCATCATGGTGATGGCCTATTTCTACTACCGCGCGCTCGGCAACACCCAGCTTGTCGCGATCGGCCTCTTGTCCTTTGCCGCCATCGCCCAGCTCGCGCCGAGCTTCTTCGGCGGGCTATTATGGCGGCGGGCGACTGCGCGAGGTGCGATCGGCGGCATGCTGGTCGGCTTCGTGGTGTGGCTCTACACGCTGTTCATTCCGAGCTTCATGGATTCCTCGACCGCGGGCATCCTGCTGCTCCAGCACGGCCCGTTCGGGATCGAGGCGCTGCGGCCGCAGGCGCTGTTCGGCGCCGACCTGCCGCCGCTGATGCACGGCGTCATCTGGTCGCTGTCGCTCAACATCCTCACCTATGTGCTGCTGTCGCTGGCACGGCGGCCTTCGTCCATCGAGCTGGTGCAGGCCGATCTGTTCGTGCCAAACACGCTCGCGCCGATCTCCCCGAATTTCCGCCGCTGGCGCACCACCGTCACCGTGCAGGACATCCAGACCACGGTGGCGCAATATCTCGGCCCGGACCGCGCCCGGCATTCGTTCGAGGCCTTCTCGGCGCGGCGCAATGTGCGGCTCGAGCCGGCAGCGCCCGCCGATTTCGAGCTGCTGCAGCACGCCGAGCACCTGATCGCCTCCTCGATTGGAGCTGCGTCCTCGCGCCTCGTGATGTCGCTACTGCTGCGCAAGCGGACGGTCTCCGCCAAAGCCGCGCTGAAACTGCTCGACGATTCCCATGCGGCGCTGCATTTCAACCGCGAGATCCTCCAGACCGCGCTCAACCATGTGCGCCAGGGCATCGCGGTGTTCGACGACGACCTGCAGCTGATCTGCTCCAACCGGCAATTCGGCGATCTCCTCAACGTTCCCCCGCATTTCATCCAGTTCGGCACGCCGCTTCGCGAAATCCTGGAATTCATGGACGTGAGCAATCCGGCCGATCCGATCGAGCGCGAGGCCATGCTGGAGCGGCGGCTTGCCGCCTATACCACCGACAGCGAGCCCTATCTCGAGCGCCTGCCGGACCGCCATATGGTGATCGAGGTGCTCACCAACCGCATGCCCGGCAGCGGCTTCGTCATCACCTTCACCGACGTCACGCCCACCTTCGAGGCCGCCGAAGCGCTGGAGCGCGCCAATGCGACGCTGGAAAAGCGCGTGCGCGACCGCACCGAAGAGCTGACCCGGCTGAACTCCGAGCTGGCGCAGGCCAAGAGCACGGCGGAAGACGCCAGCATCTCCAAGACGCGGTTCCTCGCTGCCGCCAGTCACGACATTCTCCAGCCGCTGAACGCGGCGCGGCTCTATGTCACCAGCCTGGTCGAACGCCAGCACAGCGGCGAGGAGACGCGGCTGGTCGAGAACATCGACGAATCGCTCCAGGCCATCGAGGAGATTCTCGGCGCGCTGCTCGACATCTCCCGACTGGACGCCGGCGCGATGGCGACCTCGATCTCGAGCTTCAAGATGGCCGATCTGATGCGTTCGCTGGAGATCGAATTCGCTCCGATCGCGCGCGCCAAGGGCCTCGATCTCACCTTCGTGCCCTGCTCGCTGCCGGTGGAGTCGGACCGCCTCCTGCTGCGGCGCCTGCTCCAGAACCTGATCTCCAATGCGATCAAATACACCCCGCGGGGCCGCGTGCTGGTCGGCTGCCGCCGCCGCGGCGCCTCGCTCAAGATCTGCGTCTACGACACCGGCGTCGGCATCCCCACGGTCAAGCGCGGCGAGATCTTCAAGGAGTTCCACCGCCTCGAGCAGGGCGCGCGGATCGCGCGCGGGCTCGGCCTTGGCCTCTCGATCGTCGAACGGCTGGCCCGCGTGCTCAACCACGGCATCGCCATCGACTCCAATGTGGGTGGCGGCTCGGTATTCTCGGTAACGGTGCCGACGGCGAAGGCGATCACCCTCACCGCCGCCGTGACCAGCGCGACGCCGCTGGCGCGCACGCCGATCGCGGGCGCGCTGATCGTCTGCATCGAGAACGATGCAGCGATCCTCGACGGCATGCGGACGCTGTTGAAAGCCTGGGACGCCGAGGTGATCGCGGTCGCCGATCCCGAAGGCGCGATCGCCGCGATCGAAGCTGCGGGCAAGCGCGTCACCGGACTGCTGGTCGACTACCACCTCGACCGCGGCAACGGCATCGCCGCGATCCGCGACGTCCGCCGCCGCTTCGGCGACGCCATTCCTGCGATCCTGATCACCGCCGACCGCAGCCCCGCCGTGCAGCTGGCCGCGCGCGAGGAGAAGATCGCCGTGCTGAACAAGCCGGTGAAGCCGGCCTCGCTGCGCGCCCTGCTCGGCCAGTGGCGCACGCAGCAGATGGTGGCGGCGGAATGAGACAAACCTGCTGGCGACCGCCCGGCACGCCTTCGCAACTCAAGGTGCGAGCCGCGTGAAGACGTAATCGTGCCCCTTGGCGCGGGCCTCGTGGCAGGCGAAGCAGGTGCGGTGCTGCGCCTCGTCGACCGGCTTGCCGTTGACGAAGCGGCCAAAACCCCAGCCGCCGGTGGAGGCATACTTCCTGGAATCCTTGACCATCACCTGGACCGTGGTGGCCGCGCCGGGAATCGTCGCGGACGCGAATTCCGGCGACTGTTTCCGCTTCCAGGCGCGCTTGACCAGAATGGTGCCGTCCGGGAACGGAAGCTTTCCGGCCTGATAGGCGTCGATTGCCACTTGGTTGCCGACGACCGCGCGAAGCTCGTCGAGCGGCGCGGCCTCTTCGGCCGGCGCGATCAGCTCCCACTGCTTGTAGCCCGCGGGAATCGTGACGCCGAAGATCGGCGACGCATCGGTTGTCGCGGGGCCTTCCGCCAGCGCGATCGAGACGAGGTACGGCACGCAGGTCAGGAGAACGACCAGAAGAAGCGCGGCGAGCACCATCACCGTAGTGAAGGAGAATCTTTTCTTGGCAGGTTCAGTTGGCGTCATGACATTTCATCAAGCTTCGATCAACGGATGAACCTCAGTCCAGCCCGGCTGGACCGAGGTGCCGACGGATCCTCAGGCTGCGTCGGCGTCGACGACGGCCTTGGCAAAGGCTTGCGGTGCTTCCTGCGGCAGATTGTGGCCGATGCCGCCGGTGATCAGGCGATAGTCGTACCGGCCGGAGAATTTCTTGGCATAGACGCTGGGGTCGGGGTGCGGCGCACCGTTGGCGTCGCCTTCCATCGTGATCGTCGGCACGCTGATCAGCGGGGCCGCCGCGAGTTTCTTTTCGAGCTCCTCATATTTCGCCTCGCCCTGGGCGAGCCCGAGCCGCCAGCGGTAATTGTGGATCGTGATCGCGACATGATCCTTGTTGTCCAGCGCCGCGGCGCTGCGGTCGAAGGTGGCGTCGTCGAACTTCCACTGCGGCGAGGCGAGCTTCCAGATCAGCTTTGCGAAATCGTGCGTGTACTTCTCGTATCCGGCGCGGCCGCGCTCGGTCGCGAAATAGAACTGGTACCACCATTGCAGCTCGGCCGACGGCGGCAGCGGCGCGTTGCCGGCGGCCTGGCTGGAGATCAGATAGCCGCTGACCGACACCAGCGCGCGGCAGCGATCCGGCCACAGCGCGGCGATGATGTCGGCGGTACGCGCGCCCCAGTCGAAGCCGGCGATGGCCGCCTTCTTGATGTCGAGTGCGTCCATCAGTGCGATGATGTCGACGGCGAGCGCTGCCGGCTCGCCGTTGCGCAGCGTCTCGCCGGAGAGAAACTGCGTCGTGCCGTATCCGCGCAGATGAGGAATGATCACGCGATAGCCGGCCTTTGCCAGGATCGGCGCGACGTCGACGAAGGCGTGAATGTCGTAGGGCCAGCCATGCAGCAGGATCGCGACGGGACCGTTCGACGGGCCTGCCTCGGCATAGCCGACATTGAGGACGCCGGCATCGATCTGCTTGATCGTGCCGAAGGACGCATTCGATGCGGAGGATCGCGGCGCTTCCGTTTCAGCGCGGGCGACCACGCCAAGACCGACGGCAACGGTTCCCGCGGCGATGCCAAAAAACTTGCGGCGATGCTGGTCGATGAGCTGCTTCATGATGGTGCTACCTTGTTGATGGTCGGGGACGCTGGTCAGATCAGCGCGACCGCGACGTCGATGTTGCCGCGGACGGCCTTGGAATAGGGACAGGTCTGGTGCGCCTCATCGACGATGTCGCGTGCGACCTCGCGATCGAGGCCCGGCAGGCTGACGTTGAGGCGGGCCCGGAGGGAGTAAGCGCCCTCATCGAGAAGGAGGTCGATCTCCGCGTCGATCGCGCATTTCCTGGGAAGCGTGATCTTCCGCTTGCGCGCCGCGATCACAATGGCGCCTTCGAAGCAGGCCGACCAGCCGGCCGCGAACAACTGTTCGGGATTGGTGCCGATGCCGGCGGCGCCCGGCAGAGAGAGCCGCACATCGAGGCGGCCGTCCGAGCTGCGGGACATGCCGTCCTGCCGTCCGCCGCTGGTGTGGGTTCGGGCCGTGTAGAGCAGTTTTGCCGCTTGCGTCATGAAGGTCTCCTTGCCGTCGCGCAACTGACTAGCAGCGGCTGTCGCAGGACACCCGTTTGGACTTGTGAGAAATTGTGAGATCTCCGCCTGCACGCCTCATGAGGCCTGCATGCGCGGTCTGACGCCGATGCAGGAGGGCCTTGCCGGATCGCGATCATCTGGCTATCCGGTCCGTTCACAAGGACCAAGATCTCACCATGACTGAGCCGGCTGCGCCTACGGCAGGACCCCTGTCGTTCGGGCCATTCACCGTGACGCCGCACGAAAGGCTGGTAATGCGCGACGGCGTCGCGCTGCCGCTCGGCACGAAGGCCTTCGACACGCTGATCGCGCTGATGTCGCGGCCGAACGAGGTCGTCAGCAAGTGGGATCTGATGGCGCTGGTGTGGCCCGGCATGGCCGTCGAAGAGGCCAATCTGCGCTTTCATGTCGCAGCGCTTCGTAAAGTTCTCGGCGACGGCAAGGACGGCGCCCGCTACATCACCACGCTCTCCGGCCGCGGCTATTGTTTCGTGGCGCCGATCTCGCAAACGGATATTCCGGCAGAGCGGCGCCCCGCACCGCGGATGGAACTGCCGCCCGTGAAACTGCCGAACCGGCTGCAACGGATGGTCGGACGCGACGAAGTGGTCGCGGCCATCTCGGACAGGCTCATCGCCTCGCGTTTCGTCACGATCGTCGGCCCCGGCGGCGTCGGCAAGACAGCCGTTGCGGTGGCGGTCGCTCACGATCTGCTCGAGACCTTCGCCGACGCCGCACACTTTGTTGACCTTGCTGCTCTGAGCGATCCCGATCTCGTGATCACCTCGATCCTGCTGATGCTGGGTCTGCCGGCCCAGACTGACGACCCGATGCCCGCGCTGCTCACGCATCTCCGGGACAAGAGGATGCTGCTCGTCCTCGACAATTGCGAGCACGTCGTCGCCGCCGCAGCGCCGCTGGCGGCGGAGATCTTCCATGCCGCGCCGCATGTCCATATCCTGGCCACGAGCCGCGAAGCCCTGCGTGTCGAGGGCGAGCAGGTCTATCGATTGGCACCGCTTGCCGTTCCGCCTGACGGTGCCGGACTGACGGCGGCCGTCGCACAGACCTATCCCGCGCTTCAGCTGTTCCTCGAACGGGCGACCGCCGGCGGTGCGCAGATCGCGCTCGACGATGGCAATGCTGCGATCGTCGCCGGCATCTGCCGCAGGCTCGACGGCATGGCCCTGGCGATCGAGCTCGCCGCCGGCCGGGTCGAAGCCTACGGCCTGGAGCAGACGGCGGCCCTGCTCGACGAACGCCTCAATCTGCTGTGGCAGGGGCAGCGCACCGCGCCGCCGCGGCAGAAGACATTGCAGGCGACGCTGGACTGGAGCTACGGGCTCCTGTCCGACATCGAGCGTCTCGTGCTGCGCAGGCTCGCGGTCTTCGCCGGCCATTTCACCATCGACGCCGCGCTCGAGGTCGTGCCGGACGACCGTGTCGACCGCGCCCGCCTGTTCGACGCCATCGACAGCCTCGTCGCCAAGTCGATGGTCGCACCGCGACCGATCGGCGCGATGATGCGCTACCGGCTGCTCGACACGACGCGCGCCTATCTGCTCGAGATCGAGCCTGATGACGCGGCGCTCGCGGCCCGTCACGCGACCTACTACCGGCGGTGGCTGGAACAGGCCGGTACGACATGGGCGACGGTGCCGAGCGCCGACGAGCGCGCGATCCACTTCTCCGCGCTTCACAACGTGCGCGCCGCGCTGGACTGGTGCTTTGGCGCGAACGGCGATGCCGGCATCGGCATTGCGCTCGCCGCTGCGGCAGCTCCCATCTTTCTCGCGATGTCACTGCTGATCGAATGCCGGCGCTGGTCGGAACGGGCGCTGCTTGCGATCGATCCTTCCACGCACGGCGGCGCCGAGGAAATGCACATCCAGGCTGCCCTCGGACTGACCCTGATGTTCACGCGCGGCGGCAGCGAAGCGGCGCGCGGCGCATTGAGCAGAAGCCTTGCGATCGCGCAGGCGCGCGGCGACGCGCCGAACCAGCTTCAGCTGCTCGGCCGCATGCATATCTTTCACGAGCGGATGGGACAGTTCGATGCCGCGCTTGGTTACGCACGGCAGAGCCTCACAGTCGCCGAGACGCTGGGCGATGCCGCGTCCATTGGGCTCGCCCACTCGCTCCTGGGTGTCTCGCTGCATCTGGCCGGCGAGCATCGCGACGCGCTGAACATGCTGGAGGCTGCCTGGCAGGGTCCTGGTACGGAACGGATCAGCACGGTCCATGGCTTCGATCACCGCAACCGGGCCGGCATCTCGCTCGCGCGAGAGCTCTGGCTGCAGGGCCGGCCCTTGGATGCCCGGCAGCTGGCGCGACAGACGGTCACCGAGGCCGCGCAGATGGAGCATCCGATCACGCTCTGCATCGCGCTGATATGGCTGGTCTCGATCGATCTCTGGAGCGGAGAGCTCGACGATGCGGAAGAGAGCATCGACCACTTCATCGCGCATGCCACCTCGCGTTCGATGGGCCCTTATCTCTCGGTCGGTCGAGGCGTCAAAGGCGAGCTGGCCATCCGGCGCGGCGACGCCGCAGGCGGCGTCGAGACGATAAGGGCCTGCCTGCGCGAGCTCCATGATTCCGGCTATGAGCTTCTCACCACGACGTTCAACATTGCGCTGGTGCAAGGCTTGTTGGCACTGGGGCAGGCCGAGCAGAGCGCCCACTTGATCGACGATGCGATCCGCCTCGTCGAACAGGGCGGCGATCATCTCTACATGCCGGAGCTGCTGCGGATGAAGGCAAGGGTATTGCTGTCCTTCCCGCAGCCGAAGATCGGGGAAGCAGAGACCCACCTCATGCGGTCGCTGGAGCTGAGCCGTCGCAACGGTGCGAAGGCTTGGGTGTTGCGAGCGGCGATCGATCTCGCGGAGCTTCTTGCCGACCAGCACCGCCGCAAGGAAGCAAAGCTGTTGCTGGAATCGGCGCTCGACGGCTTCGCCGAAGGCTCGGAAACGGCTGATATCAGGGCTGCCAGCGCGCGCCTGAAGACGCTGTAACGGCTCTCAGCCCGTCGGCGTGCCCTGCCGCCACTGGCCACCGGCGATCTTCGCAGCGGCAATCACCGCCTGCGTCCGGCTCTCGACGCCGAGCTTTTGCAGGATCGCCGAGACATGCGCCTTGATGGTGGCCTCGGAGACGCCGAGCTCGTAGGCGATCTGCTTGTTGAGCAGCCCCTCCGACAGCATCATCAGGACCCGGACCTGCTGCGGCGTCAGCGTCACCAGGCGGTCGCGCAGGCGCGTCATGTCGGGGTCCGAGGCGGCCGACAGGTCGGTGTCGGCGGGAACCCAGACGTCCCCCTCCATCACCTTGAGGATGGCGTCGCGCAGCGTCTCGACGCCGAAACGCTTCGGGATGAAGCCGGACGCGCCGAAATCGAGCGAGCGGCGGATCGTGGCGCTGTCGTCGGAGGCCGAGACGATCACCACCGGGATCGCCGGATATTGCGCGCGCAGATAGATCAGGCCGGAAAAGCCGGAGATCCCGGGCATCGAGAGGTCGAGCAGGATCAGGTCGACGTCGGAGGTCTGTTCCAGCAGCCTGGTCAGATCCTCGAACGATCCGGCCTCGTCGATCCTGGCAGAGGTCAGGACGCTCGCCACCGCCTGCCGCAGCGCATCGCGGAACAGGGGATGATCATCGGCAATGACGAGATGGGTCGAGGGAGCGTTCATCGTTCTCTTGCTGTCGTTCGTGCCGGGCCGGCGAGTCGATGCCGCGGCCGGTCAATTCTTCCCTGACCGGCCGTGGCATGCAAGTGCACATTATCCCTTTGCTGCAAAGGGGTTAATCCGGAAACTTGGCGGCTGCGCACCGGCGCCCGATGCCGCACCGTCAGGCGCGCGTCAGTGCGCAAGGCCGAAAGTCGTATTGGGGCGGGTTTCACGCCGATGTTACCTTGGAGCCAAGACCTGGGTTGATCCGGCATGACCGGGGCGTCTGGGGCGCGAGGAAACGCATTTTTCGGGGAGCGACTCAACATGTCGACAATGGCTGTGTCTCAAGCTGGCGCAGGAGGTATGACGAAGGACGAACGGTTCGTCATTCTCGCCTCCTCGCTGGGTACCGTCTTCGAGTGGTACGATTTTTACCTTTACGGCTCGCTGGCCAGCATTATCGGCGCGCAGTTCTTCTCGGCCTACCCGCCGGCAACCCGCGATATCTTCGCGCTGCTGGCGTTCGCCGCGGGCTTCCTGGTGCGCCCGTTCGGCGCAATCGTGTTCGGCCGCATCGGCGACATCGTCGGCCGGAAGTACACCTTCCTCGTCACCATCCTGATCATGGGTCTGTCGACCTTCATCGTCGGCCTGCTGCCGAATGCGGCGACGATCGGCATCGCGGCCCCGATCATCCTGATCGCGCTGCGCCTCGCCCAGGGCCTCGCGCTCGGCGGTGAATATGGCGGTGCAGCGACCTATGTCGCGGAGCATGCCCCCAACGGCAAGCGCGGCTACTACACCTCCTTCATCCAGACCACGGCAACGCTCGGCCTGTTCCTGTCGCTGCTGGTGATCCTGTTCACCCGCTCCGCGATCGGCGAAGCCGACTTCGCGGCCTGGGGCTGGCGCATCCCGTTCCTGGTCTCGGTGCTGCTGCTCGGCATCTCGGTCTGGATCCGGCTCCGCCTCAACGAATCGCCGATCTTCCAGAAGATGAAGGACGAGGGGAAGAGCTCGAAGGCGCCGCTGACGGAAGCCTTCGGCAACTGGCAGAACGGCAAGCTCGTGCTGCTCGCGCTGCTCGGCGGCGTGATGGGCCAGGGCGTGGTCTGGTACACTGGCCAGTTCTACGCGCTGTTCTTCCTGCAATCGATCCTGAAGGTCGACGGCTATACCGCCAACCTCCTGATCGCCTGGTCGCTGCTGCTCGGCACCGGCTTCTTCATCGTGTTCGGCATGCTCTCCGACAAGATCGGCCGCAAGCCGATCATCCTCGGCGGCTGCCTGATCGCGGCACTAACCTTCTTCCCGATCTTCAAGATGATCACCTCCAACGCCAACCCGGCGCTGGAAAAGGCCATCGAGCAGGCCAAGGTCGAGGTGGTGGCCGATCCCGCGGGTTGCGGCGACCTGTTCAACCCGGTCGGTACCCGCGTCTTCACCGCGCCTTGCGACACCGCACGCGCCTTCCTCGCCCAGTCGTCGGTCAAGTACTCGACGACATCGGGTGCGGCCGGCTCCGGCGTGAAGGTGATGGTCAACGGCAAGGAAGTTGCCTACGCCAACGCCAAGGACAGCAATCCAGCAGTCCTCGCCGCCGTGCAGGCCGCCGGCTATCCGAAGACCGGCGACGCCGGTATCGTGAAGATGGCGCATCCGTTCGACATCTTCCGTCCGCAGGTGGCCGCGACCATTGGACTGCTGTTCATCCTCGTGATCTTCGTCACCATGGTGTACGGCCCGATCGCCGCGATGCTGGTCGAATTGTTCCCGACCCGCATCCGCTACACCTCGATGTCGCTGCCCTACCACATCGGCAACGGCTGGTTCGGCGGCCTGCTGCCGGCGACCGCCTTCGCCATCGTGGCCTCGACCGGCGACATCTATGCCGGTCTCTGGTACCCGGTCCTCTTCGCATCGATTACCGTCGTGATCGGCTTCTTCTTCCTGCCCGAGACCAAGGACGTCGACATCAAGGCGAACTGATCGACAGCAGCGACCAGCCAACACCAACCGGCCGCGGTCTCCGCGGCCGGTTTTGTTTTCAGCCCTTACTGATTGCTGCCGATGAATTGCAGCACCACCTCGCGCCGGTGCGGGCGGGTGCGATGCTCGATCAGATAGATCGCCTGCCAGATGCCAAGCGCGAGCCCGCCGTTCAGGACCGGAACCTGAAGCGAGGTCTGCGTCAGCATCGTCTTGATATGTCCAGGCATGTCGTCGGGCCCCTCGGTGTCGTGGGTCCACCCGGCATTCTCCGGCGCGAGCCTGGATAGCGCGGTGGTGAGATCAACCAGCACGGAGGGATCGGCGTTTTCCTGGATCGTCAGCGACGCCGAGGTGTGACGGATGAACAGCGTCAGCGCGCCGTCGCGCGCGCGGGCCTCATTGATGAATTTCGCAGCTTCGCTGGTGAGATCGGTGAAGCCGCGACCCGGCGTCTGCACGGTAAGCAGCGACGATGCGATGCTGGTGGCTTGCACCGAGGATGGCACCGAGCGCGTGATGGATTTGGCTGATGTCATCAGAGCTTCTCTTGAAGTCGTCCTGGCGAAGGCCAGGACCCATTACCCCAAATGCTTGCGAGTGCGAAAAGAGTGGCAACGTGCACCGCAAAAAACAGAGAAGCCACGGCGTATGGGTTCCTGGCTTTCGCCAGGACGACATCCCTCAAATCTTCCCTGACACGTCCTTCTGCACGCGGTTGGCCATGTCGATCAGCCGACGCCAGGCCTTTTCCAGGAAGGACATCACACGATCCAGGTCCTGGTCGCTCGGCAGCGGGATCTCGATCTTGCGGTCGCCCTCGGCGACCTTCGGATCCGCTTTCTTGAGCGGGTCGGATTTCGGCAGCGCCTCGTCGATCTTGCCCGACACGGTCGGTCCCGCCGCGATCTGTCCCTTCAGCTTCTCGACTTCGGCCTGGAGCCTGCCGATCTCGGCGTCGAGCGCGGTGCGTTCGTCGGGCACCGCGTAGCAGGCCCAACCGGCGCCGTTCTTGCTGCAGGTCGACACCGTACCGGTGCGGGTGTCGAGCCGCAGCACGCCCTCGGGGATCGGTGTCATGCTGTAGCGGCCGTTTTCGCTGTCGGGGGCAGATTGGGCGACAACGAGACCGCCGCTGGTTGCCATCACCGCGGCAAGCGCCGCTGCCGCAAACCATGATGTTGTGGAGGACGTCGCTGGTCTCATCGCACTCTCCGCCACGACGCGCAGGTGGCACATCTCCAATTCTACACCCCGGCGAGGCCATCCGCCGCCAAAAACACTCACCCTAAATCAACGATCCCGGCGGCCCGTTTGATCCCGGCAGCACAGCGAAATGGCGGCCGCATCCACCGATCATGAGGAGAGCTGCTGCGGTGCGGCGTCACGCTGTGTGCAGCGCTGCCGAGCAGGCCGATATCATCAAATAAATCAGTTACATAACGGAAAGCGACGCAATCGTGACTTGGCTTGACTTGATTATGGGCCATCAGTATGGTCCGCGCGGCTTTTGAGGGTGGCGGGCGTAATTTCCATTCAGCCGCGGCGTTTCGGGTCTTCGTTGCATGACACAGGGCACGGGGCACGGCGAGAATGGGGATCGCGATAAATCGTCCGAGGAAGCTGCGCTTTCCGAACGGCTCGGAAATCTTGACCAGCGGTTGTCCGAGTTTCGCGACCGCCACGTCAAGACCGAGCAACCCGCAGGTGACGATGGAGACAGAGCGGCCAGAGCCTCGGCTATGGCGCTTGGTTTTCGGTTATCTTCGGAGTTGGTCGCCGGCGTCGTTGTCGGGGCGGGGATTGGCTGGGGGTTCGACCGCTTGCTGTCGACGTCGCCTTTCGGATTTATCGTGTTCCTGCTGCTGGGCTTCGTCGCCGGCGTGGTGAATGTGGTGAGAACGGCGGGCGCGGGGCAAAACAGGCGCGGTGGTTCTTAAGCGATCCGCACCAGGAGAGGAATGATCGTGCCGGCTTCGCCGGTACGGGCCGGCCCGGCCGGCAGACCGAGACCCGCCGGCATTGCCCGGCAGACCAAGAGATGCCGCGCTGATGAAAATCGACCCGATCCACCAGTTCAACATCGAGCCTCTCTTCACGATCGGCCATATCGGCCATCAGACGATCGCCTTCACCAATTCATCGCTCTACATGCTGATCGCCGTGGCGATCATCTCGCTGCTGATGCTTGCCAGTGGCGCGCAGCTGGTTCCCGGGCGCCTTCAGTCGGTCGCCGAGATCTCCTACGAGTTCGTCGCCTCGACCATCCGTTCGACCGCCGGCTCGGAAGGCATGAAGTTCTTCCCGCTGATCTTCTCGCTGTTCATGTTCATCTGCGTCTCGAACCTGATCGGCATCATTCCCTATACCTTCACGATCTCGAGCCATCTGATCGTGACGGCGGCCCTGGCGCTGCTGGTCTTCTTCACGGTCCTGATCTACGGCGTCGCCAAGAACGGCCTGAAATTCTTCTCGATCTTCGTGCCCCACGGCGTCCCCGGTTACATCCTGCCGCTGGTGATGTTCATCGAGATCCTGTCGTTCTTCCTGCGGCCGGTCTCCCACAGCGTCCGTCTGTTCGCCAACATGCTGGCCGGCCACATCGCGCTGAAGGTGTTCGCGGGCTTCGTCGCCATGCTCGGCTTCTCGCTCGGCGCCCTCGGCTGGGTCGGCGGCGTGCTGCCGCTGGCGCTCACGGTCGCGCTGTACGCCCTCGAGATTCTGGTCGCGTTCCTGCAAGCCTATGTGTTTGCGATCCTGACCTGCATCTACCTCAACGACGCCATTCATCCGGGACACTGAGCGGTCCGGGGAATTTCCACCCACAACCCAATCTTTCTTCCAAGGAGTCTAAAATGGATCCGGCAGCAGCAAAACTTATCGGCGCGGGCATCGCATGCATCGGCATGGGCGGCGCGGGCGTCGGCGTCGGCGTGATCTTCGGCAACTACCTCGCCGCGGCCGTTCGCAATCCGTCGGCCGCTCAGGGCCAGTTCGGCAACCTGATCTTCGGCTTCGCCGTGACCGAAGCGCTCGGCATTTTCTCGCTGCTGATCGCGCTGCTGCTGCTGTTCGTTCCGCTCTGAGGACGACGTTCTTCGCGCCGCTTCGACCGAAGCGGCGCGCATGACAGCAACAGGAGAACTCCATGGCTGAGAGTCATGGCGGGGCGAAGGGTCCAGCGGCGGGCGCCCACACCGGGGCCGAAGGCGGTCACGGTGGTGGCTTTCCGCCGTTCGAGAGCAGCACTTATGCTTCGCAGCTGGTGTCGCTCGCGATCTTCTTCGTCGTGCTTTACGTGATCGTGTCCAAGCTCGCTCTGCCGAAGGTCGGCGGGGCGATCGAAGCGCGTCAGAACAAGATCGAGGGTGACCTCGCTGAGGCGCAGAAGCTGAGGGACCAGTCCGACGCGGCCCTGAAGGCCTATGAAAGCGAGCTCGCTGCGGCGCGCACGCGGGCGCAGGCGATCGGCAACGAATCCCGCGACAAGGCGAATGCGCAGGCGGAAGCCGAGCGCAAGGCCCTGGAAGAGCAGCTGGCGGCCAAGCTCGCCGGGGCGGAGAAGACCATCGCCGCGACCCGCACGGCGGCCATGAGCAATGTCCGCGGCATCGCGGCCGATGCGGCAGGCCAGATCGTGCAGCAGCTCACCGGCGTCGTTCCCGATGCCGCGTCAGTGAATGCCGCGGTCGATGCGTCCCTGAAAGGTTAGTCGAGATGTTCTTCGATCCTGAAACCTGGGTCGCCATCGCCTTCGTGATCCTGATGGTCGTGTTCGGCTATCTCGGGGTCTTCAAGTCGGCGATGACCGCGCTCGACCATCGCGCCGCGCGCATCAAGGCCGAGCTCGACGACGCGACGCGCCTCAAGCAGGAGGCGGCCAAGGTGCTCGCCGACTACAAGGCGCGCAGTGCCACCGCCGAGCGCGAGGCCGCCGACATCATCGCCAACGCCAAGGTCGAAGCCGAGCGCATCGCGACCGAGGCCAAGGCGAAGATGGAAGACTTCGTCGCCCGCAGAACCAAGACCGCGGAGAGCAAGATCGCGCTCGCCGAGGCCCAGGCGCTGGCCGATGTCCGCGCCGCAGCCGCGGAAGCCGCCGTCCAGGCCGCCTCCACGATCCTGTCGCAGTCAGTCAAGGGCCAGGTCGCCGACGACCTGCTCGCCAAGAGCATCAGCGAGGTTCGGCAGAAGCTGAACTGAGGGGTTTGCTCTCATCAATCAAAAAGCCGGCGCGATGAGCGCCGGCTTTTTTGTTTGGCGCTGTGGCCGCAAATTGGATGTCATCACCCGCGAAGGCGGGTGATCCAGTATTCCAGAGACAGCAATGAGGTACGAAGAAGCAGCGGCGTACTGGATGCCCCGCCGGAGCCTGTCATCGGGCTAGCCGAAGGCGAGACCCGTTGGCGGGGCATGACAGCTGAGTTGGCGGCCACCTACTTCTTCTTCGGCCTTGCCTTCGGCTCGGGCGAGAGCGCCTGCGGGTCGAAGCCGACATAGAAGATGTAGGAATCGGCGGTCGCCGCTGACGGCACCGGATAGGACAGATCCTCGGCGACGAAGGTGAAGGGCACGCTGCCGCCTTCCGACATCCCGACCGTGGTCCGGTAGGCCTTCGAGGCGATCACCTTCTCGCCGACGCCGCCCTGCACCACGGCGAAGCGCAAGGGCACATCGACAGAGGCAGGCGCACCGGCGGGACCGGCGATGACGCGGCCCTGGATGCCGATCCGGGCCGTGATGTCGCCGCCGTTGCGGACGCATTCACGCGCCATCTTGGTGATGGTGGCCTGGAAGCGGACCTCATTGCCGACGGCCGGCTTGCCGGTCGCACCGACCGCATAGGTGGAGGCTCCGGCGCGCACCGTGACCTGCGGGCAATCGATATCGTCGTCGGCCGCAGGCTGGCCCGGCGCAGGCGCCGGCTTGGGCTGGGCCGGATCCTCTTCGGACTTCCCGCCGAACAGGCTCTTGAAGCGGTCGCTGAACGACTGGGCCCCCACCGGCGAGACGGACGCGAACGCAACCGACAACGCCAGCGCGACCGCTGTCCCCCGCCGCAACGCATTCCGCGATGACCGAAGCTCGTGCACCATCAACGCCCATACTCCATGACAACAACCCGGCCGATCGCCAGCCTTCCGCGCCGCCTTATATCGCCAAAATCGGCGAACCCAAGGCAAGCAAAAAAGGCAGGACGCCAGAGACTTTGGCCGTACGAACCGACGGGTTCAGCCGCGGAAATCCTCGTGCAGCAGGCCGAACAGCAAATGGTCCTGCCAGACCCCGTTGATGCAGAGATAGCGGCGCGCCAACCCCTCCCGGGAGAAGCCGCACTTCTCCAGCACCCGGATCGAGGGTGCATTGGTGGGGATGCAGGCGGCCTCGACCCGGTGCAGGTTGAGCTCGCCGAACAGCGTCGGCAGCAGCACCCGCAGCGCAGCCGTCATGTAGCCGCGATGGGCATGGGGCTGGCCGACCCAATAGCCGATGGTGCCCGCCTGGACGATGCCGCGCCGGACATTGGCGAGCGTGATGCCGCCGACCATGGCACCGTCGAGCTCCCGGAAGATCAGAAATGGGTAGGAGCGGTCCGCGGCGATATCCTCGGAATAGCGGCGCAGGCGGCGGCGAAAGCCGGAACGCGTCAGGTCGTCCGACGGCCAGATCGGCTCCCAGGGCGTGAGGTAGTCGCGGCTGGACTCGCGCAAGTGAGCCCACTGCAGGAAGTCCGACATCTGCGGTGCGCGCAGCAAAAGCCCGTTGCCGCGCGGCGCGAGGGCGGCAGGTCCACTGGATGGCAGGCGAAAGAGGGCCATGGTGATGCTTCCCGGGGCGGGTCAGCCCGTGCGCGGCTCCTAATGCAGCCGCGCCTTGGCGCGTGCCCGGGTCAATCCTTCCGCAAAAGACACCGCCGTGTCCAGACCCCTGCCACTGCCTAATGCGACAACCGCAGGGCGGCTGCGCGAAAGCAGTGCACGCGCCGCATCGCGGGTCGATTCGACGCTGACGGCGTCGATCCGGGCCACCAGCTCCTGCACCGTCTGCGGCCGGCCATAGGCCAGCACGTGGCGGGCGAGCTGCTCGGCACGGGACGAGCAGCTCTCCAGCGCCATCAGGAGCCCCGCCTTCATCTGCGCCTTGGCCCGCGCAATCTCGGCCTCGGTCAGGGTCTCCACCGAATCATTCATGATGTCGACCACGACCTCCATCATCTCCGGGGCGTCAGCGGGATCGGTGCCGGTGTAGAGGCCGAAGAAGCCGGTATCGGTATAGGGCGCGTGGAAACTGTAGATCGAGTAGCAGAGGCCGCGCTTCTCGCGCACCTCCTGGAACAGCCGCGACGACATTCCGCCGCCGAGGATGTTGGTGAAGACCTGGAGCGAGAACAGCGACAGATCGTTCTGCGGCACGCCTTCCAGCGCCAGCGTCAGATGCGCCTGCTCGAGCTCGCGATGCACGACCTTGGCGCCGCCCTTGCCGAACTGGGCGGCCTGCGGCTTCGGGCCCGGCGTGCCCTCAAAGCTCGCAAAGCGCTTCTCGGCCTCGGCGACCACTTGGCTGTGATCGACCGCGCCGGCGGCGGCCACCACCATGTCGGGCCCGCGATAATGGGTCGACAGATAGCCGCGCAGCATGTCGCGGTTGAAGGCGCGCAGCGTCTTGGCGGTGCCGAGCAGCGAGCGGCCCATCGGCTGGTCGGGATAGCAGAGCTCGTTGAGATGCTCGAACACGACGTCGTCGGGCGTGTCCTGCGCGGCACCGATCTCCTGCACGATGACGTTCTTCTCGCGCTCGAGTTCGTCGGGCTCGAAGGCGGGATTGGCCAGGATGTCGGCGAGCACGTCGAGCGCCAGCGGCACGTCGGCCTTCAGCACCCGCGCATAATAGGACGTGGTCTCGGTCGAGGTGCCGGCATTGAGGTCGCCGCCGACCGCCTCGATCTCCTCGACGATCTCGCGCGAGGAGCGCTTCGTCGTGCCCTTGAACGCCATATGCTCCAGCAGATGCGAGATGCCGTGCTCGTTGGGCTTCTCGTCGCGTCCACCGACGCCGGCCCAGACCCCGAGCGCCGCAGTCTCGAGATGGGGCATCTTGTCGGTGACGACGGTGAGGCCGGACGCAAGCTTGGAAATCTCGACGCTCATCCGGCAACTCCCTGTTTTGCGGCGCGGCTGACCGACAGCACGAACCGCTCGACCTCGCCCTGATCGTTCTTCATCACCTTCATGTGTTCGGATTTGGTCATGAGGCCGTCGAGCCAGGCCGGCAATTGCGGCCGCTGGCCGCAGGCCGCCTCGACCGCGTCGGGGAATTTGGCCGGATGCGCGGTGGAGAGCACGATGCTGGGCACCGTGGTGTCGGTGGTATCGCGGTCGGCGACCGCGAGCGCGACCGCAGTATGGGGATCGACCAGCTCGCCCGCCTCGCGCCAGGCGGCGCGGATCGCAGCCGCGGTTTCGGTTTCGTCGGCGCGCCCTGCGTCGAACTCCTCGCGGATCGCGGCCAGCGTCGCGTCGGGCAGCACGAAGCGCCCGGACTGCTTCAGCGACTCCATGAGACGGCGCACACCGGCCGCATCGCGCCGGCCGGCTTCGAACAGCAGCCGCTCGAAATTCGACGAGATCTGGATGTCCATCGACGGCGACGCCGTGGCGTGCACCTCGCGCACCTCGTAGATGCCGGTCTTCAGCGTGCGGGCGAGGATGTCGTTGACGTTGGCGGCGATGCGCAGGGTGCGCACCGGCAGGCCCATGCGCTTGGCGACGTAGCCGGCAAAGATGTCGCCGAAATTGCCGGTCGGCACGACGAAGTCCACCGCGCGCGCCGGTGCGCCGGCGGCGACGGCGGAGGTGAAGTAATAGACCACCTGCGCGACGATGCGCGCCCAGTTGATGGAATTGACGCCGGACAGCGAGGTCGCATCGCGGAAGCGATGGTTGTTGAACATGCCCTTCACGAGGGCCTGACAGTCGTCGAACGTGCCTTCGATGGCGAGCGCATGCACGTTAGCCGCGCCCGTCGTCGTCATCATCCGCCGCTGCACCTCGGAGATGCGGCCGTGCGGGAACAGCACGATGAGGTCGACGTTCTCGAGCCCCGCGAAGGCTTCGACCGCAGCGCCGCCGGTGTCGCCGGAGGTCGCGACCACGATGGTGGTGCGCTGGCCGCGCTTGGCGAGCACATGGTCCATCAGCCGCGAGATCAGCTGCATCGCCACGTCCTTGAAGGCGAGCGTCGGACCGTGGAACAGCTCCAGCACGAACTGGTGCGGCGACATCTGGCGCAGCGGCACCACCGCCGGATGGCGGAAGGTGGCGTAGGCCTCGTTGGCCATGCGACCGAGATCGGCGTCCGTGATCTCGCCGCCGGCGAAGGGACGGATCACGTCGACCGCGACCTCCCAATAGGGACGGCCGAAGAAGCCGGCGATCGTGTCAGCCGAGAGCTGCGGCCAAGTGGCCGGCACGTACAAGCCGCCGTCGCGGGCAAGCCCGGTCAGCATCACGTCGCAGAAGCCGAGTTCGGGGGCCTCGCCCCGGGTCGAGATATAACGAGTCAAACTGCCCTCCAAAGGCCGGTCGAGCTTGGGCTCGATCCGTAAGCCTTTGATTTCACGATGTTCCTGGTTAACAGCCAGAGGCTTTGGGCCACCATAAAGTGTTTTGCAGCATCGGGAAACCGCTTCCCGCCCGCACCCTTTCCAACGAAAAGGGCTGCGGCGATGCCGCAGCCCTCTCTTGGAAGGTCTGTCGTTGATATGTGCAGACCGATTTGGCTCGTCCGGGGCTCTGCCCGCTGAAACTGGTCGCGCAACCTTTCGTTGCCTGTCACGGCATCGTCAAGGGCGAAAACGACGAACCCGGGAAGATGTTCCTATTTTTCCCGATGCGTATGAACGCTGCATGCCGTCTCTAAGCTCGCGACCAGGATCAGCTTTGCCGTTTTTTCCTGATCTCCTGATCGCGACAGGAACGAAGGCGGGCGCAGTCCATTATGTCGGCGGATGGCGTCCGCCGTCGGCCACGCATTGCCCGGCCGGCGGAGTCGCCGATCCGTTGACCGAACCGCTGCATCCTGGAGCAGCCGGTTCGGTCGCTGGCGGGACGTCAGTTCATGCCGATTTCAACCGCAATCCGGATCAGGTCGGAATGGTTCTTGGCCCCCAGCTTCTGCTTGAGCAGGGAAGTGGTGTTGGCGACTGTCTTGTAGGAGATCCCAAGCGCCTCGGCGACCTCGACGATCTTGTCGCCGCGCCCGAGCAGGCGGAGAATCTCGAGCTCCCGCGGCGTCATCTGCGAGGCCGGATTGGCCTTGATCGCGGCGCCGGAAAACGTCACGGCCTCCGCGAGTTGCGGCGAGATGAAATTGTCGCCCGCGACCACCTTGCGCACCGCTTTCAGCAGGATCCTGGGATCGTCGCCCTTGGAAACATAGCCCTGCGCCCCCAGCTCGACCGCCCGCACCACAAAGGCCGGATCGTCGTTCATGCTGAACATGATGATCTTGGCGTCGGGATCGTCCTTGCGGATCCGCCGCATCAGCTCGAAGCCGGAGACATCGGGCAGGCTGATGTCGATCACGGTGACGTCGGGCCGCTTGCTGATATAGGCGCGATGGCCGGATTTGGCGTCCGTCGCCTCTTCGATGCGGATCGAATGGTCGGATGCGAAAAGGGTGCGGCACCCCGACAGCACCACGGGGTGGTCGTCGACGATCAGAACCCTGGTCGCCGGCTTGGCGGTATCTTGCATCGCGCGCTCTCTGGTTTTTCGACTCATAGACCGGCGGGAACAAATGGAAAGAGAGAAATCCGCCGGGACACGTTAGAATTGACCTAATGTGGCAACATCTGTCGTTCAGGACCCAACTGTTTCTACCGCTCGGCGTGAGCTTCCTCGCCGCGCTGGTCATGGGCGGCGTGCTGCTCCAGAGCTTTGCGACCGGCCAGCTGGCCGACGAGAACGAATCGGGGCGACATTCGACCCGAGCGGTCGCCGCGGCGCTCAACAACACCCTGCGCGCCTCGGACAACCCGCGGCAGACGCTCGACGCCTTTGCCCATTCTTTGGACACCTCCTCCGATATCCAATTCCGCGCGGTGCAAGCGGGTCCCGCATCCTCCCCGACGGACGGCCTGCGCAAGCCGCATAGCGTGCCGCAATGGTTCGTCGATCTGCTCGCCGTCCCGGACATGGACGCGACATCTCCGGTGACGATCGACGGCAAGCATGTCGGCGATCTCGTCTTCGTGCCGGACCTGTCGGCCGATCTGTTCGAGAAGTGGATCGGCTTCCTCGCGCTGACCAGCCTGGTCATCGTGCTGATGGCGACCACCGGCACCATCGCCTATGTCTTCGCGGGGTCGGCCATGCGCCCGCTGCAATATCTCGGCCAGGGGCTCACGCGCATGCGGCGCGGCGACTACACCGTGCCGATCCCGGTCGGCGGACCGCCGGAAATCCGGCAAAGCTGCGAGGAGGCCAATGCGCTGGCTGCAACGCTCGCGCAATTGAGCCAGGACAATCGCGACCTTTTGCACCGCCTAGTCTCGCTCCAGGACGACGAGCGGCGCGATCTCGCCCGCGAACTGCATGACGAGCTCGGCCCGCTGCTGTTCAGCATCCGCGCCGGCACGATCGCACTGATCGAGGCTTCGCCGCCGGTGGGACATCTCGGCAATGCGGCGCAGGAGGTGCTGCAATCGGTCGAGGCGCTCCAGCAGACCAACCGCCGCATCCTCGACCGGCTGCGGCCGCTCTACATCGAGGAATTGGGGCTGGAGGCCAGCGTGCAAACGCTGCTCCGGAACTTTCGCAAGCAGGCCCCGCATGTCGGCCTGACCGCCACGGTCGATCCTGATCTCAACGGGATCGACGGGCCGCTGGCCCAGACCGTCTATCGCGTGATCCAGGAGGCGCTGACCAACGTGCTGCGCCATGCCGCAGCACGCAATGCCCATGTGCAGGCGATCCGCGCCGGTGAGACGCTCGTCATCGAGATCTCCGACGACGGCGGGGGATTTCCCGAAGGCAACGTCTTCGGCCGGGGCCTGACCGGCATGCATGAGCGCGCGCGCGCGCTCAGCGGATCGCTGTCATTGCTGCGCGCGAATGAAAGAACCTATGTGCGCTGCCGTCTGCCCGTGGAGACGACGCGGGACGAGCCGGCGCAAGGCTAGCAGGCGCAGCCGTGATGCGCGTTCTGTCGCGCCGGCGCGCACAGCGTGCTGTAGATCTTACCTTCCGCACTGAAGCGAAACGAGGCGTGAATGCGCAGCGAGCCTGCGACGGAATATTCGAGATCGACGCCATCAGGCACGGGATGGATCTCCTCGAGACCGAAGCCGGCCGACGAGAATGCGCTGAGCCGCGGCCCCCAGTAGGTTTCGAGTTCGCCTCGGCCGCGATAACGCTGCGTGCCGTTGCACATGCATTCGACCTGGGCGTCGTCGGCATAGAGGTCGAGCAGCGTCGCGAGGTCGCCCTTCCGGCAGGCATCCACCCAATCGACGACAATTCCCATCTGATCGAAATCGCTCACGCCGCAATCCTGTCTGCCGCGAAAATTTGCATGCGGCTTAGGACCACACTCGTGAATGTGCGCTGAATGGTAAACCCCGGGTGATACCGGGTTCCTTCCGGGAACCTACGGGAAAATTCAGCCCGGCCGACGTCCCCTCACCCAGACGCCGAATGCGATCAGCACCGCGCCTGCGAGCGCGAACCAGGTGATGGCGTATTGCAGGTGATCGTCCTTCAGATGCACGTCGAGCGGACCCGGACGCGGGATGCCATTCGCGGGCGCCGGCTGCTCCAGGTCGATGTAGAACGGTGCAACCGCGCCCCAGCCGAGCGCGCTCGCGATCGCCACGTGATCGCGAACGAACCAGAGCCGCTTGTCGCGGTTCTCTGACGGCGTCAGCCAGCCCGACGGTTCGGGAAAGCGCAGATAGCCGGTGAGCGCGACCGGCTGCCCGGTCACGAGCTTCTTCACCGCGCGATCCTCGACGCTGCGATCCTGCATCGTGTTCTCGACGAAGCCGGCATCGATCACGACCATCTCGCCGCTCGGAAGCCGCGCCGGCAGGAACGCCCAGGTGCCGGGACCGGAGGCGTCCTTGCGCACGGCCGAGCCGGACGAATAGACCATCGCATCGGGCGAGGCGGCGTAGGTCGCGGTGAAGCTGACACGGCGGAATTCGTCGCGCGCGGGATTCAGCGCAGCCCATTGCGCGGGCGGCGGCAGCGCGATGGGTGCCGCCGCCAGACGCTCGGTGAGCGCTGCGATCAGCTCGTGCTTGGCGGTCCGGCGCTGCAATTGCCAGACGCCGAGGGCGACGAAGGCGGCCGTCAGGAGCAGCGTGAACAGCGCAAAGCCGGCCACGCGAGGCTTGCGCGCAGTCTCGTTCATTTCGCGCGGTCGACCAGCCGGCCCGGAGCTGCCTTGTGGTGGAATTGCAGTGCGATCAGCAGCGACTTCATCGCGCGCAGCGGCAGCAGCGTGGTGGCGAGGATCAGCGGCAGCCACAGCACGGCATGCAGCCAGTACGGCGGTTGGTACTTGACCTCGACGATCAGCGCGCACGCAACGACGATCCCTCCGGCCAGCATGATGATGAAGATCGCCGGACCATCGCCGGTGTCGATGAAAGCGTAGTCGAGGCTGCAGCGCTCGCAGCGAGGTGCGAGCGTCAGGAAGCCCGCATAGAGCTTGCCCTTGCCGCAGCGCGGACATTTGCAGGCCAGCCCGCGCATCGCGCTTTGCAGGACGGTGGTTGCGGACTCAGGTGGACCGGCGGTGTCGTTCATGATGGCGAACTCTATCACAGTTTCCGCCGAAACTTCCGGCGGCGCAAAAGCGAAAGGGCGGCCGTGCGGCCGCCCTTTCTGATCGATCCAAGGCTGCTCAGTGCGCGCCGTGGGCCATGGCCTCGGCGCCACGTCCCCAGACGTAGATGGCGAGGAACAGGAACAGCCAGACCACGTCGACGAAGTGCCAGTACCAGGCGGCGAATTCGAAGCCGAGGTGCTGCTTCGGCGTGAAGTGTCCGGCATAGGCACGGGCGAGGCACACGATCAGGAAGATGGTGCCGACCAGCACATGGAAGCCATGGAAGCCGGTCGCCATGAAGAAGGTCGCGCCGTAGACGTTGCCGGCGAACGAGAACGCCGCGTGGCCGTACTCATAGGCCTGCACGCAGGTGAACAGCGCGCCGAGCAGGACGGTGAGGATCAGGCCGTATTTCAGGCCCTGGCGATCGTTCTCGAGCAGCGCATGGTGCGCCCAGGTCACCGTGGTGCCCGAGGTGAGCAGGATCAGCGTGTTCAGGAGCGGCAGGTGCCAGGGATCGAAGGTCTCGATGCCGTGGGGCGGCCAGGTGCCCGGCACGGCGCAGGCGCCGGCCTGGGTGCCGAGGCCGCAGCCAAACACGGCGTCGCGGGTGGCGTGGACAGCGTCGGCCGGAAACAGCGCCGCGTTGAAATAGGCCCAGAACCAGGCGACGAAGAACATCACCTCGGAGGCGATGAACAGGATCATGCCGTAGCGGTGATGGAGCTGCACGACGCGGGTGTGGTCGCCCTTGTACTGGGCTTCCTTGATCACGTCGCCCCACCAGCTCGCCATGGTGTAGAGCACGCCGACGGTGCCGACGCCGAACACGATCGGCGCGGCGGAGAACATGTGATGCATCCAGGCGATCGCGCCGACCGCCATGATGAAGGCCGAGAGCGAACCGACGGCCGGCCAGGGAGAGGGATCGACCAGGTGATAGTCGTGATGCTTGGTGTGCGCCGTTGCCATTTGCGGTCTCTCTCCTCAATCCCGTGCCTGTCCGGCACTTATCCCCTTGTTTCCGACCTGCCGAGCCTGAAGCCCGGCGGTCAGAGATTTCCCTTGCGTTTGTCGGCTTCGCCGGATGCGAGCGGCTTCACCACCGGATCCTTCACCGGGTAGAACGTGTAGGACAGCGTGATCGTGTTGAGCCCGTCGTTCTCGTGGTCGTCGGCGATCGACGGATCGACGTAGAACACGACCGGCATCTCGCGCTTCTCGCCGGGCGCCATGGTCTGCTCGGTGAAGCAGAAGCAGTTGATCTTCTGGAAGTAGGACCCGACCGTCAGCGGCGCGACGTTGTAGGCGGCCTGGCCCGCGGTGGTGCGCGCGGCCTGGTTGGTCACGGTGTAGAAGACGGTCACGACCTGGCCGATATTGACCTCGATCTCGCTCTGCTCCGGCTCGAACTTCCAGGGCAGGCCGGGCGCGACGTTGGAATCGAAGCGCACCGCGATCTTCCGCGCAATTGGACCCGAGGCCGGCGCGGCGGTCGCGACCTGGGTCGTGCCGTTGAAGCCGGTGGCGCGGCAGAACCAGTTGTAGAACGGCACCGCCGCGTAGGAGGCGCCGACCATCAGCGCCACCACGCCGCCGCAGATCGAGGCGACCAGCACGTCGCGGCCAAGCCCCCTGGAACGGCCTTTGGTGGCCGCCCGGCTCTGATCCCGCGATATGGTCGGCTCGTGATCCATCTTCCCTACATCGGCCGGACTAGAACTGCCGGTCCCTTGACCATGGTGACGGCGAAGAACAGCACCACGAGCACGCCGAGCGTCCAAGCAATGGCAATGGAGCGCTGACGACGGCTCTTCTTCTGCGCCTCGGTGAGGACGATTCCATCTGGCTCGGGTTTGTCAGCCATCGCAGCGATCATGCGCCCCCTGCCATCGGAGCAAGCGCCCGGAACACGACCTCGGCCAGCAAGGTCGCAAACAGCGCGAACAGATAAAGGATGGAGAAAGCAAACAGCTTGCGGGTCGCGCGCAGCGACTGGCTACGCTCGCGGCGCATATAAACGTTGATCGCGAGCACCAGCATGCCGGCGCCGAGGATCAGCGAGACCACGCCATAGATCGCGTCGAAATAGCCGAGCGCCCAAGGCGCGGCGGCGACCGCGATCAGCACGATCGTGTAGAGCAGGATCTGCAGACGCGTCGCGTCGGGACCGGCGACGTTGGGCAGCATCGGAATGCCGGCGCGGGCGTAATCGTCCGAGCGGAACAGCGCCAGCGCCCAGAAATGCGGCGGGGTCCAGAAGAAGATGATGGCGAAGAGAAGCAGCGGCTCGACGTCGACCGTGCCTGTGACCGCGGCCCAGGCCACCACCGGCGGCAACGCGCCGGCGGCGCCGCCGATCACGATGTTCTGCGCGGTCCAGCGCTTCAGCCACATCGTGTAGATCACGACGTAGAAGAAGATGGTGAAGGCGAGCAGCGCACCCGCGATCCAATTGACGAGGATGCCGAGCGTCATCACCGAGAAGAAGGCGAGCGTCATGCCGAACGTCATCGCCTCGGGACGGGTGATGCGGCCACGCGGAATCGGCCGGTTCGCCGTGCGCGACATCTTGGCGTCGATGTCGCCTTCGAGCGCCATGTTGAGCGCCCCGGAGGCGCCGGCGCCGACGGCGATGCAGAGCAGCGAGGTGATCGCCAGCACCGGGTGGAAATGCCCGGGCGCCATCGCCATTCCGACCAGTGCGGTGAAGATCACCAGCGACATCACCCGCGGCTTGAGCAGCGCAATGTAGTCGCCCACCTCCGCTTCGGAGATGCGGGGATTGATGTCGACGGTGTTGTGGTCGAGGACGGACACTAAATCAACTCGCTTCGTTATGGAGCCGCGGCGCCCGACACGGGCGCCGCGGGCGATCGCTTACTGCACGCGGGGCAGCACTTCGAACTGATGGAAGGGCGGCGGCGAGGGCAGCGTCCACTCCAGCGTGGTCGCGCCTGCACCCCACGGATTGTCGCCAGCCGGCACCTTCTTCATGAAGGCGTCGAGCACGCAGTAGAGGAAGATCAGCACGCCGAAGCCGGAGATGTAGGAGCCGACCGAGGAGACCAGGTTCCAGCCGGCGAAAGCGTCGGGATAATCGACGTAACGGCGTGGCATGCCCGACAGGCCGAGGAAGTGCTGCGGGAAGAACACCAGGTTGACGCCGATGAAGGTGACCCAGAAGTGCGCCTTGGCCAGCGTCTCGTTGTACATGTAGCCCGACATCTTCGGGAACCAGTAGTACCAGCCAGCAAAGATCCCGAACACCGCACCGAGCGACAGCACGTAGTGGAAGTGCGCGACGACGTAGTAGGTCTCCTGGAGCACGCGATCGACGCCGGCATTCGCCAGCACGACGCCAGTGACGCCACCGACCGTGAACAGGAAGATGAAGCCGACCGCCCAGATCATCGGGGCGCGGAATTCGATCGAGCCGCCCCACATCGTGGCGATCCACGAGAAGATCTTCACGCCGGTCGGAACCGCGATCACCATCGTCGCCGCGACGAAATAGGCCTGCGTCGCGCTGGACATGCCGACCGTGTACATGTGATGCGCCCACACCACGAAGCCGATGCCGCCGATCGCGACCATGGCGTAGGCCATGCCGAGATAGCCGAACACGGGCTTGCGCGAGAAGGTGGAGACGATCTGGCTGATCATGCCGAAGGCGGGCAGGATCAGGATGTACACCTCGGGATGGCCGAAGAACCAGAACAGGTGCTGGAACAGCACGGGGTCGCCGCCGCCGTCGGGCGCGAAGAAGGTCGTGCCGAAATTGCGGTCGGTGAGCAACATGGTGATCGCACCGGCGAGCACCGGCAGCGACAGCAGCAGCAGGAACACCGTCACCAGGATCGACCACACGAACAGCGGCATCTTGTGCAGGGTCATGCCCGGCGCGCGCATGTTGAAGATCGTGGTGATGAAGTTGATGGCGCCGAGGATCGACGAGGCACCCGCCAGATGCAGCGACAGGATCGCGAAATCGACGGCCGGGCCGGGATGGCCGGAGCTCGACAGCGGCACATACATGGTCCAGCCGGCGCCGACGCCGTTGGCGCCCGGCTCGCCCTCGACGAAGGTCGACATCAGCAGCAGCCCGAACGAGGCCGGCAGCAGCCAGAACGAGATGTTGTTCATGCGCGGGAACGCCATGTCGGGCGCGCCGATCATCAGCGGCACGAACCAGTTGCCGAAGCCGCCGATCATCGCCGGCATGACCATGAAGAAGATCATGATCAGGCCGTGGGAGGTCACGAAGACGTTGTAGGTGTGCGTCTCGTGGAAGATCTGCACGCCCGGATACATCAGCTCGGCACGGATCGCGACCGACATCGCGGCACCGATGACGCCGGCGATGACCGCGAAGATCAGGTACATCGTGCCGATGTCCTTGTGGTTGGTCGAATAGACGTAGCGCCGCCATCCGGTCGGATGGGCATGCTCGTCATGTCCGTGGTCTTGCGCGTGATCGCCGTGTGCCGCTGCGCTCGTTGCCATTTTCAAATCCTGCCTTGCGTCCCATGCGGACCTTATGCGGTCCCGCCCTTTATGTCGCTTTCAGTCCCCTCGAGCCCTCACCCGGCGCTTACTGCGTCGGGCCGGCCGCGGAGGCGTAGGTGCTGGTGCCGCCGCTCGCATATTTCTTTTTCGCCGTTTCGACCCAGGAGGCGAACTCCTTGTCTTCCACGACGCGAATCGCGATCGGCATGAAGGCGTGATCCTTGCCGCAGAGCTCCGAGCACTGGCCGTAGAACATGCCGGTCTTGGTGGCCTTGAACCAGGTCTCGTTCAGCCGCCCCGGAATGGCGTCGATCTTGACGCCGAAAGCCGGCAGCGCGAAAGCGTGGATGACGTCTGCACCGGTCACCTGGACGCGAATCACCTTGTTGACGGGCACCACCATCTCGTTGTCGACGCCGAGCAGGCGGGGCTGCTTGTCCTGGGCCATCAGCGAGTCGAACTCGAACTTGCCGTTATCAGGATAGGCGTAGGACCAGTACCACTGCTTGCCGGTCGCCTTGATGGTCAGGTCCGCCTTCGGCACGTCGAGCTCGAGGAACAGCAGGCGGAACGACGGCACCGAGATGCCGACCAGGATCAGTACCGGAACCAGCGTCCAGGCCACTTCGATCAGCGTGTTGTGGGTGGTCCGCGAGGGCACCGGATTGGCCTTCGCGTTGAACTTGATGACCACGACCACCAGCAGCGCCAGAACGAACAGCGTAATCAGCGTGATGAGCACGAACAGGAAGTTGTGGAACCAGACGATATTGTCCATCACCGGCGAGCCGGACTGCTGGAGCGTCCACTCCCATGGCGCCGGCTGCCCAAGCTCGGCAAATGCCGCGCTGCCCGTCGCCAGTGTCAGACCAGCTACGGCCAATCCCAGCAAATGCCGGCCTACCCGGCCCTTCGACATCCTCATGCCGTTCGCGCTCCCCTTACGAAATCACCCCAGGTGCGTTCCCCTATTTTTGGGAAACGCTTATTCGATCCGTCCGTCTGACAAACCGCCACTCAAGAATACCTCTAAGAGGAATTGGGGCCAGATCGCTAGAACGCCGAAATCAAGCTTCTCAAACCATAATTCTTGATCTATCGCAATGCAGTCTTGAGCCCCACCTGCCAGCGATCACCCGCAAGATATTTCCTAGTAACATCAGACAAAAATACCGTTTCCCGGGACGCTGTGGCTTGACAGCGGAATTGCCCGTTGTAGGCACTGGCGAACGGCCGCACAGGAACCTGATTCGTGCCGGCGACGGCGGCCTCGGCGGCGCGGAATTTGCTTGGGAATTGCCTTCAAGACGCCGTCATTTCCGTATCAGTCCACCCGCGCAAGCGACCCAAGCGAGCAGAGGGACCGACCCCGATGGGGCTTTCGAGATGCATGGCCAGGCCGGATAACAGCCTCAACGCGCTGATCGGCCTTCTGGCCGCCGCCCTTCTCCTTGCTTTACCCGGTCTCGCCCATGCGCAGGGCGCGGTGCGCTCCGTCCATGGCGACTGGCAGATCCGCTGCGACACCCCGCCGGGCGCCCAGACCGAGCAATGCGCCCTGATCCAGAGCGTGGTGGCCGAAGACCGCTCCAATGCCGGTCTGACCGTGATCGTGCTCAAGACCGCCGACCAGAAGAGCCGCCTGATGCGCGTGGTCGCCCCCCTGGGTGTGCTGCTGCCCTCCGGCCTCGGGCTGAAGCTCGACAACCAGGACGTCGGCCGCGCCGGCTTCGTCCGCTGCCTGCCCAATGGCTGCGTCGCCGAGGTCGTCATGGACGACAAGCTGCTCGGCCAGCTTCGCACCGCCAAGACCGCCACCTTCATCATCTTCGAGACGCCTGAAGAAGGCATCGGTTTCCCGCTCAGCCTGAACGGGCTCGGCGAGGGCTATGACAAGCTGCCGTAGGCGGCTGGACCGGCGGACCTATTGTTTCCGTAATGTGAGGCTTCGCGCCCTCGCGGAACTGATCTGAAACCATTATCTTGCCCCAGATCTCCAGATAATGGACGGACACATGACCAATCCCGCCACGACCTCCCTGCTCGACCGCGCCAATCTCGACCGCGACCAGGTTCGCCACGAGGTCGCGCGCGGGCTTGCCGGCGCCGACGACGGCGAGCTGTTCCTGGAGTACAGCCAGACCGAAGCGCTGATGTTCGACAATGGGCGGCTGAAGCAGGCGACCTACGACACCTCGCAGGGTTTTGGCCTGCGCGCCGTCAAGGACGACGCCGTCGGCTACGCCCACTCCTCCGACGTCTCGCTGCCGGCGCTGATTCGCGCCGCCGATGCGGTTGCCGCCGTGCGTGGCGGCTATTCGGGCAGCTTCGCGGCGCCGCCTCCGCACACCAATGTGCGGCTCTATGGCGACGACAATCCGCTGGATGCACCGGGCTTCGAGACCAAGGTCAAGCTGCTCGCCGAGATCGACGCCTATCTGCGCGACAAGGATCCGCGGGTACGGCAGGTCAGCGTCAGCCTGGGTGCGACCTGGCAGGTCGTCGAAATCCTGCGGCCCGACGGCGAGAGCTATCGCGACATCCGCCCGCTGGTGCGCGTCAACGTCTCCGTCGTCGCCGGCCAGGGTGACCGCCAGGAGAGCGGAAGCAAGGGCTATGGCGGCCGCGCCGGCTATGCCGAATTCATCGAGAGCAAGAACTGGCGCGACGCCGCCGACGGCGCGCTGCGCGAGGCGCTGGTCAATCTGGAGTCCGTTCCCGCCCCCGCCGGCGAGATGGACGTCGTGCTCGGCGCAGGCTGGCCCGGCGTGATGCTGCATGAAGCGGTCGGCCACGGCCTCGAAGGCGACTTCAACCGCAAGAAGACCTCGGCGTTTGCCGGCCTGATGGGCCAGCAGGTCGCGGCCAAGGGCGTCACCGTGGTCGACGACGGCACCATTGCTTCGCGCCGCGGCTCGCTGTCGATCGACGACGAGGGCACGCCGACCAACCGCACCGTGCTGATCGAGGACGGCATCCTGGTCGGCTACATGCAGGATCGTCAGAACGCGCGCCTGATGAACATGAAGCCGACCGGCAACGGCCGCCGTCAGGGCTATGCCCATGTGCCGATGCCGCGCATGACCAACACCTACATGCTCGCGGGCGACCGCGATCCGGCCGAGATCCTGGCGTCGGTGAAGAACGGCGTTTTCGCCGCGAATTTCGGCGGCGGCCAGGTCGACATCACCTCGGGCAAATACGTGTTCCAGTGCACCGAGGCCTACAAGATCGAGAACGGCAAGATCGGCGCCCCGCTGAAGGGCGCCATGCTGATCGGCAACGGGCCGACCGACCTGCATCGCATCCGCATGATCGGCAACGATCTCGCGCTCGATACCGGCATCGGCACCTGCGGCAAGAACGGCCAGGGCGTGCCGGTTGGCGTCGGCCAGCCGTCGCTTCTGATGGAACGCATTACGGTGGGTGGAACGGGCGCATGAGTGTCGAGAAGGTGACTGCGACCGCAACCAAACGGAAGAGCAGCGGCTGGGGCGGGCAACTGGTGCAACTCGCCGGCATCGTCGTCGCGGTGTTCATCGCCAAGGGCGCGCTCGCCGAGCCGTTCTACGTGCCGTCGGGCTCGATGGAGCCGACGCTGCTGATCGGCGATGCGTTGCTCGCCTCGAAATTCCCCTATGGCTACGGCACCTCGTCGCTGCCGATCCAGATCAACCTGCCCGAGAGCGGCCGCGTGTTCGCGGAGACACCGAAGCAGGGCGACGTCGTCGTGTTCCGCTGGCCCGGCGATCGCTCGCAGGCCTGGGTGAAGCGCGTCGTGGGTCTGCCCGGCGACCGCATCCAGATGCGGCAGGGCCAGCTCTTCATCAACGACCGGCCCGCCGAGCTCAAGCCCGACGGCGTCGGCGCCGCCGAGGACGACAATGGCGGCAGCGAGCCCGCCTACCGCTATGTCGAGACGCTGCCGAACGGCGTCTCGCACCTGATCTTCAAGATGCGCGACAACGGCCCGCTCGACAACACGCCTGAGGTGACGGTGCCGGCAGGACATCTCTTCGTGCTCGGCGATAACCGCGACAACTCCGCCGACAGCCGCGTGCCGCTGCGCTCCGGCGGCGTCGGCATGCTGCCGATCGACAATCTGGTCGGACGTGCGGATGCCGTGCTCGGCTCCTGGGATCTCGGCATGCGCGGCCAGCCGGTGTGGACCTGGCTGTCCGGTTTCCGCCTGGCGCGGTTCTTCACCGCGGTGCATTGAGCGGAACGTAGATCGTAGGGTGGGCAAAGCGGAAGCGTGCCCACCACGTCTGTCGCAACGTGGAGAGATGGTGGGCACGACGCGCGAAGAGCGCGCCTTTGCCCACCCTACGATTTCCGATGACCCGCGACGAATTTCTCGCTCACGCCCTGCGCAATCCGATCAACGCGGCGATCATCGACGAGCTCGCGCGTCTTGCCCTGCCCGATGCCTGGCTGGTGTCGGGATGCCTGGTGCAGACGGCGTGGAACGTGCTCACGGATCGCGCAGTCGATCACGGCATCGCCGACTACGACGTCTTCTATTTCGACTCCGATACCTCATGGGAGGCGGAGGACGCGGTAATCCGCGAGCTGCGGGCGCGGCTCGGTCATCTCGGCGCCAAGGTCGAGACGCGCAATCAGGCACGCGTGCATCTGTGGTATCCGGGCAAGCACGGCCTGCCCTATCCGCCCCTGACGTGCTCGACCGATGGCATCGACCGCTTCCTCACGCAGAACACCCAAGTCGGGGTCAGACGCGCAGGCGATGGCTACGAGGTCTACGCGCCGCATGACTTCGGCGATGTCGCAGGGCTGATCGCACGGCCCAATCCGGGCCCGAATTTTTCCGCGGCAAGTTACGCGGTGAAGGCCGCGCGATGGAAGGCGCTGTGGCCGGAGCTCACGGTAATCGCAGCGGAGTGAGATGCCCGCTTTGTCCTCCTCGTCATTGCGAGCGCAGCGACTTGTCCGCCGAAGCTTTAGCGAAGGCGGAAGCAACCCAGTATCCGTCCGCGGCGGCAGCCTGGATTGCTTCGCTACGCTCGCAATGACGGCGGTGAGAGCTGCGTGCTACCGCACCACGCCCGACGTGAACCCCGCCTTGCGACGCGGCGGCTTGATTTCCTTTTTCAGGAAGCAGCGCGCCTCGCGGCCGGTGTAGCCGGGGCGGGCATAGGTGAAAGCGCGGCACTTGTTGTCGGCGGTGCAAGCGGCCTTGCAGGCCTCCTCGCCTTCACCGTCCTTGAGCTCGAAATTGCGCAAATCGCCGCCGGGGCGGTCGATCGACGTTTCCACGCCCTCGATGCGCGGCTCGATCACGCCGGCGCCGCGGACGCCGGAGATGCAGCAACTGCCCGGCACGCGTGCCGGCACAGTGTTCTTCAGCCAGCACACCGCTGAGCCGCCCTCGACGTCGGGATAGTTGAAGCTCCAGGAGCGGCAACGGCGGTCACGCTCGCACAGCAGCGCGCAATCCTCGGGGTCGCCTGATGTGACCGGCGTGCTGAAATAGTCGCCGCCGGGCCGGTCGAATGCCGTCTGGGCGCGCGCAGGCCAGCTCGCAACCGCGAGCGAAAGCAGCGCGGCGCATGCCACGACGCTTGCCAAGACCCTTGCCATGACGGACAGGCGGCCCTTCCCCATCAGAACAGCTTTCGAGTTATTGACGACGCTCAGGTTTTTTCAGCCGGTCATTTGATCGCCGCAAACCTGTATGGGCGATGAACGGCTCAAGTCCTGGTCGTCGGCCTGTTGGTCTAGAACGCGTACTTCGCGCAGCTAGAACGCGTATTCCGCGTAGGCCGGTTCCACGGAGCCCTTCCAGGGGCCGTTGAACTTCTCCAGCATTTCCTCGGCCGGCGTGCGGCCGGAATCGATAATGCGGTCGAGCGGCTCCAGATGCCGCGTCTCGTCGCGACCGAGCTGGTCGATCCGGCCGCGCCGGCGCAGGCCGGCATGTGCCAGAACGAGGCATTCCTTGGCGATCTCGAACAGATAGCGGTCCCTGATCCGCGCCTTGAAGCCGAAGCGCGGCACGTCGTCGCGCAGGGCCTGGCGCTCATGCGCGGTCCAGTGCTTCACCATGTCCCAGGCGGCATCGAGCGACACATCGTCATAGAGCAGCCCGACCCAGAACGCCGGCAGCGCCGGCAGACGGCCCCACGGTCCGCCATCGGAGCCGCGCATCTCGAGATAGCGCTTCAGCCGCACTTCCGGGAAGATCGTCGAGAGATGGTTGGCCCAGTCCGACAATGTCGGCCGCTCGCCGGGAAGATTGTTGTTGCGGCCGTCGAAGAAGGCGCGGAACGAGGAGCCCGAGACGTCGATGTACTCTTCGCCGCGCTTGACGAAATACATGGGCACGTCGAGCGCGTAGTCGACATAGCGCTCGAAGCCCATGCCGTCCTCGAACGCCCAGGGCATCATGCCCGCGCGCGCATTGTCCGTGTCGCGCCAGATCTCGGAGCGGAAGGAGAGGAAGCCGTTCGGCTTGCCTTCGGTGAACGGCGAATTTGCGAACAAGGCGGTTGCGACCGGCTGGAGCGCGAGCGACACGCGCAGCTTCTTGACCATGTCGGCTTCGGAGGAGAAGTCGAGATTGGTCTGCACCGTGCAGGTCCGGTACATCATGTCGAGGCCGTACTGGCCGACCTTCGGCATGTAGTTGGTCATGATCTTGTAGCGGCCCTTGGGCATCACCGGAATGTCGGCGCGCGACCAGGACGGCGTCATGCCGAGCCCGAGGAAGCCGATGCCGAGCGGCGTTGCGATCTCGCGCACCTGCGCCAGATGCGCCATCAGCTCGCTCTGGGTCTGGTGCACGTTCTCGACCGGCGCGCCGGAAAGCTCGAACTGCCCGCCCGGCTCGAGCGAGATCGCGCCGCCGCCGGTGACGTCGTAGAGGCCGATGATGTTACCCTTCTCCATGATCGGCTCCCAGCCGAGCAGGAGCTTCATGCCCTCGAGCAGCGCGCCGATGCCGCGCGCGCCTTCGTAGGGCACCGGGCGGTGCCCTTCGAGCGTGAACGGCGTCTTCTCGTGCTCGGTGCCCAAGCGGAATTCGGACGGGTTCTTGCAGCCCTCCTCGAACCACGCAACGAGCTCGTCGCGCGACTGCAACGGCGTCATATCGATCTGGTCTCGCGCCATATCAAACTCTAATCAAAAGCGCTTCGACCGAATGCGCGGGTGACGGGATGGTCCGCGAACCCACCGGGCGCGCAGACGTGCTGGTTTGCCGCGCGATCATCGCGACGGCGTGCTTTCGTTGACGTTGGCGGCGGGCGGCAGCGTCATCTCGCCACACGAGCAGCCCAGCCGGTCGAGCAGGCCGCTGAGCTTGACGGCATCGGCATCGGACAGTTTCGAACCGACATATTTCTCGATCGCAGCGGAATAGGCACTCCACATCCGCTTCTGCAACTCGCGGCCGGCTTCCGTGATCTCGACGAACTGTCCGCGCTTGTCGATCTTGCATTCGCGCCGCGAGGCGAGCCCCTCGTCGACCAGGCGGTCGATCAGGCGCGAGGTGGAGTATTGCGGGATCAGCATCTGCCGTTCGAGTTCCACAGGCCGCAACTCGCCGGAGGGCGCGCGCGACAGTTCGAGCAGCGCGTCATACCAGGCCAGCGGCGGGAACCCCGCCTTCTTCAGGTCCTGCTCGACGCAGTCGAGGACGCGGCTCTGCACCCGCATCAGGCGGATCCAGGCGGCGGTTGCCTCGGTCGATGGTTTGCGTTTCATGATCCCACTCAAACTCGTCGCCCGTCTCTTACCCCACTCGATGCACCTGCATCAATCTTGACTATTGCATGCAGGTGCATGTAGGCGTTCATTCGCCCAAGCCAAGCAACAAGAGGAGGAAATTCCATGAAACTCTACTACTCGCCCGGCGCCTGCTCCCTGTCCCCCCACATCGCGCTCCTCGAAGCCGGCCTGCCCTACGAGCTGGTCAAGGTCGATATCCGGGCCAAGAAGCTCGAAAATGGTGAGGATTATCTGAAGCTGAACCCCAAGGGCCAGGTCCCTGCGCTGGGCCTCGACAGCGGTGAGATCGTGACCGAAGGCCCGGTGATTGTCCAGATGATCGCCGATCAGGCTACTGCCAAGGCACTGGCGCCGGCCCACGGCAGTGCCGAGCGCTACAAGCTGCTCGAATGGCTGAACTTCCTCACCTCGGAGGTGCACAAGAGCTTCGGTCCGATGTTTGCGCCGGCGCTGAACGACGAGGCCAAGGCGTTCTTCAAGGACCGCGTCATGGGCAAGCTGAAATACATCGACAGCCAGCTCGCCGGCCGCGACTACCTGATGGGCAAGCAGTTCACGGTTGCCGACGGCTACCTCTTCACGATGCTGACCTGGGGCGACCGGATGAAGTTCGACCTTTCGGCGATGCCCAATCTCACTGCCTACAAGACCCGCGTCGCGGCGCGGCCGCAGGTGCAGGAGGCGCTGAGGAAGGAAGGGCTGGCGCAGACGAAGTAAGCGCTCGCAAGACGCAAAAGCGAAAGGCCGGACCGACGATCCGGCCTTTCCTAATTTGCTGCCCGGCGGAGCGAACCCATTTCGCCGGATCATCGTACCTTAATTAGACTTATGACCTACTGTTCACTAAATGTAAGTAGTGCTGTCTTGTCAGCACTCGCAAAGCGGGCGAGCGTGGCGAAATTGTCGACGATTATTTGGACTCTCATCGGAGCTGAACTTGACGATTGCCTTCGTCCTGATCGTCGCAAGTGCGCTGGTGGGATTAGCGACAGGTTACGTCTACAAGATCTGGGCGCTGGTCTTGACCTCGCCACTCATCGCAATTTTCTCGGCGATAATTCTGCGCGTTTACGAATTCGGGATGATGGCGGGCGTGATCGTCATTGCCACCTGTCTTGTCGTCAGCCAGCTCGCCTATCTCTTGGCAGCCTATGTGCTGCACGCGCGCAACGTCTCATCCGATGACGAAATCGACGGCGAGCCAAACGAGACACCCGAGCAGAAAATCCGCCGCCAGCACAAGTAACGCCAGGGCTGCCCAAAGCACAGGCCCCTTGCGGCGCAGGCGTGCCGGCTTCTGTTGCAGCCAGAGACGGCCATTCGCGGACGCAACAGCGTATTTCGCGGTGAGATCGCGGCCGAGCGCGGTCTTCCGCAGCACCAAAGAGTTCATCAAGGACACTTTCTTATTTCGTCTTCAACTTGCCGATGGATCGGCAAGCGTCCCAACGGGTTCATGACCCTGACCCACAGCAAGACTAGTGCCAGGGCCGAGCAAAAGAACGGCGCCGCTTTGGCGCGCCTATGACAATTGCGCGACACCGCGGCAGCGGGACTCTGGCACGGTTCCTACGCGAATTCTGTGACCGGTTCCACAGATCGGGAACCTCCTGACGCAACCGTGATGACAACTCCCCCCAAAAAAAGCCGGATCGATGATCCGGCCTTTGTTCTCAAATGACCTTGGGGCGATCAGGCCGCCGCCTTCTTCGGCGCGAATCGGCCGTAGAAGGTTTCGCCCTTCGCCGCCATCTCCTCGAGCAGCTTCGGCGGCGTGAAGCGCGAGCCGTATTTCGCTTCCAGCTTGTGGCAGAGCTCGACGAACTTCTTCGTGCCCATGAAGTCGATGTAGGACAGCGTGCCGCCGGTGAACGGCGCGAAGCCGAAGCCGAGGATCGAGCCGACATCCGCTTCGCGCGGATCGGTGATGACGTGATCCTCCACCGTGCGCGCGGCCTCGACCGCCTGCACCACCAGGAAGCGCTGCTTCAGCTCCTCGACGTCGAGCGTGTCGGGGTCGAGCTGCTTCGGCTGCAACGCGGAGAGGCCCGGCCACAGGCTCTTCTGACCCTTGCCCTTCTCGGGATAGTCGTAGAAGCCCTTGCTGTTCTTGCGGCCGAGACGGCCCTGCTTCTCGACCATCTCCACCATCAGCTTCTTCTGATCGGGGTTGATGGCGTTCGGGCCGAGGTCGGCTTCCGTCGCCTTCATGATCTTGAGGCCGAGGTCGAGCGCGACTTCGTCCGACAGCGAGAGCGGGCCGACCGGCATGCCGGCCATCTTGGCGCAGTTCTCGATCATCGCCGGCGGCACGCCTTCCAGGAACATCTCGTTGCCTTCGGCGACGTAGCGGCCGACGCAGCGGTTGGCGAAGAAGCCGCGACTGTCGTTGACGACGATCGGCGTCTTGCCGATCTGCCGGACATAGTCGAGCGCAGTGGCGAGCGCGACGTCGCCTGTGTTCTTGCCGAGGATGATCTCGACCAGCATCATCTTCTCGACCGGCGAGAAGAAGTGGATGCCGACGAACTTGCCCTGGTCCTTGAAGGCTTCCGCAAGCGAGGTGATCGGCAGCGTCGAGGTGTTCGACGCGAAGACCACGTCCGGCCTCAGATATTCCTGCGCCTTGGCAAAGGTCTCCGCCTTGACCTTGCGGTCCTCGAACACGGCCTCGATGACGAGGTCGACGTCCTTCAGCGCCGCGTAGTCCGCGGTCGGCGTGATGCGCGCGAGCAGAGCTTCGGCATCCGTGGGCTTGGCCCGGCCCTTCTTGATCTGCTCCTCGATCACCTTCTGCGCATGCGCCTTGCCCTTGTCGGCGCTCTCCTGGTCGCGGTCGATCAGGACGACGTCGAGGCCGGCACGCGCGGAGACGTAGCCGACGCTCGCCCCCATGAAGCCGGCGCCGATCACGGCGATCTTCTTCACCTTGGTTGCGGGCACGTCCTTCGGACGACGCGCGCCCTTGTTGAGCTCCTGCATCGACAGGAACAGGCTGCGGATCATCGCGGCCGCTTCCTTGGAGCGCAGCACCGAGGTGAAGTAGCGCGACTCCACGCGCAGCGCGGCGTCGATCGGCAACTGCAGGCCTTCATAGACGCAGCTCATGATCGCGCGCGCGGCCGGATAATTGTCGTAGGTCTCGCGGCGATAGATCGCGTTGCCGGCCGGGAACATCATCATGCCGGCCTTGGAGAACACCGGGCCGCCGGGCAGCTTGAAGCCCTTCTCGTCCCAGGGCGCGACGGCCTTGCCGCCGCCCTTGATCCAGTCCTTCGCGGCCTTGATGAGATCGGCGGCCGGAACGATGGCGTGGATCAGATTCAGCGCCTTGGCCTTGTCGATCGTGACCGGATCGCCCTTGAGCAGGATGGTCATCGCGTCCTGCGGCGGCACCAGGCGCGGCACGCGCTGCGTGCCGCCGGCGCCGGGGAACAGGCCGACCTTGACCTCGGGCAGGCCGAGGCGCGTCTTGGGATTCTCAGCCGCCACACGGTAGTGACAGCACAGCGTGATCTCGAAGCCGCCACCGAGCGCGAGGCCGTTGATCGCGGCCGCCCACGGCTTGCCGGAGGTTTCGATCGAGCGCAGCACCTGCGAGAAGCGCCGGCTCTGGTCGAACAGCATCTGGTTCGCCGCCGTCTCGCCCTGCTCCTTGAAGACTTTTGCGTAGGCCTGGTTCATGCCCTCGAGCATGGACAGGTCGGCGCCGGCGCAGAACGCCTCCTTGGCCGAGGTGATGACGACGCCCTTCACCGCGGCGTCAGCCGTGGTCGCCTTGACGATCGCGTCGAGCTCGTTGGTCGAGGTCTCGTCGAGCACGTTCATCGAACGGCCCGGGATGTCCCAGGTGACGAGCGCGATGCCGTCGGCGTCGGTCTCAACCTTGAAATTCTTGTAAGCCATGTTGGTTGCTCCCCTTCGCCTTAGACGCGCTCGATGATGGTGGCGGTGCCCATGCCGCCGCCGATGCACAGCGTCACCAGGGCGGTGGACTTGTTGGTGCGCTCGAGCTCGTCGAGCACGGTGCCGAGGATCATCGCGCCGGTCGCGCCAAGCGGATGGCCGAGTGCGATCGCGCCGCCATTGACGTTGATCTTGGCGTTGTCGATGTCGAAGGCCTGGATGTAGCGCAGCACCACCGAGGCAAAGGCCTCGTTGAGCTCGAACAGGTCGATGTCCGTCTTCTTCATGCCGGAGCGCGCGAACAGCTTTTCGGTGACGTCGACCGGACCGGTCAGCATCATCGCGGGCTCTGAGCCGATGTTCGCGAATGCACGGATTTTTGCCCGCGGCTTCAGGCCGTATTTGCTGCCCGCCTCCTTGCTGCCGAGCAGCACGGCGCCGGCGCCGTCGACGATGCCCGAGGAGTTGCCGGCGTGGTGCACGTAGTTGACGCGCTCGATCTCCGGATGCGACTGCACCGCGACGCCGTCGAAACCGCCCATCTGCGCCATCATCGTGAACGAGGGCTGCAGCTGCGCCAGCGACTGCATCGTCGTCGAGGGACGCATATGCTCGTCCTTGGCAAGGATGGTGAGGCCGTTGATGTCCTTCACCGGCACGACCGACCTGTTGAAACGGCCCTCGTCCCAGGCCTTGCCGGCACGCTGCTGGCTCTGCACCGCGTAAGCGTCGACGTCATCGCGGGAGAAACCGTACTTCGTCGCGATCAGATCGGCCGAGACGCCCTGCGGCATGAAATAGGCGGGCACCGCCATCGACGGATCCATCGGCCAGGCGCCGCCGGAGGCGCCGATGCCGACGCGGCTCATCGATTCGGCACCGCCGCCGATGACGAGATCATGCTGGCCGCTCATCACCTGGGCAGCGGCAAAGTTCACGGCATCCAAGCCGGAGGCGCAGAAGCGGCTGATCTGCACGCCGGGCACGGCTTCGCCGAGGCCCGCCTTCAGCGCGGCGAAACGCGCGATGTCGCTGCCTGCTTCACCGACGGGATCGACCACGCCGAGCACGACGTCGTCGACGCAATCTTCCGGCAGGTTGTTGCGGTCCTTCAGCGCCTTCAACGGCACCGTGGCGAGCGCCAGCGCGGTGACTTCGTGCAGCGCGCCGTCCGCCTTGCCGCGGCCGCGCGGGGTTCGGACGTGATCGTAGATATAGGCATCTGCCATGGGAGCCTCCTGATTGCAGCTATTGGTTACGACCGCGACGCGGCCGGGATTTTGGGTGAAGCGAAAATATTCAGAACGCTTCTGCCGGCAGTTCCATGATGGTGGCGCAGCCCGACTGGATGCGCGCGAGATTGGCCGCGGTCTCCGGCAACATCCGCTCCATGAAGAAGCGGCCGGTGACGAGCTTGGTCGAGAGATAGGGCGTCGCCCCGCTCTCGGCAATCTTGGCATTCGTCACCTTGGCCATCTTCGCCCACATGTAGCCGAGCGCGACGAAGCCGAAGAGATGCAGGTAATCGGTTGCGGCAGCACCCGCATTGTCCGGCTTCATCATCGCGTTCTGCATCAGCCAGGTGGTGGCCTGCTGGAGATGGCCGAGCGAAGCCGAGAGCGGGGTGATGAAGGGTTTCAGCGCCTCGTCGCCGCCGTTCTCCTTGGCGAAGGCCATGACCTCGCCGAAGAAGGCCATGATGGCGCGGCCGCCGTCGCGCGGCAGCTTGCGGCCGACGAGGTCGAGCGCCTGAATGCCGTTGGCGCCTTCGTAGATCATGGCGATGCGGGCATCGCGCACGAACTGCTCCATGCCCTGCTCGGCGATGTAGCCGTGACCGCCATACATCTGCTGCGCCTGCACCGCGTTGGCGAAGCCGTAATCGGTGAGGAAGCCCTTCAGCACCGGCGTCATCAGGCCCATGTGGTCGTCGGCGGCCTGGCGGTCCTTGGGATCCTCCGAGCGATGAGCGACGTCGCTCTTCAGCGCGGTCCAGATCACGAAGGCGCGCGCGGCCTCGTTGAAGGCGCGGATCGAGAGCAGCGTGCGGCGCACGTCGGGATGCACGATGATCGGATCGGCCGGCTTGTCCGGCGCCTTGGTGCCGGTCAGCGAACGGCCCTGGATGCGCTCGCGGGCATAGGCGACGGCGTTCTGATAGGCGACCTCGGACTGCGCGAGCCCCTGCACGGCGACGCCGAGGCGGGCCTCGTTCATCATCACGAACATGCCCTGCATGCCCTTGTTCTCTTCGCCGATCAGCCAGCCGGTGGCGCTGTCGTAGTTCATCACGCAGGTGGAATTGCCGTGGATGCCCATCTTGTGCTCGATCGAGCCGCAGACCACGCCGTTGCGTGCGCCGACCGAACCGTCGGCATTCACCAGGAATTTCGGCACCACGAACAGCGAGACGCCCTTGATGCCGCTAGGCGCGCCCTCGATGCGGGCGAGCACGAGGTGGATGATGTTGTCGGCAAGATCGTGCTCACCAGCGGAGATGAATATCTTGGTGCCGGTGATCTTGAAGCTGCCGTCGGCCTGCCGCACCGCCTTGGTGCGGAGCATGCCGAGATCGGTGCCGCAATGCGGCTCGGTCAGGTTCATGGTGCCGGTCCATTCACCCGCCACCATCTTCGGCACGTAGGTCTGCTTCTGCTCGGGCGAGCCGTGCACGATCAGCGCCGCGGTGGCGCCCATGGTCAGGCCGCCATACATCGAGAACGCCATGTTGGCGGAGATCTGGAATTCGTTGACGGCCTGGGAGAGCGTCACCGGCAGGCCCTGCCCGCCGAACTCGGTCGGAGCCGACAGGCCAAGCCAGCCGCCCTCGGCGACCTGCTTGAAAGCGTCCTTGAAGCCCTTCGGCGTGGTGACGCTGCCGTCATCGGCGCGCTTGCAGCCTTCGAGATCGCCCACACGATTCAGCGGCTGGAGCACCTCCTCGGCGAGCTTGGCGGCTTCGCCCAGGATCGCCTCGCGCACGTCGCTGGACGCATCCGAGAAGCCGGGCAGATTGTCGTAACGATCGATCTGGAAGACGTCGTTGAGCAGGAAATTCACGTCTTCGACGGGGGCTTTATAGATCGGCATGGTGGTCTCCCGGCATGGCCGTTGAAGTGGTGGGATTCGCTATGATTGGGCGGCAAGCTGCTCCGCCATCAGGCGGTGCAGCATGTTGATGGCCTTGAGCGGACGCACCATCACCTTGAAATTCGTGATGCGTCCCTCGGGATCGAAGCTGATGATGTCGACGCCGTTGATCTCGATGCCGTCGATCACATTCTTGAATTCGAGCACGGCGCCGCTCTCGCTTCGCCACTCGCCGACATAGGTGAAGCCGGGACCGCCGAGGACCTTCTCGGCGCTCGACAGATATTTGAAGGTGATGTCGCGGCCGCGCTGGGGCGAATGCACCACAGGGCTTTCGAAGACCGCATCGGGATGGAGCAGGTCCCAGAGCGCTTTGCGGTCATGAGACTTCATGTAGCCGTACCAGGAGTCGAGGCCGGTCATTCTCAGGTGCCTCCCTAAAGGCCTGGGCAAAAAAAGCGAAAACAACCCCATGCACAGTAGCGAAGAGGTTGATTTTGCTGGATCTTCGGGGTGGGTCTTGTGGCCCGCTCCGAAGCCGTCCCATATGCACATTGACGCATATGCGCAGATGCGCATAAAGTCAAGCTGGTTGGTCAAGATCGAAGACGAAGGAGGGCAGTCATGGCACTGGGCGACGCAATCCTCGCATGCCTGACGGAACGTCCGATGACGGGTTACGAGCTCGCCAAGACGTTCGATTCCTCGATTGGCTTCTTCTGGAAGGCCGACCACCAGCAGATCTATCGCGAGCTCTCCAAGCTGCGCGACCGCGGCTACATCCAGGGCCGCGAGGTCGTGCAAACGGGCAAGCCCAACAAACTGATTTATACGCTGACTCCCGAGGGCCGAACAGCGCTGCGGCACTGGGCCGCGCGGCCGAGCACGCCGCCCTCGATCAAGGACGACCTCCTGGTGCGGCTGCATGCGCTCGACAGCATCGACATCGAGCCGATGCGCACCGATCTGATGGCCCGGCTGGAGCACCACCGCGACCGGCACGAGAATTACGAGCGGATCCTCAAGAAGCGTTTTCCGGACGGCACGGCGGAGGGCCGGCTCGATCTCGGCAACCTGCTCCTGCTTCGCCTCGGCGCCCGCCACGAGCAGATGGTCGCCGATTTTTGCGAAGAGGCACTCGCGGCGCTGTCGACGATGAGCGGCAAAGGCACGGTGGTCCCGCTGGAAGACGGCAAGCGCGAGGGGAAGGGCTGAGGGGCTGGCCCGACTCGACCTTTCGCCATCTCCTCCGCCGTCATCGCCCGCGAAGGCGGGCGATCCAGTACGCCGCGGCGTCTCTCTTCCAGCCGCGCTGCCTCGGCGTACTGGATGCCCCGCCTGCGCGGGGCATGACACCGGTTATTTGGCGACCGGATGAGCGCCACAACGACTCCCCCGGTTCCCCGCGCCCAACTTTAAGACATCGGCAACGCGTTCCTTAACCCGTTATTTACCGTAACAGGAAAAAGTCGGTTTTCGAGGCAGACGACCCGCGCCAAATCCGATTGTCTTTACAACCGGCACGCGTGGGGAGGCTGGAGGTGCCGGGTGGGGCGCCGGAGTCGGAACCGGACAGAGTCATGAATTCGCGCGTATCGTGGAGTGTTGACGGCATCGATCCCTCCGTCCGGGAGCGGGCCGAAGCTGCTGCGCGCAGAGCCGGCATGTCACTCAACGATTGGCTGAACTCCACGCTCGGCGAAACTGCCCCGCCAAACTTTCGCGGACCTTATGAGCAGCGTCCGCAACACATGCCGAACCACGTACCGAGTCCGGAGAGCCGCGAAGTCGCCGACATCCACCAGCGGCTCGACGCGATCACCCAGCAGATCGAACGGATTTCAAAGCCCACCCCGCGCCAGGACTCTTCACGACAAGAGGTCTCGCGCGAGCAGGGCGTCGCACGCCAGCTCAACGATGCGATCTCGCGGCTCGACGCGCGCCTGTCGCAAATCTCCAAGCCGCAGCAGCTTCAACCGCAGCCTCCGCGGCCCGCACCCGCCGAGACGCGCCAGCGCCAGGCCGATGCGGTCGAGCGCGCGGCCGCACAGGTCTATCGCAGCTCGCCGCCGCTGAGCCCCGCCTCGTTCGACGTCGCCGTTGCCGAGATCACGGCGCGGCAGAGCGAGCTCGACGGCTTTACGCCCAGGCAGATGCCGCCGCGCGCCGCGCCGTCGATTGCATCCACGGCAGCTCCCTACGCCCCGCCCATGGCGCCGCCCCCGCCTGCCTACGCTCCGCCGCCACCGCAGCCGGATTTCTCGTCGCTCGAGCGCCATTTGCTCAAGATCACGAGCCAGATCGAATCGCTCCAGCGCCCTGACAATACCGAGCAGGCGATCAACGCTTTCCGCAGCGAGCTTGCGGAGATCCGCCACGCCATCACCGAGGCGATGCCGCGCCGCGCGATCGAGTCGATCGAAAACGAAATCCGCTCGCTGCACCGTCGCATCGACGAGACCCGCTCGTCCGGCACCGACGGCCAGGTTCTGTCAGGCATCGAGCACGCGCTGTCCGACATCAAGCAGGTGCTGCGCACGCTGACGCCGGCCGAGCAGCTCACCGGCTATGACGAGGCAATCCGCAATCTCGGCGCCAAGCTCGATCTGATCCTGCGCGCTAATGACGATCCGTCCACGGTGCGCCAGCTCGAAGGCGCGATCTCGGCGCTGCGCGGCATCGTCTCCAACGTCGCCTCCAACGAAGCGCTGGCACGGCTTTCCGAGGACGTGCAGCTGTTGTCGTCCAAGGTCGACCAGATCACCCGCTCCTCCGGCCCGGGCGACAGCTTTGCCGTGCTCGAGCAGCGCATCGCGGCGCTCACCGCCGCGCTGGAGACGCGCGAGCGGACCCAGCCTGCCGAGAGCACCGAACATCTGGAAGCCGCGATCCGTGCGCTGTCGGATCGTTTCGACCGCATGCAGGTCGGCAACGATTCGGCTTCGACCTTTGCGCATCTCGAACAGCGCGTCTCCCATCTGCTGGAGCGGATCGAAGCCGCCTCCGATCCGCGCAACGGCAATCTGAGCCGCGTCGAGGACGGGCTGCACGACATCCTGCGCCACCTGGAACGCCAGCAGGCGACCTATTCCGCGCTCGCCGAGAGCCGCAATTCGGCGCCGGCCTCCGATTCCGGCATGGTCGATCTCGTCAAGCGCGAGCTCTCCGACATCCGCTTCAGCCAGGCCGAGACCAACCGCAGCACCCAGGACTCGCTCGAAGCCGTCCACAGCGCGCTCGGCCACGTCGTCGATCGCCTCTCGATGATCGAGGGCGATCTGCGCGCGGTGCGCACCGCGCCGCCGGCCCCTGTACCGCAGCCGATGCCGATGCCGATGGCTGCGCCCATGGAGCCCGCGCCGATGGCGCGCGAATCTCGGCCGCAGCAACAGCAGCCGAAATACGATCCGAAGCCTGAGCTGCCGAATCCGGCCGCCATGCAACAACCGGCGCATTCTGCCTTCGTGGCCGCACCGCGCGAATTCCACGCCGCCGCGGCACCTGCCGCTCCGCCGCCGGTCCCGATGGCGCCGACGGCGCCGCAAGCCGCACCACCCTTGCCGCCGCGCGCGATCAGCGAAATCCTGGAGCCGCATACCGCGCCCGCGCGCGGTGCGCTCGCGCCGGAATTGCCGCCGGACCATCCACTCGAGCCCGGCACGCGGCCGGGCGGGCGCGTCGCCACGCCGTCGGAACGCATTGCCGCCTCCGAAAGCGCGATCAGCGGAATTCCCACTGCTCCGAAGGAGCCGGTGTCGTCGTCGAGCTTCATCGCGGCCGCGCGCCGCGCTGCCCAGGCCGCCGCCGCGCAGCCGCCCGAGAAGCCGGCCCGTGGCGCCAAGGCCGCAATCGCCCGCGCCAAGGACAAGGGCCAGGAAGGCGCCTCGACCATCACCTCGAAGATCCGCTCGCTGCTGGTCGGCGCGAGCGTCGTCGTGATCGTGCTCGGCACCTTCAAGATGGCGATGAACCTGCTCGATGGTGGCAGTACGCCGCCGGCGCCGCAGGCGATGGAGAATACGTCCAGCCAGCCCGCGCCGCAGGCCCCGCCGCCCGTTGAGAACAAGCCGGCTGCGCCGGAACAGGTCACGCCGTCGATGACCTCGCCGACGCCGATCGGAAAGCAGTCGCAGAACAATGCCGCGCCGGCGCCCACACCCAATTCCGGCAGCTCGGCCTCGGTCGAAATCCCGCCCGCTCCTGCTCCCGTGCCGCCTGCCGCCAGCGACGTCACCGGCGCGCTCTCGGGCGCCAGCCGCGCGCGGCTCGGCCTCGTCCAGGTGCCGCCGAGCGAAAAGCTGCCTGACGGTATCGGCGGCCCGGCCTTGCGCACCGCCGCGATGAAGGGCGATGCGACCGCCGCCTACGAGATCGGCGTGCGCTTTGCCGAAGGCAAGGGCGTCGCTGCAAACTACGACGAAGCTGCGAAATGGTACGACCGCGCGGCGCAGGCCGGCGTGGTGCCCGCAACCTTCCGCCTCGGCACCCTCTACGAAAAGGGCCTCGGGGTGAAGAAGGACGCCGACATCGCCCGCCGCTACTACACGCAGGCCGCCGAGCGCGGCAGCGCCAAGGCGATGCACAATCTCGCGGTGCTCGATGCCGACGGCGGCGGACGCGGTGCCAATTACAATCGCGCGGCGCAGTGGTTCCGGAAAGCGGCCGACCGCGGCGTCGCCGACAGCCAGTTCAATCTCGGCATCCTCTATGCCCGCGGCATTGGCGTCGAGCAGAACCTCGCCGAGTCCTACAAATGGTTCAGCCTCGCAGCCGCCCAGGGCGATGCGGACGCGGCGGGCAAGCGCGACGATGTGGCGAAGCGCCTCGACCCGCAATCGCTCGCCGCCGCCAAGCTCGCGATCCAGACCTTCAGCGCCGAACCGCAGCCCGACGACGCCGTCAACGTCCCGGCCCCGAACGGCGGCTGGGACAGCGCGCCGCAGGCGAACGCCAAGCCCGCGCCGAAACCGGTCGCGACCAAGCGCTCGGCGTCCGCGGCGCACTGAGCGGTTGAGTACGCTTTCTCCTCTTGTCGTCGCCCGGCTTGACCGGGCGACCCAGTATTCCAGAGACGCCGGTTGGATGCGGAGAAGCTGCGGCGTACTGGATGCCCCGGTCAAGCCGGGGCATGACGGCGGAGAATGTGGCGAAATCCTCCGCTCGCAGCGAAGCAGTGATCTGATCCCTCTTAGGCCATTGGCAGCGCCCAAGATTCCTGATCCCTCCGCCGGCGAATTCGGCTATTGAGGGACGCGGCAATCGTTCCGATCTTCCCGCGAGCATTCCGCGCTAGTCGATCCGTCTCGCCGGTGCGTGGTTCAATGCAACTCTATCTCCCGATCGCCGATCTTCCGGTCAACGTCTTCCTGGTGCTGGCGATGGGCGCGGCGGTTGGCTTCGTCTCCGGCATGTTCGGGATCGGCGGCGGCTTCCTGATGACGCCGCTGCTGATCTTCATCGGCATCACGCCGGCGGTCGCGGTCGCCTCTGTGGCGAGCCACATCGCGGCCTCCTCCTTTTCCGGCGCGATCTCCTACTGGCGGCGGCGCGCGATCGATCCGACGCTGGCGAGCGTGCTGCTCTGCGGCGGCGTAACCGGCACCGCGCTGGGGGTATGGACCTTCACGCAGCTTCGCGCGCTCGGCCAGCTCGACCTGATGATCGCACTGTCCTATGTCGTGCTGCTCACCACCGTCGGCAGCCTGATGTTCTCCGAAGGCCTGCGCGCCCTGATGCGGACCCGGCGCGGCGCGGTGCCGCCGCGGCGCACGCACAGCTGGATCCATGGTCTGCCGCTGAAGATGCGGTTCAAGCGCTCGAAGATTTATCTCTCGGTGATCCCCGTGGTGATCGTCGGCATCATGATCGGCTTTATCGGCGCCATCATGGGCATCGGCGGCGGCTTCATCCTGGTGCCGATCATGATCTACCTGCTGCGGGTGCCGACCTCGACGGTGATCGGGACCTCGATGGTCCTGACCGTGGCCACCATGCTGCTCGCGACCATGCTGCATGCGGTGACCAATCACCTCGTCGATGCCGTGCTGGCGCTGATCCTGATGGTCGGCGGCGTCACCGGCGCGCAGTTCGGGGCGCGTGCCGGCCAGAAGATCCGCGGCGAGCAGCTGCGGTTGCTGCTAGGCCTGTTGATCCTCTCGGTCGGCGTCCGCTTTGTGATCGAGCTGGTGATCCGGCCGGAGGATCTCTTCACCATCCGTGAGCTGGGGGTGAGCGGATGATGCGCGCGCTTCTCGCAGTCGTGCTCGTTCTGTTGCTCGGCAGCGCCGCGCGGGCCGAGCGGCTGATCGTGTCGGTCTCCAACCACCGCGTCACGGTGACGCCGAATTATTCCGGCGAGGAGCTGGTGCTGTTCGGTTCGGTCGAGAAGGACGCCACGACGCCCGCGGATCGCACGTCTTACGACCTCGTGGTCACCGTGATGGGCCCGCGCGCCGACATGGTGACACGGCGCAAGGAGCGCACTTTCGGCATCTGGATCAACACCGACTACCGGCAGTTCCTGCAGGTGCCGAGCTATCTGGCGCTGTTCGCCAACCGCCCGTTCGAGGTCATCACTTCGCCCGACATCGCGCGGCGGCAGCAGATCGGGCTGAACAACGTGCTGCTGACCCAGCGAGTCAGCGGCGATTATGCCGACGTGGTGCCGAACGACGCATTCCGCTCCGCCTTCATCCGCCTGCGCACCCAGCGCGGCCTCTACCGCGAGGATACGAGCGCCGTGACGTTCCTGACACCGACGCTGTTCCGCACCGGCATTCCGCTGCCGGCGGAGGTGCCGATCGGCACCTACGAGGTCGAGATCAAGCTGTTCGCGAACGGCGCGTTCATCGGCAAGACCGAGACCGCCTTCGAGATCGTCAAGGTCGGTTTCGAACAGTTCGTCGCGACCACCGCGCGACAGAACGGCCTGATCTACGGCCTCGCCACCGCGGCCATGGCGCTGATGACGGGGTGGATGGCGTCGATCGTTTTCCGGAAGGATTGAGGTAACGCCACCTCCCCTCTCGTCGTCGCCCGGCTTGACCGGGCGACCCAGTATTCCAGAGGCCGGCGTTAAGGAGTTCGCTCTCACAACAACCGCCGCGGCGTACTGGATGCCCCGCCTTCGCGGGGCATGACAATTGAGACTACGGCGCCTCCACCACCGTCGGCACTCCCGGCTCCAGCAATCGCAATCGCGTCCCGAAGCCGAGCACGTCGAACGTCTTGCGCAGATCCTCGCCGTCCTGGCGGAAATGCGCCCAGCCTTCGGTATGCAGCGGCACGATCACCGCATCGGGAAAGGCGCGTGCGGTCTCGATGGTGTCGTTGGTGTCCATGGTGAGATGAAACGGCCCGCGCGTCTGCGCAGCGCCCGCGAACGGCAGCACCACGCGGCATTTGAAACGCCGCGCGACCTCGGCAACACCGTCGAACCAGGTGGTGTCGCCGCTGATATAGACCGCGCTTGTGTCCTTGCGGTTTGAGGACACCACGAAACCGATGACATCGCCCGACAGCGGCTCGATGCCGGCCGGACCGTGGCGCGCTGGTGTCGCGGTGATCGTCAGTGAATTGCCGTCACGATCCTTCACATGCGAGGTCGCCCAAGGCGCAAGGCCTTCGGCATGGCCGCCGAGGCGCCTGGCGCCGGCCTCTGTCGTCAGCACGCGCTTCGCATGTTTGAGAAACTCGCGGCCGGAATTATCGAGATTGTCCGAATGCTGGTCGTGGCTGAGCAGGACCGCATCGACCGGGCCGATCGCATCTGCGGTCAGCGCGGGGCCGATCGTCTTCTCCAGCTTCACATGCGGCAATTGATAGGCGCCCGGCGCATCGAAGGTCGGGTCGGTGAGGAGACGGAAGCCGTCGATCTCGATCAACGCAGTGGGGCCGCCGATCAGGGTGATGGAGATGGGCATGAATAACTCCTTCTACGACACAGGCTTCGCGGCCGGCCGCGTCACCAGATAAATACCGAGTGCGACCGGGATGATGCCGAGCAGATCGCGGGCCTCGACATGCTCGCCGAGCACGAGGAAGGCGAACAGCATGCCGAGCGGCGGCATCAGGAAATGATAGGCGCTGGCAGCGGTGGCGCCACACACTTTCAGGAGATGAAACCAGAGCCAGTAGGCGAGGATGGAGCCGCCGAGCACGAGGAAGGCGAAGGCGCCGACCAGGCTTGGGGTGAAATCGATCGCGTGGACGTCGGCGAAGGTGAGCGCAACCGGGGTCAGCACGATGCCGGCGGCGAGGTTCTGCACGCCGTTGCCGATCCACAGGGACCCCTTCGGCGCGAGCACTTTGAACATGACAGTGCCGGCGACGATGGAGGCGAGCGAGGCCAGCGTGAAGACGATGCCGTGCAGCGAATCGGTGCCGACCGACAGGCGATGCCAGACGATCGCCATCACGCCGACGACGCCGAGCAAAAGACCGCTCGCCTTGCGCCAGGTCATGCCTTCGCCAAGCAGCAATGCGGCGAGCGCCGCGGTGAACACCGGATTGGCGGACACGATCAGGCCGCCGAGCCCGGCGGAGACCGATTGCAGGCCCGTATAGCCGAGCCCGAGATAGAGCGCATTGTTGGCAATGCCGAGCACGGCGAAGATCGCGACATCGCGCCAGGACAATGACCAGTCGTCGCCGCGGATCAGCGTCGCACCGAGGATCAAGATGCCGGCGAGCGAGAAGCGCGCGGCGAGCAGGATCAGCGGCGGGCAATGGGTGACGCCGATCTTGCCGGCGACGAAGGCATAGCTCCAGAGCAGGCAGAACAGTCCGATAGCGAGTGGTAGCGTGTTGAAGCGGCTGCGGGGAACGGGAATCGAGGGGGCGAGCGACATGGGGGCATTCTCCTGAGCCCTCGATCTAGGGAGACCGCTTGTCATTTGGAAATTAAATGATTAACTTCCAATCAGTGGATTTTCGAATGGAGGCGCCCATGCTCGATCTCGAGCTTCTGCGCAGCTTCGTCTCGGTCGTGGAGGCCGGTGGCTTCACCCGCGCCGGCGAGCGCGTCCACCGCACGCAGTCGACCGTCAGCCAGCAGATCAAGCGGCTGGAGGAGGATGTCGGCCAGGTCCTCCTGCACCGGGACGGCAAGGACGTGCGCCCGACCGAGGCCGGCGAGCGGCTGCTGTCCTATGCGCGGCGGCTGCTATCGCTTGCGGAAGAGGCGCGCGACGTGCTGAGCCAGCCCGACAGCGAAGGCGCGATCCGGCTCGGCATTCCCGAGGATTTTGCGGCCTATCGCCTGGCGAAATTGCTGGCGACGTTCTCGCGCTCGCATCCCGGCCTGCGGCTCGACGTTCGCGCCGACCAGAGCAAGAACCTCGCCCGCGATCTCGAACGCGGCGAACTTGATCTGGCGCTTTACAAGCGCGAGGCCGGCGAGAAGGGCGCCATCGCGGTGTGGCCGGAGCGGGTGCACTGGGTCACCAGCAAGAGCCATCCGATCGATGCGGGCACACCGTCGGTGCCGCTGATCGGCTTTCCACTGGGCTGCCTCTATCGCGCCGGCGCCATCCACGCGCTGGAGAGCGCCGGCCGCACCTGGCACATGGCCTACACGTCGTCGAGCCTCGCCGGCATCCAGGCCGCGGTCGCCGCCGGCATGGGGCTGAGCATCCTGTCCGAAATGTCGATCCAAGCCGATCATCGGGTGCTGACCGCAAAGGACGGCTTTGCGCCGATCAACAAGACCGAGGTGGCGCTGATGGCCGCGCCGGATGCGAGCCCGGCGACGCTGCGGCTCGCCGATCGGCTCGCGGAGTTCTGCGATAACGTGCAGGCGAAGGCGGCCTAGGTATCGCAACGGTGAAGGTGCGTAGGGTGGGTTAGCGCAGCGTAACCCACCACTGTCTATCTCCGCTGAAACAGAAGAGGTGGGTTACGCCAAGCGGTTTGCGCTTCGCGCAATCCGCGAGGCTAACCCACCCTACGAACCGTGTATCTCAATAACACCGCGACGCGGCGATCGCGTGGACGCGGCGGTCGCCGAGGAGATGGGCGACAAAACCGTTCTCCGGGAAGATCTTTGCAAACGCGGCATCGCGGATGCTGAGGCCGCCGGCATAGGCGCCGAAAGCGGGCATCACGGCGCGCATCCCGTCGCTGGCGAAGCAGCGACGCTCCATCGAACGGCCGCGCGCGGAGACGCGGGCCTTGGGATGGAGATGGCCGGCGATCTCGCCGCAGGCGCCGGTCGGCTCGTGGCGGAAGGTGATCGGGCCGATCGCGACCTCGTCCGCGATGGTGCCGCCGAGATCGCGCGGCAGCATCGGATCGTGATTGCCGGAAATCCAGATCCAGTCGCGGCCAGATTGGAGTGCGGCGACAGCGTCGCGATCCTCCGCGGAGAGGCGCTCATGCGCGGTGCGATCGTGAAAACTGTCGCCGAGCGCGATGACGGTGCGCGGATCATGGCGAGAGATGACAGCAGCAAGCCGGCCGAGAGTCGCGATGGTATCGTAAGGCGGCAGCAGCACGCCGCGGCTGGCGAAGCTCGAGCCCTTTTCCAGATGCAGGTCGGAGACGACGAGCAGGCGCTGCTCTTCCCAGAACAGGGCGCCGGAGAGATCGGCGTGGAGCGAGACACCGGCGACATCCAGCGTGCGCGTCAAGGAAATCGAGAGTGCCACTTGCTCCGTCATGACCGGGCGTAGCCGTTCGAAGAGCGGCGTCGCTTCCGCTCGCCTATGCCCGGCCATCCACGTACCGATTTTTCCGTCATTCCGGGGCGCGCGCAAGCGCGAACCCGGAATCTCGAGATTCCGGGTTCGATGCTTTGCATCGCCCCGGAATGACCGTGCTGGCAGAAAGACGTGGATGCCCGGGTCAAGCCCGGGCATGACGATGTGGAAAGAGTGGTGCCCCAAAAATTCATTCGCGCGAACAGTCTACGACATCGCCTCTTTGACGAGCTCGTCGGCGGCTTCCGCCAACAGCTCGTCTGCAGCTTCGCCATAAACTGACTCGCGGCCGATTTCCAGCATCACGGGGACGGCGAGCGGAGAGACATGATCGAGTTCCCGGTGCGTGATGCGGCCCTGGATGCGGGCCAGCATGCCGCCGAGACGGCGCAGGTCGAGCAGGCCGGTGGCGGCATCGGCGCGGGCGGCGCGCAGCAGGACGTGGTCGGCCTGGTGTTTGCGCAAGACATCGTAGACCAGATCAGTCGAGAACAGCACCTGGCGGCGGCTCTTGTCCTCGCTGGTGAAGCGGCGCTCGATCAGGCCGCTGATCAAGGCACAATTACGAAACGTGCGCTTCATCAGCGCGGATTCGGCCAGCCACGCTTCGAGATCGTCCCCCAGCATGTCGGGGTTGAACAGCGCGTCGAGATCGAGCTCACCGTTGCGGATCATGAAGGAGGCATCGCCCAGCCCCCAGATCGCCACCGCATATTCATTGGCGACGAAGCCGAGCGGCCGGGCGCGGCCGCGTTCCAGCCGCCGCGTCAGCAGCATGCCGAGCGTCTGATGCGCCAGCCGCCCCTCGAAGGGATAGCAGATGAGGTAATGCTTGCTGCCACGCGGAAAGGTCTCGATCAGGAGCTCGCGGACACCCGGCACGCGCGAGACGTCCTTCTGGAGCGACAGCCAGTCGCGCACCTGCTCCGGCAGACCGTTCCACGCGCGCCTGTCGTCGAGCAGGCGGCGCACACGTTCGGCAAGATAGGTCGAGAGCGGAAACTTGCCGCCCATATAGGACGGCACCTTCGGATCCTTGTCGTTGGCGCGAGAGACGTAGACCTGATCTTCGGCCAGGGCCTCGTAGCGCACGACCTCGCCGCCGAACACGAAGGTGTCGCCGGCGGTCAGCCCCTCGATAAAATATTCCTCGATTTCGCCGAGCACGCGGCCGCCGCGCGCGATCGCGCCGGTCGAACCGCTGCCGGTGGAGCGGGAACGCACCAGCCGCACCTTGAGCATCGGCTCCTCGACGATGGTGCCGACATTGAGACGATAGCTCTGCCGCACCTTTGGATTGGCGACACGCCAGCGCCCCTGCTTGTCCTGCCTGATACGGGCGAAGCGCTCGTAGGTCTTCAGCGCATAGCCGCCGGTGGCGACGAAATCGACGACGTCGTCGAAATCGCCGCGCGCGAGGCCCGCATAGGGCGCGGCGGAGCGCACCTCGTCATAGAGGTCATCGTTGAAGAATGGCTCGCCGCAGGCACGGCCCAGCACGTGCTGGGCCAGCACGTCGAGCGCACCGGTGCGCAGCGGCGGCGTGTCCTGCGCGTTCTCGGCGATGGCGTCGATGGCGGCGCGGCACTCCAGCACCTCGAAGCGGTTGGCCGGCACCAGCACCGCGCGCGAGGCCTCGTCGAGGCGGTGGTTGGCGCGGCCGATGCGCTGCATCAGGCGCGAGGAGCCCTTGGGCGCGCCGATATTGACCACGAGATCGACGTCGCCCCAGTCGACGCCGAGGTCGAGCGAGGAGGTGCAGACCACGCCGCGCAAGCGTCCCGCCGACATGGCGTCCTCGACCTTGCGGCGCTGGGCGACGTCGAGCGAGCCGTGATGCAGCGCGATCGCGAGCCCGTCGTCGTTCATGCGCCAGAGATCCTGGAACAACATCTCGGCCTGGCTGCGGGTGTTGACGAAGACCAGCGTGGTCTTGTTCTGCTTGATCAGCTCATAGACCTCGGCGAGTGCGTGACGCGCGCCGTGACCGGCCCAGGGCAGCCGCTCTCTCGTATCGAGCATCTCGACCAGCGGCGGCGCGGCGCCGCCGGCGATCACGATGTCGGCGGCCACTTCCTTGCCATCAGGCTGCGGCACCAGGAAGCGCGCGAGCTGATCCGGCTCGGCCACGGTCGCCGATAATCCGATCGCGCGCATCTGCGGCGCGAGGCGCCACAGCCGCGCCAGCCCGAGTGACAGCAGATCGCCGCGCTTGGACGTCACCAGCGCGTGCAGCTCGTCGAGCACGATGCGTTTCAAGGAGGAGAACAGGAACGGCGCGTCGTCGGAGGAGAGCAATAGCGCAAGCTGCTCGGGCGTCGTCAGCAAGACATCCGGCGGATAGCGCCGCTGCCGCTGACGCCGCGACACCGGCGTGTCGCCGGTGCGGGTCTCGACCTTGATCGGCAGACCCATCTCGGCAATGGGACGCTCGAGATTGCGCGCGATGTCGACGGCGAGCGCTTTCAGCGGCGAGATGTAGAGGGTGTGGAGGCCGCCGGCGCGCTGCACGGTGCGGCCGGTGGAGACGAGGCTTTGCCTGGCGCCGGCGTCTCGTTCAAGCGCCTGCGTCGATAACTCCACCAGCGTCGGCAGAAATCCCGCCAGCGTCTTGCCGGCGCCGGTCGGCGCGATCAGCAGCGCGCTAGCGTCCTCGCGCGCCTTCTCCAGCAGCGCGAGCTGATGCTCGCGCGGCGACCAGCCGCGCCCCGCGAACCACGCGTTGAAGCGGTCGGGCAGCAGCGTGGCCGGCTCGGCCGGGATTTTGAGGATGCGGGGCGGCACGGCATCACAGGTAAGCCGTGGGGGCGGGTTCGTCGAGGGGTGGGGCCGAATAGAAGAGCGAGACCCGGCACCGCCTTCCCCTCTCCCCTTGTGGGAGAGGGTGGATCGCCGCGCAGCGGCGAGACGGGTGAGGGGTCTCCATCCTCGCGCACAGTCTGCGTGGATAGAACCCCTCATCCGGCGCTTCGCGCCACCTTCTCCCACAAGGGGAGAAGGGAAGAAACTCACTCCGACATCGGCTTGTCGGAGATGTCCCAATCCTTGCCGGAGAAGGTGGAGATGAAGAGCGTCTTCATCGGCGTGTAGTCCTCGGGCGTGTAGCTGTAGGTGACGCCGTCGAGGAAATAGGGCGAGTGGAAGCCCGCGAGGGTCGAGGCCTGCTTCAGCACGTTGGCGCGGGTGAGATCATCGCCGCAGCGGCGCAGGATCTCGCCCATGGTGACGGCCTGGCCGTAGCCGGCAAAGGCGATGGTGTTGTCTTGATCGATCGCCGGCGTGTATTTCTTGCGCAGCTCTTCGAACGCCATCACGTCGGGGTCCTTCTCCCATTTGGGCAGGCCGACCTCCTTGTTGTAGCGGATCGCGACGATGCCGGTGGCGTTCTCGAGGCCCGCGGCATTGAGGATCGAGCGGCCGGTGGAGCCTGCGGACAAAAGTTGCAGCGGCTTCCAGCCGAGCTCGGCCACTTTCCGGATCGACTGCGACGACGCCTTGCCGGTGGAGATGTTGTAGAAGACGTCCGCGCCCGACTTCGAGAGATTGATGAGCTGGGAATCGACGGTCGGCTCGGTCAGATCGTAGGTCTGCTCCATGATCACCTGCGCGGTGCCGCCGGCGTCAGTCAGCACCTTCTTGAAGGGACCGAGGAAGTCGCGGCCGAAATCGTCGTTCTGGTAGAGGATGCCGATCTTGGCGTTCGGCTTCACCGCAACGACGTGCCGGGCCAGGATGCGTGCCTCGGTCGGATAGAGCGGCAGGCCCGCCATCGTCCATTTGAACTCTTTCGGATTGTTCCACTTCGACGCGCCGGTGTTGAGCAGCAGCTGCGGCACGCCCTTGGAGTTCAGGTATTTGTGCACGGCGGTCTGCGGCGCGGTGCCGAGCGAGCCGTAGAGCGCCAGCACCTCCTCCTGCTCGACCAGGCGCCGCGTCGCCTCGACGCATTTCGGCGCGCTGTAGGCGTCGTCCATGGTGAGGAACTTGATCTTGCGTCCGTTGATGCCACCCTTCTCGTTCAGCATCTGGAAATAGGCTTCGCCGACGCGGCCGAGCACGCCGTAGAGCGAGCCGGGGCCGGAATGCGGCACGGTCTGCCCGATCTTGATCTCGGTGTCGCTGGCGCCCGCATCGTATTTCTTCTCCGCGGCCCAGACATACGGCGCGGGCAAGGTGGATGCGGCGATGGTGGCGAGCGCGGCGGCGCTGAAATCGCGCCGCGATGGATTCTTGGTCATTATTTGTTTCTCCCTAGCGCGCGCATTGTGCTGGCAACGCAGCTCGGCTCGCAAGTGGGAAGTCGCAGCTTTGCGACGCAATGACGCTCAAATCGCGGGGCGCTAGCGCCTAGACTCAAGTTTTCTCGGCGACGACGACGAGGCCGCGCACCGGCTCGTTGTTCTCGTTGCGCGGCGAGGCCGCCGCCAGGGTGAGGAGCTTCAGACCGGCTTGCGCGATCGCGCCGCGCACATATTCCGCCGAATGGGCATAGCGCAAGCCTTCGCCGAGAACGATGCCGCTGCCGTCATGCGTCTCCAGCGTGAAGGCGAGCACGCCGCCCGATGCAAGCACGCGCACGGCTTCGGTCAGCACCGGCGCGAGATCGGAGAGGTAGACGAACGCATCCGCGGCCACGACGAGGTTCGCGCTCGCGTCGCCCTTGCCACGCAGGCCCTCGATCATGTCGGCGACCTCGAGCTCGGCGTAGAGACCACTCGCGCGCGCCTCCCTGATCATGCCGGGCGACAGGTCGATGCCGATGAAATGATCGACCTGCCTGGCGAAGGCGGATGCCGCAAGGCCCGTGCCGCAGCCGAGATCGATGGCGAGCTTGAACAGGGCGGGCTTCTTCGCGGCGACGCGCGCGGCCACGACCGCCTTGAAGATCAGCGACGGCGCGCGGTAGTCGAGATCGTTGATCAGCACGTGCTCGAAGCGCGGCGCGTATTGATCGAACAAGGCTTGCACGTAGGCCTTGGGCATCTCGGACAATTGCTCGTCGCCGAGACGTATCAGGTGCAAATGGGCGCCATGCTGGTCCTCGGGATCGGACTCGCGCGATTTTCGAAACGCCGCGATGGCCTTGTCGCGCTCGCCGAGCTGCTGACGGATCTCGCCGAGCGTGAACCAGGCCGAAGCGAAATTGGGTGCGAGCTCGATCGCCTGCTCCAGCAGGTCGGCGGCGGCAGGCAGATCGCCCTTGAGCTGGAGGTCGCGCGCGAACTCGAAACGGCGGTCGGCCATGAGATCGCCGGAAGAGTGGAAAAGGCGCAGGGGCATTGGACTCGGCTCGTCATTGCCGGGCTTGACCCGGCAACCCATCAAAATGGAACTCTTTAGGGAGATGGATGCGCGGGTCAAGCCCGCGCATGACGACTTAATTTGAGGCGTCCGCTGACTATATGGTGCACATGCGTCCGCAAGACATCCTGTTGCCAGCTGCTGCCGGCCTGTGCTGCAAGCCCGGCGGCTTCCACATCGATCCCGTGCGCCCGGTCGAGCGGGCCGTGATTACCCACGGCCATTCCGACCATGCCCGCGCCGGCCATGGCGCGGTGCTGGCGACGCAGGAAACGCTGGACATGATGCGGCTGCGCTATGGTGAGAATTTTGCCGGCTCGACGCAAGCAATCCGCTATGGCGAGGAGATCCGGCTCGGCGATGTCAGCGTGAAATTCCACCCGGCCGGCCATGTGCTGGGCTCTGCCCAGATCGCGGTGACATGCAAGGACACCTGCATCGTCGCCTCCGGCGACTACAAGGACGCGCGAGATCCGACCTGCACGCCGTTCGAGCTCGTCCCCTGCGACGTCTTCATCACCGAGGCGACGTTCGGCCTGCCGGTGTTCCGGCATGGCGATGCGGCCGATGAGGTGAAGAAGCTGCTCGCCTCGGTCGCGCTGTTTCCCGAGCGCGCGCATCTCGTCGGCGCCTATTCGCTCGGCAAGGCGCAGCGCGTGATCGCGCTGCTGCGGCAGGCCGGCTATGACGCGCCGATCTATCTGCATGGCGCCATGGAGAAGATCACCGAGTACTATCAGAGCCGCGGGATCGCACTCGGCGATCTCAGGCCGGTGATGGCCGTGAAGAAGGCGGCGCTCGCCGGCACCATCACGCTGGCACCGCCGTCGGCAACATCCGATCTCTGGACACGCCGTTTTCCCGATCCCGTCACCGCCTTTGCGTCAGGATGGATGCGCGTGCGCGCCCGCGCGCGGCAGCGCGGCGTCGAATTGCCACTGGTGATTTCCGACCACGCCGATTGGGACGGCCTCACCGCCACGATCGCGGCGACCGGCGCCGGCGAGATCTGGGTCACGCACGGCCAGGAAGATGCGCTGGTGCATTGGTGCAAGAGCCAAGGCCTGCGGGCGCAGCCGCTCGATCTGGTCGGCTATGGCGACGAGGAGGAGAGCGAGACGCCGCTTCAAGACGAGGCCGAAGCATGAACCGCTTCGCCGAACTTCTGGACCGTCTCGCCTACGAGCCCGGCCGCAACAACAAGCTGCGGCTGATCACCGGCTATTTCCGCGAGGTCGGCGATCCCGACCGCGGCTATGTGCTGGCGGCGCTGACCGGCGCGCTCAGCTTCAAGCACGCCAAGCCGGCGCTGATCCGCGACCTGATCGCGTCGCGCACCGATGAGGTGCTGTTTGGGCTGAGCTACGATTATGTCGGCGATCTCTCGGAGACGGTGGCGCTGATGTGGCCGAAGCGCGCGGGAGATGGCGGGCAGTCTTTTCCGGGCCACCCCTCTCCCCCGCCCTCCCCCGCAAGGGGGGAGGGAGCGCAGCGGAACGCGGCGCTGTCAGCGAGCACAACAACTAATAGCGATTCCCAAAGTGATGGAGGCACGAGCCTCTCCGTTCCCTCCCCCCTTGCGGGGGAGGGTCAGGGAGGGGGGTACCGCGGGCGAGATGCTCCCGAGTCCTCACGTCCGAGCAACCACAACAACCCGCCGCCGCCGACCCTCACCGAAGTCGTCACTACGCTGCGCATGCTCGGCAAGACCGAGCTGCCGAAGCAGCTCGAACGCTGGCTTGACGAGCTCGACGAGACCGGCCGCTGGGCGCTGCTGAAGCTCGTCACCGGCGCGCTTCGCATCGGCATTTCCGCGCGGCTGGCGAAGACCGCCGCGGCGACGCTCGGCGACAAGGACCCGCATGAGGTCGAGCTGATTTGGCCGGGGCTCGCGCCACCCTATCTCGACCTGTTCGCCTGGCTGGAAGGCCGCAGCGAGAAGCCGGTCAATCGCGATCCCGCGCCGTTCCGCCCGGTGATGCTCGCGCATGCGATCGAGGACAGCGATTTCGCCGCACTCGACCCCGCCGACTACGTCGCCGAATGGAAATGGGACGGCATCCGCGTGCAGGCGGTGGCAGGCCGCGACGACCGCGGCCACATCACGGCGCGACTCTATTCGCGCACCGGCGAAGACATCACGGGAAGCTTTCCGGATCTCGTGCCATCGTTGCGTCTGCCGGGCGCGATCGACGGCGAGCTTCTGATCCTGCGCGAGGGCCGCGTGCAGAGCTTCAACGTTCTCCAGCAGAGGCTCAACCGCAAGGTCGTCTCGCCGAAGCTGATCAAGGAATTTCCTATCCATCTGCGCGCCTACGATTTGCTCGGCGACGATGCGAACGATTTGCGTGAATTGCCGTTCGCGGAGCGGCGCGAGCGACTTGAGACCTTCATCAGGAAACTTGGCGATCCCCGCATCGATCTGTCGCCTACCGTGCCCTTCGCAAGCTGGGAGGCGCTGACCGCCGCGCGCGCCGACCCCGCAAGTGCCGGCGCCGGCGAGGACGCGGACGCCGTCGAGGGCGTGATGCTGAAGCGGCGCGATGCGCCTTATTTGCCCGGACGGCCGAAGGGGCAGTGGTGGAAGTGGAAGCGCGACCCGCACATCATCGATGCCGTGCTGATGTATGCGCAGCGCGGCCACGGCAAGCGCTCATCCTATTATTCCGACTACACCTTTGGCGTCTGGACCGAAGGTGAGACCGGCGAGGAGCTGGTGCCGGTCGGCAAGGCCTATTTCGGCTTCACCGACGAGGAGCTCTTGCAAATCGACCGCTTCGTCCGCCGCAACACCACCGAGAAGTTCGGCCCCGTGCGCCATGTCGTGCACGAGGCTGACAAGGGGCTGGTGCTGGAGGTCGCGTTCGAAGGCCTGCAACGCTCCCCGCGGCACAAATCCGGCGTCGCCATGCGTTTCCCCCGCATCAGCCGCCTACGCTGGGACAAGCCGCCGCGGGAGGCCGACCGGTTGGAAACGCTGGAAAAGATGCTGAAGGCGGAAGCCGTCGAAGTGGAGGCGTGAACCCGGGCCCGATCCGGGATTAAAATCCCGTAAGCCGATTGACGCCCCGTTGCGGGTTCCCCATGTGCCTCGCGGTGCCGTATAATGGGGGTCGAATCCCCGAGGAGTTTCCAGATGGTCCAAGACGTCAGAGATTTGCCGGCCGGCCGCAGCGACGGGCTGAACCGCTTTCTCGGCGGCTCGCCGCTGGCGGTCGCATTTCGCCTGGTCCTGCTCTCGATCCTGGTCGGCGTCGTGCTGGCGGCGATCGGCTTCGATCCCTGGAACATCATCCACAGCATTCGCCTCCTGTTCCAGCGGCTGTGGGATCTCGGCTTCGATACCATCAACTGGCTGTGGCGCTACTTCCTGCTCGGCGCGGTCATCGTGATCCCGATCTGGCTGCTGTCGCGCGTCTTCGGCGCGCCGCGCCGCTAAGTCCGGGTCAAGCTCAGGGAGCCCGCAGCCGATGCAACTACGCTTTGTCGGCTGCGGCGACGCCTTCGGCTCGGGCGGCAGGCTCAACACCTGCTTCCACGTTGCGGGGCGCGAAGCCAACTTCCTGATCGATTGCGGCGCGTCGGCTTTGCCGGCGCTGAAGCGACTCGAGATCGATCGGAACGACATCGATCTGATCCTGATCACGCATTTCCACGGCGACCATTTTGCAGGCCTGCCCTTCTTCCTGCTCGACGCGCAGTTCTCGCGGCGGACGCGACCGCTGACGATCGCGGGCCCGCAAGGCATCGAGACGCGACTGCGGGAGGTGATGGAGGTCTTGTTCGAGCATTCCTCGAAGACCAGGCAGCGCTTCGAGCTCGCCGTCGTCGAACTCGCGCCCGAGCAAAGCCGCAAGTTCGGCGCGGTGACGGTGACGCCCTACCCGGTCGTGCACGGCGAATCCGGCGGGCCGTTCCTGGCCTACCGCATCGAGACCGAGGGCCGCACGCTCGCCTACAGCGCCGACACCGAATGGACGGAGACGCTCATTCCGCTGGCGCATGGCGCGGACCTTTTCATCGCGGAAGCCTATATGTACGAGAAGGTGGTCAAGAACCATCTCAGCCTGAAGACCTTGGAACAGCATTTGCCGGCAATTGGCGCAAAACGCCTCGTCCTCACCCACATGAGCGACGACATGCTGTCGCGCCTCGTCGATATCGAACATCTCGCCGCCGAAGACGGCATGGTGCTCGTGTTCTGACATGCACGCGCCCGTTCCCCTCAAGATCGGATCCCGCCAGGTCTTCGCCATCGCGGGTCCGGCGATGGTCGCGAACCTCACCACGCCGCTGATCGGCGTGGTCTCGACCACGGCGATCGGGCGGCTGGACGATGCCACGCTGCTCGGCGGCGTGGCGATGGCCTCCGTCATCTTCGACTGCCTGTTCTGGCTGTTCGGCTTCCTGCGCATGAGCACGCTCGCCTTCACCGCGCAGGCCCTGGGCGCCGGCGAGACGCGCGAGCTGACCGCGATCCTGATGCGCGGCTTCATCGTCGCGGGCCTGATCGGGGCTGCGCTGATTGGGCTGCAGCTGCCGCTGGCGGCCGGGCTGTTCGACCTGATGGGCGGCAGCGAGGGCGTCACGCGCGCCGCCAAGACCTATTTCATGATCAGGATCTGGTCGTCGCCGCTGGCCTTCGCCAACTACGTCATTCTCGGCTGGCTGGTGGGACAGGCCCGCGCCAATCCGGCGCTGCTGCTGCAGGTCGTCATCAACCTCATCAACATGGTTGCGACGATCTTGCTGGTGCTGGTCTACGACACCGGCATCGCAGGCGCGGCGATCGCAGCACTGCTCTCGGAGACGATTGGCTTCTTGCTCGGCGTGATCGTCTGCCGGCGCTATGCTGATGGCGGCTTTGCGGTGCCCCTTGCCACGCTGTTCGACCAGGCAAAACTGATGCGGCTGCTGGCGGTGAACTCCGACATCATGATCCGCACCGCGGCGCTGATCGCCGTGTTCCTGTTCTTCACCGCCAAGGGCGCGCGCGCCGGCGACGTCACGCTGGCCGCGAACTCCGTGCTCAACAATTTCCTGCTGGTCAGTGCCTTCTTCCTCGACGGCCTTGCCAACGCAGCCCAGCAGCTCTGCGGCCGCACCTTTGGCGCGCGCGATGCAAGAGGTTTTTCGGATTCGACCCGGCTGGTGCTCGCGTGGGGGCTCGGCTTCGCGCTGGTGGTCGCGGTGCTGTTCGCATTGTTCGGAACGGCGCTGATCAATGTCATGACCGCGAGCGAAGACGTCCGGCGGGCCGCGCGCGACTTCCTGCCGTTCATCGTGCTGGCGCCGGTGCCCGGCGTGTTCGCGTTCGGCTTCGACGGCATCTATGTCGGCGCGACCTGGGCGCGCGAGATGCGCAATCTCATGCTGGCCTCGCTGGCGATCTTCCTCATCACCTGGTGGGCGCTGCAATCCCTCGGCAATGCCGGGCTATGGTGCGCGCTGATCGCGTTCTATGTCGCCCGCGGCGGCTTGCAGGGCGCGCGCTATCCGGCGCTGTATGGGGCGACTTTCTCTTCTCCTTCTCCCCGCTTGCGGGGCCGAGACGAGCAGAGCTCGCTCTGAGAATGTCGGGTTGAGGGGGAGTCTCGGCAGGGACGGTGAGAATTGGACTCGCGGACAGTCCCCCTCACCCGGAATCCGCGCTTTCAGCGCGCATTCCGGCCTCTCCCCGCAAGCGGGAGAGGCGAAGGGCAAGCCCCCCTACATCCCCGGCCAGTCTTCCGCCGTCAGCGTCGCGGCATCCGCGCCGACGATGTCGGCGAGCGAATCCCGGCCCGTGCGCAGCAAGGTCGAGGTGAGGTCGCGCTTGATCTCCTCGACGAGGCCGAGGCCCTTGTAGACCAGCGACGAATAGAGCTGGATCAGGCTCGCGCCGGCGCGGATCTTCGTCAGCGCGGCGCCGCCTGAATCGACGCCGCCGACGCCGACCAGCGGGAACGCGCCCTCGACGCGCACATAGGTCTCCGCGACCATGCGCGTCGACAGGCGGAACAGCGGCCGGCCCGACAGGCCGCCCTGCTCCTTCGCCCGCATCTGCTCGCGCAGCGTGCTCGGCCGCGCGATCGTCGTGTTCGACACGATCATGCCGTCGACCCGGCGCGAGCGCGCGACCTGCACGACGTCATCGAGCTGGGCAAGGCTCAAATCCGGCGCGATCTTCAGCAGCACCGGCGTGTCGCCGGCCTTCTGGCGCACCCGCTCGCGCGCGTCGATCACCCTTGCGAGGAGGTCGTCGAGCAGCGCGCCTTCCTGCAGATTGCGCAGGCCCGGCGTGTTCGGCGAGGAGACGTTGATGGTGAAATAGCTCGCGACCGGCGCAAAGGCCTCGATCAGCTTGACGTAATCCGCAACGCGGTCCGGCGAATCCTTGTTGGCGCCGACATTGACGCCGACGATGCCGCCGTGCTGCGCGCGCGCGGCGAGCCGGCGCAGCGCGACATCCGCGCCGTCATTGTTGAAGCCCATGCGGTTGATGACGGCCTCGTCGCGCTCGAGCCGGAACAGCCGCGGCCGTGGATTGCCGCTTTGCGGCTTCGGCGTCACCGAGCCGATCTCGACGAAGCCGAAGCCGAGGCGCAGCAGCGCATCCGGCACCTCCGCGCTCTTGTCGAAACCCGCGGCCATGCCGATCGGATTGGGAAAGTTGAGCCCGAAGGCGCGCACCGCGAGCTTGGGATCGTCAGCGCGCGGCTTGACCGGCGGCAGGAAGCGCAGGCCCTGGATCGCCAGGCGATGCGCATCCTCCGGATCGAGCCAGCGCAGCACCGGCAGCGAAAGAGCATCGAAGGCGCGGATCACGGGGCAAGCTCCGGCACGTCGTGGCCGCCGTCCGAGCGCATGTTGAGGCTCGCCACCGAGATGACGGCGCCGACATCGAGCTCGCCATAGAGATGCGGAAACAGCTCCTCATTGCGCGAGCGCTCCCAGCGCAATTCGCTGCCGAGCGCATCGCCGTCGACCTCGACCAGGAACAGCGCGCGCTGCCCGAAATAATGCTTGCGCAAGGTCTCGGGAACCTGGGCGGCCGTCGAGAAATGGATGAAGCCGTCGCGTGCGTCGTCCGCGCTGCCGCGGTACACGCCCTGCCGTTCCGCCTCGCGCCAGGCCGAGGCCGGACAGATTTTGTAGATCTTGACCACCTGATGTGGAGCCCTGTTTGCTCTTTGAGTCAGCTCTTTGAGTCTCTTGGGGTTTTTCGTCTCTTGCGGGTCTCAAAACCCGGCGCGACCGTAAAGGCGGCCCCTTCCGAACTCAAGGCTTAGAGCCTATTCCGTTCCGATGAAATCGGAACGGGGTCTAAACTCTTGTTTTGACGCGGTTTCTTGACGCAAACCGGTATCGACCTTCGCTTGAAAACGCTTTCTCCGCCGCCTCTTGCGCGAAAATCGGAAAACCGGTTGATTTGAGGACAGTTTTCCTGAGTTGCGACGGGCTGGACCTTCCATGGTCAGGCAGGCCAAAGCGCAGAGGATACTGACTCACGACCAGATCTGGGTCGCGCTGGATCGGCTGGCGGCGCGCGCCGGGCTGTCTCCGTCCGGCCTCGCCAAGCGGGCCGGGCTCGACCCCACCACTTTCAACAGGTCCAAGCGGATCACCTCGGACGGCCGCGAGCGCTGGCCCTCGACCGAATCGATCGCGAAAGCGCTGACAGCGACCGGCGCCTCGATCGACACCTTTGCAAGACTGATCGACGACGAGGCAGGCGACGGCCCCTCGGTACCGCTGCTCGGCTTCGCACAGGCCGGCGCGAGCGGCGCTTTCGACGAGGCCGGCCGTCCATCCGGCAAGGGCTGGACCGAGGTCGCGCTTCCCATCGCCGAGGACAGGCAGACATTTGCGCTGGAGATTGCCGGCGATGCGCTTGCCCCGACCTATCGCGACGGCGACATCATCCTGGTCTCACCCGGCACACCGATCCGCAAGGGGGATCGCGTCGTGGTGAAGACCAAGGCGGGCGAGGTCACGGTCGCAACCTTGAAGCGCCGCACGGCAAAGGCGGTGGAATTGCAGCCGCTCGATGCCTCGCAAGCCGAGCGGACGATGGCGGCGAGCGACGTCGGCTGGATCGCGCGGATCGTGTGGGCGCGCCAATAGGTTCGCGGCGAGATCGCCGTTGCGACTCACCGCGGCCCTCGCCTAGGTTGCACGCGCATCGCCGATCAAATTCATCTTGGGGGAAATATGATGAATCGCCGTCACGCATTGAAGGCCCTCGCGGGTCTCGCGCTTTGTCCGGTCTGCAAGCCGGCCTTCGCCGCCGAAGGCGTGCATTGGAGCTATGAAGGCGCCGGTGCGCCCGCCAAATGGGGCGATCTCGACGCGGCCAACAAGGCCTGCGCGGTCGGCCTACAACAATCGCCGATCGACATCGAGGCGACGATCAAGTCGCAATTGCCGATGTTGAAGCTGAACTGGGGAATGAGCGCCGACACCATCGTCAACAACGGGCACACGATCCAGCTCAACTTCGCCGAAGGCAGCACCTTGATGCTCGGCGACGTCAAATACAAGCTGCTCCAGGTGCACTTCCACCGGCCGAGCGAGCACATGATCGGCGGCAAGAATTTTCCGATGGAGGCGCATTTCGTCCATCGCAACGATGCCGGCGGTCTCGCCGTGGTCGGCGTGCTGATGGCCGAGGGCAAGCCGAACGCGGCCTTTGGCAAGATCGTCAAGACCATGCCGGCGGCGGAAGGGCCCGCGGTGAAGGCCGATGCGAGCATCGATCCCCACGCCATGCTGCCAACGAAGCTCAGCTACTTCCGCTATCCCGGTTCGCTGACGACGCCGCCCTGCTCGGAAGTGGTCGAATGGCTGCTGCTGGCCACCCCGATCCAGGTCGCGGCCGCCGACGTCGCCGCCTTCGCAAAGCTCTATCCGATGAACGCGCGCCCGGTGCAGAAGGACAACCGCCGCTACGTGCTGCGCTCGATCTGATCGGCAGCGCTTCCGATGTCCGGTCCGGCCTCCACGACGACCTCGTAGTTGGCGGCGGTGGCATCGAAGCTCGTCAGCATGGCCTGCGCGTCGGGATCGACGATGGCTTTGCCCGGATCTGGCCCCGTGAAGGCGCGGATGCTGTCGAGATCCTGCCACAGCGTCAGGGCCAGCACTTCGGCGCCGCCCTCGACGTCGCGGCGAAGCAGCGAGGCGCCGGCGAAGCCGTCGATGGCCTGGAGGTGCGGCACCACCCGGGTTGCAAAGTGATGCTGATAAAGGGCGGCCTTGTCGCGCGTGGCCGCCGTACGCCAGATGCGAGCGATCATCCTTCTCTCCGAAACTTGCAAGGTCGAGTCTCGGGGAACACCCCCGGCGCCGTATTGGCCGAAATTGCGGCAACGCTCCCATCCCGATTTTGCCTCTCGTCCAGGACCGCCCGTCGGGTCATGATGTGCGAGAGACGGAGCACACGGACCGACCATGGCGCGCCGGCACACTGGCAACCACACGAGCTATTGGCACAGCCGCCGGATTCCCGGCATGAGCCTGCTGCGCGCCGATTTCCGTCACCACGACTACGGTTCGCACACCCATGATGCCTATGTGATCGCGGTGACGGAGTCCGGCGGCGCCGAAATCCGCAACCGCAATGTCGTGCGAAAAGTCGGCGCCGCCACGCTGTTCGTCTCCAATCCGGACGAGCGGCAGTCGGCACGGATGGGCGATAGCGGACGGTGGCGCTATCGCGCCTTCTATCTCGCCCGGCCTGCAATCGGCGAGCTCGCGCGGCGCTTCGGCACGGACACCCTGCCCCACCTCCGGGAGAGCATGCTCGACGACGGCGATCTGATCGGGCGCTTCGACCGGTTGCACCGGGTGCTGGAAACCGAACAGGACGACCTTTTGGCCGATGAGCTCGTCGCCGATGCCTTTGGCCGTCTGTTCGAGCGCTACGGTGACGGACGCCGCACCAAGATCCCTGCCGGCCGCGACGCCGTCGTGACGCGGTTGATTGCGCTGATGCGGGAGCGCCATGCCGAAAATCTGAGCCTGGACCAGCTTGCCGACCTCACAGGCCTCACCAGTTTCCAGCTGATCGGGCTGTTCAAGCGCACGGTTGGCCTCACCCCGCACGCCTATCTGGTTCACATCAGGCTCAACGCCGCCTGCCGTTTCTTGAAGCGTGGCCATTCGCTGGCCGACAGCGCGCTGGCGGCGGGATTCTGCGACCAGGCCGCGCTCAACAAGCATTTCAGGCGCTGCTACGGCATCACGCCCTTGCAGTTTGCGCAGGCCGCGCGGGCCGGCTGACGCCGCAATTTCAGCCAATACTGCCGGGGAATACGCGCCCTACTGCGATACTGTGGAGGCTCTGCGCGGCGGACGCCCTGCAGATTCCTGGCCTGACCGAGAAAGCGAAATGACCACACCATCGAAACCGAGACTCCCCGCATTCGATCCGGAGGACGTCAGCGAGAGCAATTTCACCGGCTATCCGCAGCTGCACCGGGCCGCCAACCAGATGCGCTACAACCGCCGGCTCGGCGAGCATGCGGGGTTGAAGAATTTCGGCGTCAACCTGACCCGGATCATTCCGGGCGGGCAATCCTCGTACCGTCACGCGCATTCGCGCCAGGACGAGTTCGTCTTCGTGATCGAGGGCGAGGTGGTGCTCGAGACCGATTCCGGCGCGCAGGTGCTGACGAGGGGAATGTGCGCCGGCTTCCCCGCCGGCAGCGGCGATGCGCACCGCTTCGTCAATCGCACCACGCGCGACGTCAGACTGCTCGTGATCGGCGACCGCACGCCGGACGACGTGATCAGCTATCCCGACGTCGACATGCACGCCGTGCTCGGGCCAGATGGCGTCTACAAATTCACGACCAAGGCGGGCGAGCCGCTTTAGGGCTGCGCCGCTACACCTGCCTCACGCGCTCCGCGCCAGCGCGCCGTCGATCATGTTGACCGCGTTCTGCACGCCGTACACCGCGACGAAGGAGCCGAAGCGCGGGCCCTTCTCTTGGCCGAGCAGCACCTGGTAGAGCATGTTGAACCAGTCGAGCGTGACGCCCGGACGGCCGTCCTTGCCCTTCTTGACCTGGTCGAGGAACGGCTCGCGGCGGCCGATCTCGTAGACGACGTTCTGGATGTCCTCAGCCGACGCATCCTGCGGCAACTGCGACAGCGCATCGCGCAGATCCTGGAGCGCCGCGCGTTCGATCTCGGTCGGCTCGCGGAACTGCTTCGTCGGCGCCACGAAGTCGCGGTAATAGTTGATGGCGTAGCCGACCATCGCATCGAGCTTCGGATGCGTCTGCGGCGACACGCCGGGGCGATAGCGGCCGATGAAGCCCCACAGGGTCTCGGCGTTCTCCGCATTCGACGACGACACCAGCGTCAGCAGCAGCTGGAACGTCACGGGCATGTCGCCCTGTGGCGGCTTGCCGTGATGGATGTGCCAGACCGGATTGCCAAGCTGCTGCTTGCCATCCTGCTTGGGAAAGCCATCAATGAATTGCTGATAGTCGTCGACCTGGCGCGGGATGACGTCGAAAAACAGCCGCTTCGCCGCCTTCGGCTCGCGGTACATGAACAGCGACAGCGATTCCGGCGAAGCGTAGCGCAGCCATTCGTCGATGGTGAGGCCGTTGCCCTTCGACTTCGAGATCTTCTGGCCCTTCTCGTCGAGAAAGAGTTCGTAGTTGAAGCCCTCGGGCGGCGTGGCGCCGAGCGCCCTGGCGATCGCGCCGGACAGCTTCACGGAGTCGATGAGATCCTTGCCGGCCATCTCGTAATCGACGCCGAGCGCGACCCAGCGCATCGCCCAGTCGGCCTTCCACTGGCATTTTACATTTCCGCCGGTGACGGGCGTTTCGACTTCTTCGTTGGTGTCTGGATCGACATAGGTCACCGTGCCCGCGGCGACGTCGCGGCGGATCATCGGCACCTGGAGCACGATTCCGGTGGTCTTGCTGATGGGCAGGAACGGCGAATAGGTCGCGCGGCGGTCCGGCCCCAGCGTCGGCAGGATGATCGCCATCACCTTGTCGTAGGCGGCCAGCATCTTCAGCAGCGTCGCGTCGAAACGGCCGGACGTATAATAGTCGGTCGAGCTCGCGAACTCGTAGTCGAAGCCGAAATGATCGAGGAAGGCGCGCAGGCGCGCGTTGTTGTGGTGCCCGAACGACGGGTACTCGTTGGAGAACGGATCCGGCACGCGCGTCAGCGGCTTGCCGAGATGCGCAGCCAGCATCTCCTTGTTGGGCACGTTGTCGGGCACCTTGCGAAACCCGTCCATGTCGTCGGAGAAGGCGAGCAGACGCGTCTTGATCTTGTCCTCGGTCAGCACGCGAAAGGCATGGCGCACCATCGAGGTGCGCGCGACCTCGCCGAACGTGCCGATATGCGGCAGGCCCGAGGGGCCATAGCCGGTCTCGAACAGCACCTCGTCCTTCGGGCTTTTCTTCAGCCGCGCGACAATGGCCTTCGCCTGCTCGAACGGCCAGGCGTTGGATTGTTCGGCGAGCGCACGCAGGTCGCTCGGGTTCGCGGCAAGATCGATAACGGACATCAGGGGCCTCCGGGCCGCGGAAAATAGCGATTTCCGGGCAGAATGCAATTTTGTGGGCGGTATTGCCTCTCGCACCGTCATTGCGAGCGACTTGTCCGCCGTAGCTCAAAGAGCGAAGGCGGAAGCGAAGCAATCCAGACTGTCACTGCGGAAACAGTCTGGATTGCTTCGTCGCAAGGGCTCCTCGCAATGACGGCGGAGGGAGCAGCGACGCAGCTAAAACGGGCTCACCGAAAAATAGCGCAGCCACAGGTCGGTGTAGCGGCCTTTTTCCCAGACGCGGAACAGGGCCCAATTCAGGGCCTGGCGCAGCACGTCGTTGCCCTTGCGCACGGCGATGCCGATGCCCTCGCCGAAGAAGCGGCTCTCGACGAAGGGACCGCCGGAGAAGGCGCAGCAATCGCCCGAATCCGTGCCGTTGATCCAGAAGGCGAGCGAGATGGCGTCGCCGAAGATGAAGTCGACCTCGCCCTTGCGAAGTGCGGCGCGCATCGCGTCGTCGTTGGGATAGGGGTGCAGCTCGGCGTCGGTGAACATCGCCTTGAGATAGGCCTCATGCGCGGAGCCGCCGATCACGCCCACCTTCTTGCCCTCGAGATATTCCGGGCGGATCTCCGGCATCACCGCATCCTTGCGCGAGGCGAAGCGCGCCGGCACGCGGTAATAGGGATCGGAGAAGTCGACGCGGGCACGGAGCTGCGGGCTCACCGCCATCGAGGCGATGATGGCATCGCCCCGGTTCGAGGTGAGCGCGTCGACCAGCGTCTCGAAGCGGCGCATCTGCACCGTGCAGGTGACCTTGATCTCCTCGCAGAGCGCGCGGGCGAGATCGACGTTGAAGCCGGCCGGATTGCCGTCGGCGCCGGTGTAGTTGAACGGCGGATAGTCGGTCTCGGTCAAAAAGCGGATCACGGTCAGGCGCGACAGGTCCGGCCGCTCCGGCCGCCGCCGCGGGTCCCAGAAGCCGGGCACCGCCTGGGGGGCCGCCTGGGGCGCGACCTGCGGGGTGGCCTGAGGCGCCGCCGGTGGCTGCTTGGCCGGGGCCTGCGCCCTCGCGCCGGGCAGGGCTGCGAACAGGCAGGCGCCGACGGCCAGCCCTGTCAGCAAGCCACGGGCAGATTTGGACGATTTCGCCTGTTGCGATGGAGCCATCGGCCGGAAATGAACGAATTTCGTTGGGATCGGAGGCCTTATAGACCATCCGCCCGGGAACGCGAGCGCCGATTGCAGGCACGGTGAAGGCCGGGGCGGTCGGAGGGTAGATCAGAGATACCGCTTCAGCTCGACCGCGGCCTCTTCCGGCGTCCGTTTCAGGTTGAACGGCGAGACGAAGCGGCCGTCGCGGTCCATCAGATAGATCAGCGCGGTGTGGTCCATGGTGTAGTCACCGTCCTTGGTCGGGACCTTCTTGGCATAGACCCGGTAGGAGGTGATCACCTTGGCGGTCTCGGCGGGATCGCCGCTGAGGCCCTCGAGATGCGGATCGAAGCTCGACAGATAGTCCTTCATCGCCGCCGGCGTGTCCCGCTCGGGGTCGACCGAGATGAAGATGGCGTTGACCTTGTCGGCGTCCTTGCCCATCGCGCGCAGCACTTCCGAGATCTCGAACAGCGAGGTCGGGCAGACGTCGGGGCAATGGGTGTAGCCGAAGAAGATCAGGGTCGGCTTGCCCTTCAGGCTCTTGTCGGTGACGGCCTTGCCGTTCTGGTCGGTGAGCTGGAACGGGCCGCCGATCGCAGCCGGCTGCGCCACTTTGCCGACCCCGCCCATGGCCCAGAACATGATCAGCAGCCCGACAACAAGGCTTGCGGCGAATGCGGTCGCGATCACCAGCGGGCGGGCGGCGGAGCTCATGGGCGGAAGACTTCCTGTCGGGGGTCAGAAGCAGGCAAAGAAGCCGGTCCTGATCATTTCGAAGAACACCTGGGTGCCGTAGTGGAACCACAGCGCCAGCGCGCCAATCACGACCAGACCGCCAACACCTGTGCCAGCCAACAGCAGCACGGACGGCGTCCGGCCGGCAGTGGACGAATTGTCCTGTAACGGATGGGCCGGGCGCACTGGTTGAGCCATGACAATGATCGGGGCGAAGGCCCCGGTTCCCAGGCTTTCAGATAAGCTTTAGCCCGCCTGCGGGCAAGGCGCCGCTGGCGGGCTGAAACAAACCCGTCGTGCCGAGGATGTCAGTGCAGGAGCTGGCCCCGAGCGGACTCGAGCTCGTCCGATTGCGGGAGAGTCCGGCGCGTCGGCTTGATCGTCGAGGCCTGTGCGTCCATGTAGCAGGGCTTGTACATGGCCTGAAGCTGCTTGCCCCTCAGGAAGAGCATGTGCGGGGTCAAGCCGCCGCGCTGGTTGATCCAGCGCCTCACCTGCGAGGGGTACATCGCATAGAGCATCTGGGTTGCTTCGGAATTGGTGACGGCGCGGCCATTGGCGCCGAAATCCCAGGCGGCGTGGAAGCCCAGCGTCGCGCTCGAGGTCACGCAGATGCGGTCGCGCGGGATGGCGCCAAGGACGATGGTGCAGGCGGAGGCGCAGAGGCCGTCGATGATGACGGTTTCGCCTGATTGCCGCAGGTCCTGATATTTGTCGACGTAGGTTCCGATCCGGCCGCCGCGGTCATCCGCGATCCGGACCACCGCGTGAGAAGCCCCCATGCAAGCGATCAGCACAACCGCGGCCAGCAACCCCGTCAGAAACTTCATTGTCCCCCGCCCCAGTCGAATTCGAATCTGCGTGTCAGGTGGTGATGCACGGCTAGCGTCCGTCGTAACCAAGGTTTTGTCTAGGCAGGCCGGCTCGCTCAAAACAAATTCAAATCCAGTGTTGCGTCCGCGCTGCACTGGGCCGGGCTCTATCTCAAAGTGGAACAAGTTAATGATGTCTTACGCGCCACACCCTTGATCTCAGTAACAACCGCTGGCTTCAATCCGGGCAACTACAGGGGGGAACTTATGGCTGAACAGACAGACGTCATCGTTGTCGGCGCCGGACTATCGGGCCTCGTGGCCGCAACCGAGATCGCGGATGCCGGCAAGCGCGTGATCGTGGTCGACCAGGAAGGCGAGCAGTCGCTCGGTGGCCAGGCGTTCTGGTCGTTCGGCGGGCTGTTCCTGGTCGATTCGCCGGAGCAGCGCCGGCTCGGCATCAAGGATTCCTTCGAGCTCGCGATGCAGGACTGGCTCGGAACCGCCGGCTTCGACCGCGACGAGGATCACTGGCCGCGCAAATGGGCCGAGGCCTATGTGGCGTTCGCGGCCGGCGAGAAGCGTGACTGGCTGCGCGCGATGGGGCATCGCATCTTTCCCGTGGTCGGCTGGGCCGAGCGCGGCGGCTACGACGCGATGGGCCACGGCAATTCGGTGCCGCGCTTCCACGTCACCTGGGGAACCGGGCCCGGCATCGTCGAGCCGTTCGAGCGCCGCGCGCGCGAGGCGATGAAGAGCGGCCGCCTGACCTTCAAATTCCGCCACCGCGTCGACGCATTGTCCATCACCAACGGCACGGTGGATGGCGTCGGCGGCGCCGTTCTCGCGCCTGACGATGTCGAGCGCGGCAAGAGTTCCTCGCGCAATGTCATCGGGGAGTTTGCACTGAAGGCGCAGGCCGTGATCGTCGCCTCCGGCGGCATCGGCGGCAATCACGAGCTGGTGCGGCAGAACTGGCCCGAGCGACTCGGCGAGCCGCCAAAATTCATGATCTCCGGCGTGCCCGAACACGTCGACGGCCGCATGATCGGCATCACGGAGAAGGCGGGCGCGCGGCTGATCAACCGCGACCGCATGTGGCATTATGTCGAGGGTATCCAGAACTGGTCGCCGATCTGGCCGCGCCATGGCATCCGCATCCTGCCAGGGCCCTCGTCCATGTGGTTCGACGCCACGGGCACGCGGCTGCCGGCGCCGCTGTTCCCCGGCTCCGATACGCTGGGCCAGCTCGAATACATCATGTCGACGGGCTATGATTATTCCTGGTTCATCCTGACCCAGAGCATCATCAAGAAGGAGTTCGCGCTGTCGGGCTCGGAGCAGAACCCTGACCTCACCGGCAAGAGCTGGCGCATGACGCTGCGCCGCGCCACCAACAAGGGCGCGCCGGCGCCGGTGGAAGCATTCAAAAGCCATGGTGTCGACTTCATCGTGCGTGACAAGATCGACGATCTCGTTGCGGCCATGAACAAGCTCGCCGGCAGCGACCTTCTCAGGCTCGAGCACATCAAGATGCAGATCGAGGCGCGCGACCGCGAGATCGCCAATCCCTACGTCAAGGATGCGCAGGTGATGAACATCCACAATGCGCGCCGCTATATCGGCGACAAGCTGATCCGCACCGCCTCCCCGCACCGCATCCTCGATCCCGCACACGGACCGCTGATCGCGGTCAAGCTCAACATCCTCACCCGCAAGACGCTCGGCGGCTTCGAGACCGATCTCGACTCGCGCGTGTTCGGCAGCGAAGGCAGCGTCATTCCCGGCCTCTATGCGGTCGGCGAAGCCGCGGGCTTCGGCGGCGGCGGCGTGCACGGCTATCGCTCCCTCGAAGGCACCTTCCTCGGCGGCTGCCTGTTCTCGGGCCGCAACGCGGGCCGCGCGGCGGCGAAGGCGGTGGGGTAGATCGTGCGGCGGTGGATGCATATCGGGGCGCTTCTCGCCGGCTTCGCCGCCGCCCCGGCGGCGTCGGCCGACACCATCGACGTCAACGGCGTGATGCGGTCCTACACCGTGCAAGTGCCGGCCAAGCGACTTGTGCCGCTGGTCGTCGTGCTGCATGGCAAGACCCAGCGCGGCGCCGACATGGTCGCGCGGACGGCGTGGCCCCAGGTCGCAAAGCGCGAAGGTTTTGCGGTGGTCTTTCCGGACGGGCTCAACCATGCCTGGGCCGATGCGAGGACGAAGGCGGGACCCGCGCTCCGTGGCCCGCCCGAGGGCACCGACGACGTCGCCTTCATCGCGAAGCTCGTCGAGAAACTGGTGGCGAACGGCACGGCCGACCCTGGCCGCGTCTATGTCGCCGGCATCTCCAATGGCGGTGCCATGGCGATGACGCTTGCTTGCGCGCGCGCCGATCTGTTTACGGCAGGTGCGAGCGTGATCATGAACCTCACCGACGAAGCCGCGGTCACGTGCCATCCCTCGCGGCCGCTGCCGATGCTGATCATGAACGGCACGGCCGACCCGCTGGTGCCCTACGAGGGCGGACGCGGATCGGGCTATTTTGCCGCAGACGGGTTCTGGTCGACAGAGGAGACGCTGGCATTCTGGCGCAAGCTCAACGGCTGCGAGGCCGATGATGCCAACGTGACCGAAATGCCCGACAGGGTGCCCGCGGACCAGTCCACGGTCACGCGGATCGCCTCGCGCTGCCCCAGGGGGCACGACGTCGTGCTCTATCGCGTCAACCATGGCGGCCATCGCATGCCCGGCTTCGCTCCGGACGCCCGCTTCCCCAAGGTCGCAACCAGCCTGCTCGGGCCACAGAACAGCGACATCGACGGCGCCGAGACGATCTGGACGTTCTTCAGTCAGTTTCCCTAGGGAATGCATGCGTGCCCGGCAACGCATGCGTGCCTGGCAACGCATGCGTGCCTGGGGTGGCTGAGCGCGGGGGGCTGCGCTAGACAGGGCCGCCATTCCACCAGGAGATCCCAAATGAGCATTCAGCGTTTTGAAACCGGCCCGCGCATGAGCCAGGTCGTCGTGCACGGCAACACCGTCTATCTCGCCGGTGTCGTCGCCAACAAGGCCGGCGGCGAAAGCGTGACGAAGCAGACCCAGGACATCCTGGCGACGATCGACGGCCATCTCGCCAAGGCCGGCACCGACAAGTCGAAGCTGCTCTCGGCCACGATCTACATCACCGACATGAAGACGTTTGGCGAGATGAATGCGGTGTGGGACGCCTGGGTCTCCCCCGGCAACACCCCGGCCCGCGCCACCGTCGAAGCCAAGCTGGCGGCGCCGCAATACACCGTCGAGATCATGGTGACGGCGGCGAAGTAATCTTCGCGAACCAGTCGCATGCCGATGAAGCGCGATGAGACCATCATCGCGCTTCATTTTTTTGCGCACGCCGATGACCTCGGAGGTAATCGATCAGCGCGCGCAAACCTTCGATAGTGACGAGCAGCCGAACACGGCGCCACCGAAGGAGAGCACCATGACCGACCACGTCACCATTGCCCGCCGCTACATCGAGCTCTGGAACGAGCGCACGACAAGCCGCCGGCGCGAACTGCTCAGCGAGAACTGGGCGGCGGATGCGAGCTATGTCGATCCGCTGATGAAGGGCGACGGCCAGGACGGCATCGACGCGCTGATCGCGGGCGTGCAACAGCGCTTTCCCGATTTCAAGTTCAAGCTGATCGGCGAGCCCAACGGCTACGGCGATCAGCTACGCTTCAGCTGGGGCCTTGGCCCTGACGGCGTCGACAGCCCGATCAAGGGCACCGACTTCGCCGTGCTGAAGGACGGCCGCATCAGGAGCATCACCGGATTTCTGGACCAGGTGCCCGCGGGCGCGTGAGCCACGAGCGTTCTCTCAAACTCCGTCGTCGTCCCGGCCTAGTGCGCAATTGCGCACGGGGGGCCGGGACCCATAACCCCAGGGAGTGGTTTGGCGAAGATTCGTCGTTCGGTACTCCTGCCTCGGGCAACCCGAGAGATCACGCGGTATGGGCCCCGGCCTTCGCCGGGACGACACCTTTGGTTAGGCACGAGCTTCACTCATGCAGCCATCAACCGATACGCAGCCTTCGCATTCACCCCGAACGCCTTCTCGCGCACACTGGAGCCTAGTTTCGCCAGACACGCCTCCAGCGCGCCCTTGATCTCGCCGTAGCTGCCCGCAAGCAAGCACACCGGCCAGTCGGAGCCGAAGATCAGGCGATCCTCACCGAAGCAATTTGCGGCGTGCTGGACGAACGGAAACAGCCGCTCCGCATCCCAATCATGCCACTTCGCTTCCGTCGCGAGCCCGGAGATCTTGCACCAGACATTGCCGCAGGCGGCGAGCGCCTTGATGCGATCGGCCCATTCGGCGCTTCCGCCCGAAGCGATCGGCGGCTTGGCGGCATGGTCGAGCACGAAGCGCGCGTTGGGAAAGGCCTGCGCGGTTGCGATCGCCGCCGGCAATTCGCGGGTGCGGACGAGGAAATCGTAAGTGAGATCGCGGGCAAACAATGCGGTGAGCCCGCGCTGGACGTCCTCGCGGAGCAGCCAATCGGGATCGGCCTCGTCATGGACCTGGTGGCGGATTCCGACCAGCTTGTCGCCGCCCGGCCCTGCGCGCAGCCGGTCGAGCGTGTCACCAAGCGCGGCATCGGTCAGATCGACCCAGCCAACCACGCCGACGACGAAGGGCATTGCATGCGCGATGCGCAAAAATTCCTCAGTCTCCTCCAGCGCAGAGCGGCACTGCACCACGATGCTCGCACCGATGCCATTCGCCTTCAGAAGTGGCGCGAGATCGGCAGGCCCGAAGGCGCGGCGGATCGGCGCGAGTTCTGGCGCGTCCATCCAGGGATAGTCGGCACGCGCCGGATCCCAGAAATGCTGGTGGGCGTCGATGATCATGGCTCACGCTCCACCCGGCAGCGGCGCCCGCACGTCGACGAGTTTCCGCGCACGCAGCTCCTGCCAGAAGGCCGACGGCACCGGCGCCTGCGACATCGCGATGTTGTCGGCGACCTCGGCGGCATTGCGCGCGCCCAGCACGGCGACCGTCACGGCCGGATGGGCCATGCAGAACTGGAGCGCGGCGGCCTTCAGCTCGGTCCCGTGCTTGCGACAGAGCTCGTCGAGCTCGAGCGCCCGCGCGACCAGCGCCGCGTCTGCATCCTCATAGTTGAACTTCGCGCCGGTGCGGGGGTTGGCCAGAATGCCGCTGTTGTAGATGCCACCGAGCAGGATGCCGATGTTCTTGGCCTGACAGGCCGGAAACAGCGCATCCAGCCCGCCCTGGTCGAGCAGCGTGTAGCGGCCGGCGAGCAGGAAGCAGTCCACCGGCACGGTTTCGGCAAAACGGACCAGCATCTCCGACTGGTTCATGCCGGCGCCGATCGCCTTGACCGTGCCCTCTGCGCGCAGACGCTGGAGCGCGCGGAAGGCGCCGGCGACGGCGTCGTCGTAATGATCGTCGGGATCATGCACGAGCAGGACATCGACGCGGTCGAGCCCGAGCCGCAGCAGGCTCTCCTCGACCGAACGCATCACCCCGTCATGAGAGAAGTCGAACACCGGCCGCTCGCGCTGACCGCTTTTGTAATGATCGTCCTCGGCGGCAGCGCCATCGGGCGCGCGCAGCAGGCGGCCGACCTTGGTCGAGATGACGTAGGAGTCGCGCGGCTGTTGCCGCAGGAATGCGCCGAGCCGCCGTTCCGCGAGGCCAAAACCGTAGAGCGGCGCGGTGTCGTAGAAGCGGATGCCGGCCGACCAACCCCGTTCGAGCGTCGCTTGCGCATCGGCATCGCTGACCGGTGCAAACAATCCGCCGAGCGGGGCGGAGCCGAGGCCGATTGACGTGACATCAAGGGGGCCGAGCCGCGACCGTTTCATTCCAAATTTCCTTCCGACAGCCCAAATCATCTCTCCCGCTTGCGGAAACCGCAAGCGGGAGAGGCACGCAGGAGCACGGGGCTGGTGGCGCTCCTACTTCAGCAGCTGCGCAACGTTGTCCTTCGTCACGAGATCAAGGCCGGTATAGATGATCTCCGGCACCTTCTCGCCCTTCTTGATCGCGAGCAGCGTGTCCATCGACTTCTCGCCCATTTCGAACGGGCGCTGGCCGGTGAGGGCGTTGGAGTAGCCGTCGCGCAGCAGCTCAAGCTGCATCTTCAGCGTATCGGCGACGACGAGCGTGAACTTGCCGGCGTCGATGTCCTTCTTGTTCTTGTTGACGAAGGCCTTGTAACCTTCGGGTGCAAACATCGGCCAGCCGCCGATCGGCACGATGGCGCCGAGATCCGGCGTCGCCGTACGCAAATCGGCCATCTGCTGGATCGCGAGCGCGGGATCGTCGTTACAGAAGGTCGGAGAGCCCTGGACCTCGACCCACTTCGTTCCCTTGAGCGACTCACGGACGCCGTCGACACGCTCGGCAAGGTTCTTCGCGCCGGGACCGCCGGATACGATCGCATACTTGCCGCCTTCGGGCTTGAGCTGGGCCAATTGCTTGCCGAGCGCCAGACCGAAGTCCTTGTTGTTGGTGCCGATATAGGCGATGCGCTTGGAGCCCGGCGCGTCCGCATCGAAGGTGATGACGGGAATGCCGGCCGCCGTTGCTGCCTCGATCGACTTGGTCATGGCCGCGACGTCGGCAACCGAGATCGCGAGCCCATCCACCTTCTGCGTGACGAAGTCCTGGATGATCTGCGCCTGCGTCGCCGGTTCATGTTCGACCGGTCCCTTGTAGATGCACTCAACGTTGCCGAGTTCCTTGGCTCGCTTCAGGCAGCCGTCGCGCGCCACGTCGAAGAACGGATTGTTCATCGCCTTGGGCACGATGGCGAACTTGTAGGTCTGGGCAAATGCCGGGGTCGCCATCATCGCGATGGTCACGCCAGCCAACAGAAGCTTCTTCATTACTTTCCCTCCACACTTTGTTGCCTATCCATTTGTGATGTGATGGTCCGGCAGGCGGATAGACGATCTTTCGTTGTCCTTCCGGATTAACTCGTTAAGTCATGCGCGAGCGGATACGGTCGACCAGCACGGCAAGGATGATGATCACGCCCACCAGCGTCTGCTGCCAATAGGAGTTGACCTGCGCGAGCACGAGGCCGTTACGGATCACTTCGAGCAACACACAGCCGACGATGGCACCGAGCGGACCGCCGATGCCGCCGGCCAGGTTGGCGCCGCCGATCACGGCGGCCGCTATCACGTTGAGCTCGTAGGAAGTCGCCATGTTGGCGGGTGCCGATCCGAGCCATCCGGAGATGATGATGCCCTGGAGGCCTGCGGCGAGCGCGCAGATCACATAAACCTCGATCTTCACACGCACCACCGGGATGCCGGTGAGTTCAGCCGCCTTCTCGTTGCCGCCGAGTGCGAACACGTGGCGGCCGAACGAGGTGTGGTGCAGCACCACCGCCATCGTCAGCGCGAGGATCACGAGATAGATGAAGGGCGCAGGCACGCCAAGCACGTCGCCCGAGGTGAGCGCATAGAAGTAATCGGCGTCCGGCCCGCCCGGAAAGCTGCCACGGCCGTTGGAGACGACATAACCGAGGCCGCGCACAATCGAGAGCATGCCGAGCGTGGTGACGAAGGGCGACAGCCCGAGCACCGCGATGCAGAAGCCGTTGACGAGCCCGACGAGAAACGCGACCGCGAGGCCCGCGACGATCGAGACGACCAGGATCAGGCCCGGCAGGTTCGCTACCACGGTCTTGCCGTCGGCCGCGAGGTGCACGAACAGCGACGCGCCGGGCATGCCTGGCGTCGAGAGGCCCGACATGACCATCGATGTGATCATGGCGGAGAAGCACATCAGCGAGCCGACTGAGAGATCGATACCGCCGGTAATGATGACGAAGGTGACGCCCAGGGTGGCAATGGCGATAAAGGAAAAGTTCTTCGCCACGTTCTGCATATTGCCCTGGGTGAAGAAATAGGGGCTGGCAAAATGCATCACGACCATCAGCACCAGGAGCGCTAGCAGGACGTATCCGGTCTGGGAGGCGAAGATGCCACGCCGCCACCATTTGATCTCGCCGACATTCGAGAAGCTGACCGGGGATTCCAACTGCATGGCCATTACGCCGCCTCCTTCGCGCCGGTGATGAGTGCGGTGACTTCCTCGGGGGACGTCGTATGGATCGCCTTGTCGGCGCGCTTCTCGCCGCGGCGCATGACGATCACGCGGTCGCACACCGCGAACACGTCGGGCATGCGGTGCGAGATCAGCATCACGGCGACGCCTTGTTCCTTCAGCCGGTGAATCAGGCTCAGCACCTGCTCGACCTGGCGGACCGAGATCGCAGCGGTCGGCTCGTCCATCATCACCAGCCTCGCATTTGAGAGCCGCGTCCGCGCGATCGCGACCGCCTGGCGCTGGCCGCCCGACATCTGCTTGACGAGATCGTCGGGCCGCGTTTCAGATCGCAGCTCGCCGAACAATTCCAGCGCACGCGCCGCCATCGCCTTGTGGTCGAGCAAGGCAAGCGGGCCAAACTTGCGCTTCAGCTCGCGGCCGAGAAACACGTTGGCGGCCGCGGTCAGATTGTCGGCCAGTGCAAGGTCCTGATAGACCACCTCGATGCCGACCGTACGGGCATCGATCGGCCGATTGAAATGGACCGCGCTGCCGGCAAAGCGGATCTCGCCATGGCTGGGGCGGAAATTGCCGGCGATGATCTTGACCAGCGTCGACTTGCCCGCGCCGTTGTCGCCCATCAGGCCGACCACCTCGCCGGGAAGGACCTGCATGTCGACGTCATGCAGTGCGCGGATTGCGCCGAACTCCTTCCCGATGCCGGAGAGTTGGAGCACCGGCGTTGCTTCAGCATTTGTCATCAGCGGGCCTTCCTCAGACATAGCGGTTGACCAGGGATTCCAGATATTCCTGCCGTCCCGAGCGCGGCTGCGGATCGAAGCCGGGGCCGAGCGCACGATCGGCGAGATCGGCGAGCGAGCGCTGGCCGCCGAGGATGGCGCGGCCCTCGGGGCTCGCCCATCCTTCGTAGCGCTTAGTAAGCGGCGCGGAGAGGGCGCCTGCATCGAGCATGTCGGCAGCGGCGAGGAAGGCGCGCGCGCAGGCATCCATCGAGCCGACATGGGCATGGATCAGATCGTCGGGGTCGATCGACTGACGCCGGATCTTGGCGTCGAAATTGAGCCCACCCGAGGTGAAGCCGCCGCGGTTCAGGATCTCGTGGAACACCAGTGCAAGCTCCGGCACATTCATCGCGAACTGGTCAGTGTCCCAGCCGAGCAGATCGTCGCCGCGGTTGACGTCGAGCGAGCCGAACACGCCGAGCGCTTCGGCGAGCGCGACCTCGTGATGGAAGGAATGGCCGGCGAGGATGGCATGGTTTTGCTCGATGTTGAGCTTGACGTCTTTCAGCAGGTCATAGCGCGCGAGGAAGCCGTAGCAGGTGGCGACGTCGAAATCATATTGATGCTTGGTCGGCTCCTTCGGCTTCGGCTCGATCAGGATCGGGCCCTTGAAGCCGATCTTGTGCTTGTGCTCGACGACGAGCGAGACGAAGCGGCCGAGCTGGTCGAGCTCGCGCTTGAGATCGGTGTTCAGCAGCGTCTCGTAACCCTCGCGCCCGCCCCACAGCACATAGTTCTGGCCACCCAGCCGGTGCGTCACCTCCAGCGCGGCACGGACCTGGCCGGCGGCATAGGTGAAGATGTCAGGGTCCGGATTGGTCGCGGCGCCCGCCATGTAGCGGCGATGCGTGAACAGATTGGCGGTGCCCCAGAGCAGCCGGACTTTGGCGGAGGCCATCTTCGCTTCGAACAGATCGGCGATCGCGTTGAGGTTGGCGACGGACTCCGCGAGCGAAGCACCTTCCGGCGCCGCATCGACGTCGTGGAAGGTGAAGAAGGGCACGTCGAGCAGGCGGAACAGCTCGAAGGCGACATCGGCCTTGGCCCGTGCCTGCGCCATCGCATCGGTGCCGCGATGCCAGGGCCGCAGGAACGTCTCGCCGCCGAAGGGATCGCCGCCCGGCCAGCAGAAGGAGTGCCAGTAGCAGACCGCAAAGCGCAGGTGATCCTCGAGCCGGCGGCCATGGACGAGGCGATCCTTGTCGTACCAGCGGAAGGCGGGCGCTTGCCCGGCATCCTGGCCGGCGAAGGCGACAGGCGTGCTTGCCTCGAAGAATTTAGCTGACGCGTTCACTTAGGCGGACTCCTTCAACGCGGGATAAAGCGCGCGCCAGCGGCGATAAGCATCGTCATAGGCGGCGGTGACGGAAGCGCGGGGCGCGAAACTCGCCTGTCGGCGCGGGCGCGTGCAAACTTCGGCGGGATCTTCACCGGTGGCGGCAAGGCGCCCGAGCCGCGCGGCGCCGAGCGCGGCCCCCACCTCGCCTTCCTCGACGCGATGGACGGAAATGCCGAGCACGTCGGCGCAGATCTGGGCCCAGAGCGGCGAGCGCGAGCCGCCGCCGACGAGATCGACTTCCACGATCGGCGCGCTCGCCGCGCTCAGTGCCGCCAGATTGTCGCGCGCGGCGAAGGCGACGCCTTCGAGCACGGCCTGCACGATCTCGCCGCGCCCGGTCGCGCCGCGCAAACCGACGAAGGCGCCGCTGGCGGCGGCATCGTTGTGCGGCGTGCGCTCGCCGTCGAGATAGGGCAGGAACTTGATCGGGCTCGGCCCATCGACACGCTCGCCGAGCGGCGCCAGCAGCGCCGCGGCCGGCGTCTCCATCACGCCTGATAGCCAGGCGAGCGAGGCCGCCGCCGACAGCATCACGCCCATCTGGTGCCAGAGCCCGGGCAGCGCGTGACAGAAGGCATGCACGGCTGAAGCCGGCGCCGGCGCAAAGCGATCGGTGACGCGGAACACCACACCTGAAGTTCCCAGCGACAGAAACGCATCTCCGGGTGCGATGGCGCCGAGCCCGATCGCGCTCGCCGCGCAGTCGCCGGCGCCGCCGGCCACCACGACACCTTTCGCCATGCCCCAGCGTTGCGCCAGGTCCGGCGCGAGCACCGCGCTGGTCTCGCTGCCTTCGACGAGGCGCGGCATGTGACGCAGATCGAGCCCGGTGGCCTGCAGCAGAGCCTCCGACCAGCGGCGCTGGCCGACGTCGAGCCACAGCGTACCGGCGGCGTCCGACATGTCCTCGACCATTTCGCCGGTGAGGCGATAGCGGACATAGGCCTTCGGCAGCAGCACTTTTGCGACGCGCTCGAAGATGTCCGGCTCATGCCGCGCGACCCAGAGCAGCTTTGGCGCGGTGAAGCCGGGCATTGCGAGATTGCCGGCAATGGCGTGCAGTGACGGACAGCGTCGCTCGAGCTCGCCGCATTCGGCCTGCGAGCGGCCGTCGTTCCAGAGGATCGCGGGACGCAGCGGGCGGCCGTTCTCGCCCAGCAGCGTCGCGCCGTGCATCTGGCCGGATAGTCCAATGCCGGCTACCTGCGCGACCTCACGCGGATGGCGGGATGCGAGATCGTCGACCGCGCCGGTCGCCGCGTCGACCCAGGCGTCGGGATCCTGCTCGGACCACAGCGGCGCGGGATGCGACAGCGCAAGCTCGCGCGCCGCCGTCGCGAGAATCGCGCCGGCTTCGCTCACGAGCACCGCCTTCACACCGGACGTACCGATGTCCATTCCGAGATACACGCCATCCCTCCCATTCACCTGTCGCAGCGTGCGATCTTGCGTCGCCTTTACCGCCACGGGCCGTTTCGAAAATCGCCTGCCGCTAGGGCAGATTGTCCCGCATCACGATGTCGATCCTGATCTTCTCCTGTTCGTGCAAGATCGGCTCGCCGCGGGCGAGCGCAAGCAGCACGCGCACGGCGGCGCGCGCTTCATGTCCTGGGTTCTGCGAGATCGCGGCATCCATCACGCCCTGCAACAGCAGCCGGCGCGTCAGCGCCGTGACGTCGTGCCCGACGAACACCACCTGCTTGTCGCGGCCGGAATCGCTCAACGCTTTGGCGACGCCTTGCGTGCCGGCGCCGACGTTATAAAGGCCGACAATGTCAGAATGCCTGCCGAACAGCCGGGCCAGCAGCTGCTCCGAACGCTCGTCCTCGTCGCGCCCTTCCAGCACCGGCAGGACGGCGAGACCAGGGAATTCCGACGCCATCACCTGGTTGAAGCCAAAAATGCGCTCGGCGTGATCGCGCAGGCCCTGCGAGCCGGCGACGATGGCAACCTTGCCGGACCGCCCGCCGACCAGCCGACCGACCAGCGCACCGGCGGTGCGCCCCGCGGCGATGTTGTCGATGCCGACATAATGGTGGCGCCGCGACGACGGCACGTCCGACACCAGCGTGACCACTTTGGTGCCGGCGTCGACGAGATCGTTGATCGCGGCGCGGACGCCGGGATGATCCAGCGCCACCACGGCGACGCCGTCGTAATCGCCGAAGAGTCTCTCCAGCGAAACCGCGAGCACGGAGGGATCGAACACGTCGGTTGCGACCATCTCGACACTCAGGCGACGTGCCGAGAGCCACGCCGACATCTCGCCGAGATAGGCCTCGATCTGCTGCATGAACGGGTTCGGCCCGGACGGCATCACGAAGGCAAAGCGGCGGGCGCGACCGCGGGCGAGCTCTGCGGCGGCCACATGCGGCTGGAAGGAGTTGCGCTCGATGGTCTCTTTGACGCGCCGGACCGTGTCCGGCCGCACACCCGGGCGATTGTGCAGGACCCGGTCCACGGTCGCCAAGCTCACGCCCGCCTCGCGCGCGATGTCCTTCAGGGTCAGCGCGGTGGCAGTGAGCGAGTCTGAGTAGCTCTCTTGGGCCATGGCTGAAGGCTAGCAGATGTGTTTTGAGGTACGCAACTCATTTTGAGGGGCGTGTCGGATTTTTCGAGCCCCGGTTGCACCGGGGCCCACCTCGTCGGCGGCCTCAACTGCCGCTCAAATCCAGCGTCAGGAACAGGCTGTTGGGATCCTCGACATAGCCCTCGAACGGGCCGCAGCGGACGAAGCCGTGCGCCCGGTACAGCGCGTGAGCCGGCCTGAAATAGTCCCACGAGCCGGTCTCGAGGCTGAGCCGCGTCAAGTCGCGCGCGCGGGCTTCACTGATGATGTGACGGAGCATCTGGCCGCCAAAGCCGCGCCGCCGCGTGGTCTGAAGCGTATGCATCGACTTCACCTCGCCGTGGGTGGCCGAAAGCGTCTTCAGCGCGCCGGTGGCGACCAGCGTCTCGCCGTCCCATCCGGTCCAGAACGCGACGTCGCTCGCGCGAAGGCCCGCCAGATCGAGCGCATGGGCGCTGCCCGGCGCGGTCTGCGCCCGCGCTGCCGTAACATGATGGTCGAGCAGCGCGACGACGCGCGGATCGAACGTGTCGCCGGTCAGGATCTGCATCGTCACGGCCTCACTCCGCTTGAAAGCCGCATCTGCATGAGGACCATATCGAGCCAGCGGCCGAACTTGCAGCCGACCTCAGGCATGCGGCCAACCTCGGCAAAGCCGAACGAGGCGTGCAGCGCGATCGAGGCTGAATTCGAGGCCTCGATCGCGGCGACCATCGTGTGCTTGTTCAACGCCGTGGCCCGCTCGATCAGCGCAACCATCAGGCCGCGGCCGATGCCCGCGCGATGATGCCGCTCGTCGACATAGACGGAATTCTCGACCGTGTGGCGATAGCCGGGCCAGGGACGGAAATCGCCGAAGGACGCGAAGCCGACCACATCCCTGCCCTTCATCGCGACCAGAACGGGATAGCCGGCTTCCCGTCGCGCCCGGATCCACGCGCGCCGCGAATCGAGATCAACCGGGCCGTCGGTCCAGACCGCCGTGGTGTTGATTGCGGCATGGTTGTAGATGGCCAAAATATCTTCGGCATCCTCCAGCGTGGCGTCCCGCACGATCATCGGCATCACATTTTCCCGTAAGAAGTGCCGCGCCGCGTGATGATGACGTAGCGCGCGTCCTGTCTGGTTTCGTTCTCGAAGGTCACCGCACGCATCACGTCGAAATCGAGACAATCGCCTTCGCGCAGGCGCACCGTCTTGGCGTCGATATGCACGCAGACCGCGCCCTCCAGCATCAGCAGCTGCTGGGTGAAGGCGTTGCGGCCCCAGGGGCTGTAGGAGACGCGCGCGCCGGCCGGCAGGTCGACGACGATGATCTCGATGCCGCTTGCCGCGTCCGGCGGCGAGGCATGGCGCCTGCGGTAGCCGCTGTCGGGATCGCGCCAAAGCGGCTGGTCGGCAAGCCGCATCAGCCGCTCCGGCGGCTTCTCCGCGAGCGCGACGACGTCGCTCAGCGTGACGTCGAGCGCCGCACAGAGCTTGTTGAGCAGCGCCGCCGTCGCACTGCTCTGCGCCCGCTCCACCCGTCCGATCATGGCCCGGCTGACGCCGGAGCGCGCTGCAAGTTCGTTCAACGTCATGCCCGCCTGCGTCCTCAGGGTCTTCAAGCGACGACCGATCGCGCGATCGAGTTTCTGCTGGTCCATGGTCTTCATCCGAACATTGCCCGACACGAGGACCGCACCCATCAGGGCGAGCGGTAGCTTAGCGCGGACGGAGGCGAACGCCGCGAGCGGCAGTCTAATATATTAGAATCTTTGCGGAGCTCGCAGGGCCGATTAGGATGCGCCCCAACCACAACTAATCGGGAGGCGACGAGATGGGCGAGCCGACGCAGCGGACGATCAAGGCCAACGGTATCAGCCTCAACGTCGCCGAGCAGGGCAAGGGACCAATGGTGCTGCTCTGCCACGGCTTTCCGGAAGGCTGGTACTCTTGGCGCCACCAGCTCGAGGCGCTGGCGGCGGCCGGCTACCACGCGGTCGCGCCTGACATGCGCGGCTACGGCAAGAGCGACCGGCCCGACGCGATCGACCAGTACACGATCCTCCACATGGTCGGCGATCTCGTTGGCGTGCTCGACGCCTTCGAGGCGAAGGACGCCGTCATCGTCGGGCATGACTGGGGCGCGACGATCGCCTGGCACACGGCGCGCCTGCGGCCCGATCGCTTCCGCGCTGCCGCCATCCTCAGCGTGCCCTATCGGCCGCGCGGTCCGGTGCGGCCGACGAGCGTCATGCCACAGACGGCGGATGCGCAGTTCTATCAGCTGTACTTCCAGGAGCCGGGGATTGCCGAAGCGGAGTTCGAACGGGATCCTCGCGCAACGCTCGGCGCCATGTTGTTTGGCGGCTCCGGCGAAGGAGCGGTGGCAATTCGCGCCAATGCCGAGCGCGCCGGCAGGACCGTCGGCGTCGGCATGGTCTCGCGCAAGGACGGCATGTTGCCGAAGGTGCAGATGCCGCTGCCGTCATGGCTGAGCGCCGCCGACCTCGATTATTACGGCGCCGAGTTTGCCCGCAGCGGATTTCGCGGGCCGCTCAACTATTACCGCAACATCGATCGCAACTGGGAGCTGATGGCGGCTTTCGAGGGCGTGAAGGTGGTGGTGCCTTCACTCTTCATCGCCGGCGACCACGACATGGTCCTCGCCTTCCCCGGCACCGCCGAGCTCCTCGCCAACATGAAGCAATGGGTGCCGCAACTGCGCGAGATCAGGATGCTGCCGGGCTGTGGACACTGGACCCAGCAGGAGCGGCCGGCGGAGGTGAATGCTGCGATCGTCGAGTTTCTGCGAAGCCTGTCAGCTTAGCCCCCCTTCTCTGCTAACGCTTCGAAGGGCATCCTGCATCGCGTCGCCGAAGACTGGAAATCCTGCGAAGCGCCTTCGCGCGAAGCAGGATGGAGCGGGCGAAGGGAATCGAACCCTCGTATGCAGCTTGGGAAGCTGCCGTTCTACCATTGAACTACGCCCGCGGATGCGCTGCTCACGCCCGTCCTGATTAGCCGAGACGGCGCGTCTCGCCAAGCGGTTTGGCGCACCTAGCCGGACGGTTGTTAACGTCCTGGCAAGATTTTGGGTGCGCCGGATTGTGGCGGTGTTATGATCTCGTGTCTGGGGAGAGACGTGCACTGAGTGGGGCGTGTGCATGGTGGGGCGTGGCTATACAATATTCGACACGGCAATCGGGCGCTGCGGCATCATCTGGAGCAGCACCGGCGTCGTGGCCGTGCAATTGCCGGAGGCGCGGGAGATGGACACCCGCCGCCGGATTTTCCAGGTCCATCCCGAGGCGCGCGAGCAACAGCCTCCGCTGAATGCCGAGCTTGCGATCGAGGGCATCGTAGGCCTGCTGCAGGGCAACGATCCCAACTTTTCCGACGTCAGCCTGGATGCCGGTGGCGTGCCCGGCTTCAACCGGCGGGTCTACGAATACGCCTGCACGATCCCGCGCGGAGAGACGCGCACCTATCACGAGGTCGCCAAGGCGCTGGGGGCCTCCGGCGCGGCGCATTCGGTGGCGCAGGCGGTTGCGAAAAATCGCTACATGCTGATCGTGCCCTGCCACCGCGTGCTGGAGGCCGGCAATTACACCGACCGGCTCTCGCCCTATGGCGGGGTGATCTCCAAGCGGCGATTGCTGGCGCTCGAGGGCGCCCATCCGGTCGCCAGCAAGACCCTGTTCGAGGTGTTGCTGCCCGTTGCCCCGCCGAGGCCCTCCACCTAGATAGGTGGCATGGATGCAACCACGCTGCTGACGACACGCTCGATCACGGTCTCCGAGTTCCGCTGCGATGCGGGGCCGGACGACACGCCGTTTGCGGAGTGCCGCACCGGCCATTCCATCGCCTATGTCCGCGCCGGCAGCTTCGGCTGCCATTGCCGCGCCGGCTTCTTCGAACTGGTGGCAGGCTCGATGCTGGTCGGCGCGCCCGGCGAGGAATACACCTGCACGCATGAGCATGTCAGCGGCGACGTCTGCCTGGGCTTCTTCTTCAGCGAGGACCTGGTCGATGCCCTCGGGGGACGGCGCGAGATCTGGAAGGTCGGCGCGACACCGCCGCTGCCCGAGCTGATGGTGCTGGGCGAACTCGCCCAGACGGCGGCAGATGGCAACAGCGATCTGGGTCTCGACGAGATCGGCCAGATCCTCGCCGGCCGCTTCATTGACGTCGTCTCGGGCAAGGCGCGCAAGCCGGCTACACCCACCGCACGCGACCGCCGCCGCGCCGTCGAAGCCGCGCTGTGGATCGACGCCAACTCGCATGAAGAGGTGGACCTTGAACAGGCCGCGCGGCAGGCGGGACTGAGCCCGTTCCATTTCCTCCGGCTGTTCTCGGCCGTGCTCGGCGTCACCCCGCATCAATATCTGGTGCGCTCGCGGCTGCGACACGCCGCGCGCCTGCTCACCGTGGACGACATCGCGGTCACCGACGTCGCCTATGACGTCGGCTTCGGCGATCTCTCCAATTTCGTCCGCACCTTCCATCGTGCCGCCGGCGTGTCGCCGACGAAGTTCCGGCAGGCGTCGAAGGGCGAGCGCAGGATCTTCGGGGAACGCCTCGTCCTCAACTGAGACACGTCGGCCGCATCGCAGGGTAACAGTCTGTTGACCAGACAGGTGTGACGCGCTGGCGCTTGCGGTACATCGCGCGGTACTACAACCAAAGGGCGACTTGGCGCCCCTTCAACGCGGCGAACCGGCAGATGAACAGTGCCTCGAGTGACGTGATTGCGGCCACGCTGATCGCACTTGTCGTCGGCCTCGCCTTCATCGCGGGTTGTGCCGTCTATTACGGCCGCCGGATCAGCTCGCGCAGGATTCCGATGCAGTGGGACAGCGACGGTCAGCCGGCCTGGTTTGCACCACGGCTCGTTGGGCTCTGGTTCAGCTTCGGCGTCACGGCGGCCCTTTCCGCGTTCCTGCTCGTCCTCGCCCTTCATACACCGCAGAAGCTCACAGCCCTGATCGTCGCAACGATCAGCGTGATTGGAACGAACATGTGGGTGCAGGTCTATCATCTGAGACGGGTGATCCGGTGGCAAGCGGAGGCACCGGCGAACTAGCCGGACGCCGGGCGCAAGATTCTCCAAGAGCGGCCTGCCCTCAATTGACTAGGTTCGTCTCCGGCGTGCGCCAGTCGCGGCGCGCTTTGCAATGGAGACGAACATGTACGACCACATCGGACTTCGCGTAGCCGATCTCGATGCCGCCACGCGCTTCTACACCGCGGTGCTGGCGCCGCTCGGCTACGTCCTGTGCTCGAGCGGCGACGGCTATGCCGGCTTCGGGCCGAAGGGCGCGCCGGCGCTGTGGCTGCACCTGAACAAGGGGCGGAAGGCCGACGGCGCACATATCGCGTTTCGCGCCGGGACTCATGACGCGGTCAAGGCGTTCCACAGCGAGGGCCTGAAGAGCGGCGGCCGCGACAATGGCGGCGCCGGCCCGCGCAAGGATTACAGCCCGACCTATTACGCGGCGTTTCTGATCGATCCGGACGGCAACAATGTCGAAGCGGTTTGTGTGTGAGCTTTAGCCGCCAGCTCCGTCATTGCGAGGAGCCCGCGACAAAATTGCGAAGCAATTTTGCGCTGGTGCGACGAAGCAATCCAGACTGCTTCCGCGGAAACATCTCTGGATTGCTTCGCTGCGCTCGCAATGACGGTTTTTGTAGCGACGACCTATCGAAATCAAGGATACCTACCTCATGGCCTCCATCCACAACGACGTCCCCCTCAATGCCCCCGCGCGCGACGTCTGGGACGCGGTGCGCGATTTCGGCGCGCTGCACCGGCGGCTGGTGCCGGGCTTCGTCACGGCCTGCACGCTCGATGGCGATGCACGTATCGTCACCTTCGCCAACGGTTCGGTGGCGCGCGAGGTGCTGGTCGATTGCAATGATGCGCGACAGCGCCTCGTCTATGCCATCAACAACGAGCGGCTGAAGCACTACAGCGCCTCGGTGCAGGTGATCGCCGACGGCGATGGCAAGAGCCGCTTGCTCTGGACCATCGACATGCTGCCGAACGAGCTTGCGGCTTACGTCCAGGAGCAAACCAGGGAGGCCGTGATCGCCTTGCACAAGGCGTTTCCGCCAGCCGCAGCGTAACGGCGGCCCAGGCACCGCAGCTCTGTGATTTTTCTCACAGAGCCCTCCCCTCCTCGGCCCTAACCATGGCTGCGTGCGTCCGGTTGGCTCTGCTCTCCCGGCGAAGCCACGCACGCGAGGAGCATGCCATGAGAGGTGCGGACAAGGTGATCTGCCAGGCAGCCGCCGTGCTGCTGCTGTTCTCGGTCGCGAGCACGCCGGCGAAGGCGCAGTTCGCAGGCTACGGTGGCGGCGGAGGTGCCGGCGGCGAGGACATGATGACCCAGATGGCGCCGATGCTGGAGATGATGAAGGCGAAGATGGGCAAGCGCCGCTTCGCCATGCTGATGCAGACCATGGGTCCGATGATGAGCCGGATGATGGAGAACGGTGGCGGCGGCCTCAGTGGCATGATGGGCGGCGGCGGCCTCGGTGGCGGCAATCTCGGCGGCGGGTTTGGTGCGCCCAATTATGGCGGCTACACGCCGATGGGCGGTGGCGGCTATATGCCAACGGGGCTCGGCGGCATGGGCGGCGGCGACATCATGGGCATGCTCGGCGGCACCAGTGGCGGCGACATGATGGCGATGATCCCGCAATTGATGCGGCTCGCCAATGTCGGCGGCGGTGGCGGCCATCGCCGCCACAGGCATCGCTAGTCCGCAACACCTGAGAGAGCCGGCGTGATCGCGGGCTTGCTCTCGCGTGGTCCCCAGCGGGTCAGCACCACGCTGGAGCACGACAGCAGGCCCAGCACGACCATCGAGCTCGCGGCCAGCCAGAAGAAGCTCTGCGCGCTGGCGTCATGCGTCGACAGCCACCAGCCGGTCGCCGAGATGTAGATCAGCCGCACGGTCTGCGCCAGCACCGGGCCGATCACCTTGGCCGCGCCTTGCGAGGAGAAATACATCGTCGAGGCGAGCCCGATGAAGGCGTAGAACGGCGCCACCGTCGACAGATATTGGTGGCTGGTGGCGCGCACGGTCGCGCTGTCGGTGAAGATGTTGACCCAGAGATCGGGGAACAGCGCGACCAGGCACGCCGGCGCACCGACGGCGACGAACGCGCTCGCGCCCGCGATCCAGGCGATGCGCCGGGCACGCGCGATGCGGCCGGCGCCGATGGCCATGCCGACCATCGGCACCGAGGCGATGCCGAACGAGAACGCGATCGAGGTCAGCAGGAATTCGAGCCGTGCGCCGATGCCGTAGCCGGCGAGGATCGCGGTGCCGAACTTCGCCAGCATGTGGGTGAAGATCGAGATCGTCAGCACCGATTGCAGCGGCGAGAAACAGGCGATGGCGCCGACCTTCAGTATGTCGAAGAACATCGCCCACTGGATGCGCAAGCCGCGCAGCTTCGGTGTGATCCGCGCGCGTCCCGAGAACAGGTACCAGCCCATGATGCAGATGTTGAAGCAATAGGCGATCAGCGCGCCGGCCGCGACGCCGCGCATGCCGAACTGCGGCACCGGCCCAAGCCCGAGGCCGAGCGTGCCGCCGAGCAGGATCTGCCAGGCCGCGGAGTTGAGGATGAGGAACGACGGCAGCTTCATGTTGCCGGTGCCGCGCAGGATGCCCGCCATGGTGTTGAGCAGCCAGGGCAGCACGGCGCCGCCGAAAAACACCTGCGTGTAGGCGATCGCATGCGTCAGCACATCGCCGCGGCCGCCGAGCATTTCGAGCACCCTGGGTCCGAAGATCAGCATGCCCAGCATGAAGACGAGACCGAAGCTGATGCCGATCAGCATCGCATGCGCGGCGAGCGTGCCGGCGCGCTCGCGATCGCCGGCGCCGAGCGCCCGAGCAATGGCGGAGGCCACCGCGCCGCCCATGGCGCCGCCCGACATCGTCATGGTCAGGATCACTGTCGGAAACACCAGCGCCATCGCGGCCAGCGCCTCGACGCCGAGCCGGCCGATATAGGAGGTCTCGGCGATCACCGTGCAGGTGCCGGCCGACAGCGCGATCACGTTCGGCCAGGCGAGGGAGAGCAGCGTGCGCAGGATCGGCCCGTCCACCAGCGCGCTCTTCACCGGACGCGGGGGCGGAGGCAGCGGGCGTTCTTGTTCATCGACCGGGATCTCGGCGATGTCGGACATGTCCTCTCCCGGGCACGAGCGCCATTTGCGGCGCGGCAATGACTAGGTGTGCCAATAAATTTCTTCGCGCAAAAGGCGCGGCCGGGGGCTTGTTAGCACGGCACGCGCCGATTCCTCCTGCGCCTGATGCAGGCGTGCCCTGCGGCAGCGCATTTCAGTGGGTGCAATTGCGGTCTCTCGTCTCCCTCTCCCCGTTCTTACGGGGAGAGGGCTGGGGTGACTCGCGGAGAGCCCCCCTCACCCGGATTGCATCTTCGATGCAATCCGGCCTCTCCCCGCACGCGGGGAGAGGCGAAGTGGCCGCGCCGTTCTCGTCAGCCGATCGTCCAGACCAGCGGCGGTCGCCCGCCTGCTGCCGGCCGCATGTGCACGGCGATGTGCCGCCCGCACCCCGCAGCCAGCCCTTCGAACAATCCCTCCAGCACCTTGGCGCAGGCGACGTGATAATCAGCGACGTCGTCCATCAGCTTCCAGCCCTGCTGACGGATTTCGAAAGTGCCTTCCGACTGCGCCGTCTCGGCGGCATCATCCTGCGCGGCGAACAACGCGTTCAGGAACGATGCGAATTCCCTCGCGCCGCCGCGGCTCATCGCGAGCGCCGCCGCGACCTCGTCGAAATACTGCATCCCGATCAGCCTGCCGGTGAGATGCAGCAGATAGCCGGCGTCTTCCGGGCCGAACAGCTGCACCATCACGGGCGCGGCGGTGCGGACATATTCCATCGCATAGTTGCGATAGGCTTTTTCCAGCCGCGGCTTCGGCCAGCCCGCGACCGGCAGCGCCGGCGCGGTCGCAGCATTGAACAGCGGCGCCTCGAGGTGCCGCGCGAACACCAGTCGCTGGTCGAGCTCGAGCGGATGGTCGTATTGATGGTAATAGCCTTCGAGCCCGTCCTGGCCGTCGACGCTCTGCTTGGTGCAGACGAAGCCGAGGCGCAGATCCCCGAGCGCAACACCATTGTTGGCGTGCCAGCCGCGCAGCATCGCGCGAGAGACCTCGCCCGGCACGCCGCAGATCGCGGTGCCCTTCCAGATCCAGCGCGGCGGCGGATAGCGGATCCAGGCCTTAACGTCGCTCTCATACATGTATTCGACATGTACGCCGCCGATCCAGTTGGAGAGATAGTGATATTGAGCAGCCGCGACCGCCGGCGGCAGATGGCTGAGGCCGAGCTTCTCAAGCCCCGGCAGGAAACGCTCCTGCTGCTGGCGACGGAACACGCGGAAGACGAACTCCGCTGCATCCGCCGTACCGCGCCGCGTGACCACGGTCAGGATGAGGCCGGTGAAATAGGCGTGATAGAGATCGGCGACCGCGCGCCAGCGTTTCCATTGGGCGTCCTGCGCGGAGTCGGCTGCGGCGGTCATGTTCGCTCCCGGCTTGTTGTTTTGCGGGAGTGTGTCATCGCGGCTGGGGCGGCGCAACACGCCACACATTCGCTGTCATCGCTGTCATCGCCCGGCGAAGACCGGGCGATCCAGTATTCCAGAGGCGGTTGTGATTGAATCGATGGGCCGCGGCGTACTGGATTCCCCGCCGGAGCCTGTCATCGGGCTCGCCGAAGGCGAGACCCGTTGGCGGGGAATGACAGCAGGTGCAAATTTGCTCGGATCGTAGCCCGCATGAGCGAAGCGATATGCGGGAGCACTGTTCCCGGATGTCGCTTCGCTCATCCGGGCTACGGAATATCGCTACACCCGAAAATGCTTGCTCAGCTTCAATCCCTGCGCCTGGTAGTTCGAGCCGATGCGCTGGCCGTACATCGCGTCGGGGCGAGCCAGCATCTTCTCGTAGACGAGGCGGCCGACGATCTGGCCGTGCTCGAGGATGAACGGCACTTCGCGCGAGCGCACCTCCAGCACGGCGCGCGATCCCAGCCCGCCGGCGCCGGCATAGCCGAAGCCGGGATCGAAAAAGCCGGCATAGTGCACGCGGAATTCGCCGACCAGCGGATCGAACGGCACCATCTCAGCGGCAAAGTCGGGCGGCACCTGCACGGCCTCTTTCGAGGCGAGGATGTAGAACTCGCCGGGATCGAGGATCAGGCTGCCGTCGGGACGGGCCGAGATCGGCTCCCAGAAGTCCTCGACGGAATAGCCGGAGCGGCGATCGACATCGACGACGCCGGTGTGGCGCTTGGCGCGATAGCCGACGAAGCCGCTGGCCTTCTCGCCGGAGAGATCGACGGAGACGGCGACGCCGCCGGACAGATCGGCATCGTCGATGTCGACGAGGCGCTCGGACGCATGCAGCGCATCGAGCTCATCGGCATTGAGGATGGCGTCGCCGGTTCTGAAGCGCACCTGCGACAGGCGCGAGCCCTCGCGCACCAGCACCGGAAACGTCTTCGGGCTGATCTCGGCATAGAGCGGACCGTGATATCCGGCGCCGATCATGTCGAAGCGGCGGGTGCCGTCGGCGATCACGCGGGTGAAGACGTCGAGCCGGCCCGTCGAGCTCTTCGGGTTCGCGGCCGCGACGATCTCCGGCGGCAGCGCGAGGCTTTCCAGCAGCGGCACGATGTAGACGCAGTTGGTTTCCAGCACCGCGCCGTCGGCAAGGCTGAACTCGTGCAGCTTCAACTCGTCGATGCGCTCGGCCACCGTGGCGCCGGGACCGGGCAGGAAGCTGGCGCGGACGCGATAGGCGATGTCGCCGAGACGCAAATCGAGGCTCGCCGGCTGGATCTGGCTTTCGACGAAGTCGTAGGCGGGCAGGATGAGGCCGCCCTCCGCCATCGCCGCGATCATGCGGTCGGGCAGGATACCATTGGCGTCGGCGGCAATCGTGAAACTCAACCGGGGGTCCTCGTCAGGGGTCAAACGCATCCGGACATGTGGGAAATACTAGCCTTTTACGGCTATCCGATGGACGCCTTGACGGAAAGGCCATTGCGGAATATGAGCATCACTTATCCCGTGGTGATTTGAGCCGGCCGGCTTGCAGCCACGTTAAATAAGTCGCTAAACAGGCCGGGGACCTCTGTGATCCCGGCCCGTGGATATATCCAGGCCGGTTTTTTTGTGACCGTTTTCGACGAGACGGTCATGTCGGAGGTACCTATGTCGAAGTCGCCTGCTGCTTACCGTCCCGAAACCCGTCTGGTCCATTCCGGCACCCTGCGCTCGCAATTTGGCGAGACGTCGGAGGCGCTGTTCCTGACGCAAGGCTACGTCTACAACAGCGCCGAGGAGTGCGAGGCGCGGTTCAAGGGCGAGGATCCCGGCTTCATCTATTCGCGCTACTCCAACCCCACCATCGCGATGTTCGAGCGCCGCATGATCGAGCTCGAGGGCGCCGAGGCGGCGCGTTCGGCCGCGACCGGCATGGCCGCGGTGACGACCGCGATCCTGGCGCCGCTGAAGGCCGGCGACCACGTGGTCGCCTCCCGCGCGCTGTTCGGCTCGTGCCTCTACGTCATCCAGGACCTGTTGCCGCGCTACGGCATCGAGACCACGCTGGTCGACGGCCTCGATCTCGACCAGTGGCAGCGGGCCTTGCGACCGAACACCAAGACGTTCTTCCTGGAGAGCCCGACCAATCCGACGCTCGATGTGCTCGACATCCCCGGGATCGCCGAGATCGCGCACAAGGGCGGCGCGCGGCTCGTCGTCGACAACGTGTTCGCAACCCCGATCTGGCAGAGCCCGCTCGCGTTGGGGGCCGACGTCGTGGTCTATTCCGCGACCAAGCACATCGACGGCCAGGGCCGCTGCCTCGGCGGCATCATCCTGTCCTCGGAAGCCTTCATCGCCGAGCACCTCCACAATTTCATGCGCCAGACCGGGCCGTCGATCTCGCCGTTCAACGCCTGGGTTCTGCTCAAGGGCCTGGAGACGCTGGCCGTGCGCGTGCGCGCGCAGACCGACACCGCGACCCGCGTCGCCGAGGTGCTGGCGAGCCATCCCAAAATCTCGCGGCTGATCTATCCCGGCCGCGCCGATCATCCGCAGGCAGCGCTGGTGAAAAAGCAGATGCGCGGCGGCTCGACGCTGGTCGGCTTCGAGGTCAAGGGCGGCAAGGCGGCCGCGTTCCGCGTGCTCAACGAGCTCAAGCTCGCGAAGATCTCGAACAATCTCGGCGACGCCAAGAGCCTCGTCACGCATCCGGCAACCACGACGCATCAGCGCCTGAAGCCGGAAGACCGCGCCGCGCTCGGCATCAGCGAGGGCTTCATCCGCTTCTCCGCGGGGCTCGAGCATGCTGACGATCTGATCGAGGATCTGACGGCGGCGCTGGAGAAGGCGTGAGGCGAGCCAAGCACTCGCACTCGTAGGGTGGGTTAGCCCTGCAGATGCGCGAAGCACATCTGCTCGGCGTAACCCACCAACTTCGTTCCACAATCGTTGATGCATGGTGGGTTACGGCTTCGCCTAACCCACCCTACGACACCGAGCCTACATCGGCCGGTACGCCCGCACATCCCCGGGCACGTTGACCCCGAGCTTGATCTGGCCGACGGAGCGGATGATGTCGTCGCCGAGGAGCTGGGCGAAGCAGGCATAGCCCCAATCGTTCATGTGCAGGCCGTCGGCGATGACGAAGCTCTCGACCGGGATCGATTGGTTCTCGTGCCAGTCGCGCATCACCTCGAAGCGCGGGAAGATGCCGACGTGACGGAGCTCGGCGACCTTGCCGAGCAGCTTCACCATCTTGCCGGCGCTCTCCTTGCGCTGGTTGACGGCCGGCGAATATTGCGGATCGACCAGCACGATATCGGCGCCGCCGGCGGCCTGGATGCGCGAGATGCCGTCCTCGACCATCTTGGCGGTGTCGCCGGGATCGAGATTGCGCAGCACGGCGTTGGTGCCGACCTGCCAGATCACCATATCCGGATGCACGTCGATCACCTCCCTCTGGAGGCGTTTCATCATCTCGGGCGCGTCCTCGCCGCCGACGCCGGCATTGATGACGGTGATGTCGGCGGTCGGATATTGCCGGCGCAGCTGCGCGGCGAGACGGTTCGGATAGTTGAAATCGGGTGAACTCGCGCCATAGCCGGCGGTCGACGACGAGCCGAACGCGACGATCACGACAGGCTTGCCGGCGACGAGCTTGTTCGCGACATGCGGCAGCGAGCCCATCGTCTTCGAGCCGCCCTTCGGCGGCAGGCAAGGAACGCGGTTGAAGACGTCGCCGGCGGATTTCGCGACCTGCTTCACCTTGTCGATGGCGCGCGCGGTGATGCCGCGCTGTTCGGGGGACGTCGCGGCGACGCTGGTCTGGGAGGGCGAAGCGGGGGCGGGACTAGCGGTCTGCGCGGGCGTCGCCTGCGCGGCTTGCGCCTGCGCGCGCGATTGCGAAGCAGGCGTCAGCACCAACAGCGCCGCCGCCGCCGCGGGCGCAACCAGCCATGCCGTCAGGCCAAAAGGGCGGAGAGAACTCATTAACGCTAGACCTCAATTTTGCTGCTGGGCCGGCCCCAGATGGGCAGCATCAATCACGAACTGTGCCAACGCCCGGCCAAGGCAATCATGGACCTGTTTCGCCAGCTCAGGCCCGCGGGACGGGCTGAACAGGTCGAACTGACCCTGATCGTTCCACTGCCGCATGATCGCGAAACGATCGAACAGCGGGATGTCGTGCTCCTGTGCCACCACCCGCATGTTGTCGAGATAGGGCGGCACCGAGATCATGGTTTCGGTACGCGGGCTGTACTGCAAGTTCATCAACACGACGTCAGCCCCTGCATTTTGCAATGCGGAAACCCCTTCGGTCACCGCGCCGCGAAAATCGTCGGGATCGATTGCTCGGATAGCATCCACGGTCCCGGTCTGCCAGATGACCAAAGTAGGCCTTTTTGCTTCCATCAGCTTAACGAAGCTGGCGGCCGCCTCCTCTGCCGTCTTCTTGCTCTGTATTTCTACGGAGACGTGCACCGCTTCCGACGGCGGCAGCTTGTCCTTCAAAATGGCCTGCATGCGCGCCGGATAGGAAGCGTCCTCGGAGGCCGGAATCGTGGTCGAGCGGCTGCCGATGACCAGGATTTCGAGCGGTTTGCCGGCCTTGATGGCGTCGGCGACCTTGGGAAGCTGGGCTTCGCTGCTGAGCAGATAGGAGGGCAATTCGCAGGCCGCGGGCGCGGCCGGAGCGGGCTGCGCAGCATCCTCCGCGCGCGCCGACGGCGCGGCGAGGCCACCGCATAGCAGGATCAGGCTCAGGAGAACCTTCGCCTTCATCAGCCCCCTCCCGCCATATCGGCGTTGCCGACGGCGTTTTTGGTTTTCGCACCGCTCTTGTCAGCTACGCGCTTGTACCACGAAATCACCCAGGCGACGCCCCACATGATCAGGATTCCGGAGAGACTAATCACCGCATGCATGACCGCGCCGCCGGAGACCTCGGCCAGGATGAAATGACCGGCGAAGGCCAGGAAGACGCCGAGGCAGAAGATCTCCAGCGAATGCTGGCCGCACAGGATCAGCGGCCGCAGCCAGGGCGATTTCAGGCCCGGCCAGTCGCGCGGCAGGAAGCGCACGGTGAGCGCGGCCAGCGCCAGGAAATGCGTGAAGCGCAGCACGTCGAGATCGGTCTTGTCGATCGGATACATCCACTGTTCGAGCCGCTTCGGCATCAGATGCGAGAGCTGCGGCAGGTACCAGGTCAGCGTCACGTAGAACGCCGCGACGATATAGGCGATCGCGATCCACATCGTCACCGGTGAAGCCAGAATACGCGACATGCGCCGCGCACCTCCGAGCGCACACCATGCACCGAAGACGAAAAGCAATTGCCAGGCCAGCGGATTGAACGCCCAGAAGCCGTTCGGATAGGCGGAGAAGTAGAGGTCGTATTCCCAGGTGACCGCGTAGAGCACGACCGAGAGGCCGAGCGTGACATCGGGCTTCCACTTCATCGACCACAGGATCAACGGCAGCGCCAGCATCAGCACGATGTAGAGCGGCAGCACGTCCATGTTGACCGGACGGAAGCGCAGCAGCAGCGCCTGCACGATGGTGACGTCGGGCTGCTTGAGGAAGTCCATGATGCCCATCTCTTCGGTGTAGAGCGGGTTCTCGAAGCTGGTCGCGACGTAGGAGATCTCGGCGAGGAAGATCGTGAACAGGAAGACGTGGGCAACATAGATCTGCCAGACCCGGCGCAGGATGCGCGCGGTGGCGATGACGACGCCGCTCTCCAGCATCGCGCGGCCGTAGACGAAGGCGGCGGTGTAGCCGGAGATGAAGATGAAGATCTCGGTGGCGTCGCTGAAGCCGTAATTGCGGATCGTGAACCAGGTCAAAAGACTCGTCGGCAGATGGTCGATGAAGATCAGCCACAGCGCGAGGCCGCGGAACAGGTCGAGCCGGAGCTCGCGCTCGCCGATGGCGGGCAGCGAGATGGCCGGCGCGGCCGCACGCGGCTTTGCTTCCACAGGCTTGGCTCCCGCGATCGTCGATCCCGTCACTTGGTCAGCAATGGTCATCGGGGCCTGAAAACCCTCACTCAAATCGCGACGTTATAAGGATTGTACCGGTCCGGCCGTCGTCTCGCAAAGCGGCCAGATCACATAAGGGTGTCTTTCCCTGGGGGTGTACTTCTCCGCGAATTCTGGCGGTTCGATGTCGCGAAAGCCGCCTGCGGCGTTTGGTTCCCAGCCCGGTTTTCGTTATGATGGCAGCCATGTACCGCGCCGTGACCCGCCAGATCGAAGTGACCGTCGAGCCGAACTTTGTTCCGGAACAGTCGTCGGCCGACCGCTCCCGCTATTTCTGGTCCTACACCATCGTCATCACCAATTCCGGCGAGGAGACCGTGCAGCTCAAGACGCGGCACTGGATCATCACCGACGCCACCGGCCGGCAGCAGGAGGTGAAGGGCGAGGGCGTGGTCGGCGAGCAGCCGACCCTGGCCCCCGGCGAGCGCTTCGAATACACCTCCGGCGTGCCGCTCTCGACCGCCTCCGGCTTCATGACCGGCCGCTACCAGATGGTCAGCGAAAGCGGCGAACGCTTCGAGATCGACGTACCGACGTTTTCGCTCGATAGCCCGGACAACAAGCGGGTGTTGAACTAGGGGCGGTGCCGTAGGGTGGGTTAGCCGAAGGCGTAACCCACCACGTCTCATCCCGCGGTGACAGAAGAGGTGGGTTACGCCGGGCAGATGCGCTTCGCGCATCCGCAGGGCTAACCCACCCTACGATGTCCGAGTTCCAGGCGCGCGGCTTCCCTAATCCCGTCATTGCGAGCGCAGCGAAGCAATGAGGCCTGTAGCCCGGATGAGCGCAGCGACATCCGGGATCTTTGCGAGCGGATTCCCGGGTATCGCTGCGCTCACCCGGGCTACGAACTACGACCGCGCCCTGCTACGCGTCCTCCACGCCCGCCTCATCGGGCGTGAAATCGTACACCGACGAGCAGAACTCGCAGGTGACGACGACCTTGTCGTCCTTGACCATCGCGGCGCGATCGTTCGGCGAAAAGCTCTTCAGCATCGAGGCCACCGCGTCGCGCGAGCAGGAGCATTGCGCCTTCAGGACCAGCGGCTTGAACACGCGCACGCCACGCTCGTGGAAGAGGCGGTAGAGCAGCCGCTCGCCGGACAGCTCCGGATCGATCAGCTCGACGTCCTCGACGGTCTCGATCAGCGAGCGTGCCTCGACCCAGGCGTCGTCTTCAGCGACAGCGTGCACTTCGGCGCCTTCGGGCGCATCGCCGGGATGCAAGTCCGCCTGCCGCGCGCGCTCCGGCGCCTTCGGCAAAAACTGCATCAGCATGCCGCCGGCGCGCCAGCGATGCTTGCCGCCGTCGTTCGAGCGCCACTCCTCGCCGACCGCAAGACGCACGCGCGTCGGGATCTGCTCGGAACGCAGGAAATATTCGTGGGCGGCGTCTTCGAGGCTGCCGCCGTCGAGCGCGACCAGCCCCTGGTAGCGGCTCATGTCGGGGCCCTGGTCGATGGTCATGGCGAGATGGCCGCGGCCGAGCAGAGTGCCGGAATCCCTGATCTCACCGAGGCGCGCGGCGTCGAAGCGGGCATAGGCACGAAGTTGATCCGGCGCCTTGTAATCCACCACCAGGAACGACACCGGACCATCGGTCTGGGCCTGGAGGATGAAGCGGCCCTCGAATTTCAGCGCCGTTCCGAGCAGCGTCGTCAGCACGATGGCCTCGCCGAGCAGCTTGCCCACGGCAGCGGGATAATCGTGCTTGGTCAGGATGTCGTCGAGCGCCGGACCGAGCCGCACCAGCCGGCCGCGCACGTCGAGCGCGTCGACCTCGTAGGGCAGCACGGCGTCGTCGATCGGAACTGCTGATGGTGCGCGAACCGGGCCTTCAGGCCCGGTTTTCATGTCAGGGGATTGGGAAACCATGGCCGTCTATCTGGGGTCGGTGGGTGGAAAATGGAAGGGGTTGCGGCTGCATCCGGCAATGCAGAATGGACGTATGCAAGCACGGCAAACTCAGTGTCGTCCTGGCGAATGCCAGGACCCATAACCCCAAGCAGGAGTTGTCGCGCGAGATGACAATTGCCGATCTTCGCCAAACAAAAGCCGGTGGTAATGGGTCCTGGCTTTCGCCAGGACGACAGTTGTATGCGAGGCGGCCGCCGGGCCGCGCCGCCGTTACTTCACCGCGTCGAAGCACCAGGCCAGAATGCCCTTCTGCGCGTGCAGGCGGTTTTCGGCCTCGTCGAACACGACCGATTGCGGGCCGTCGATCACCTCGTCGGTGACCTCCTCGCCGCGATGGGCGGGCAGGCAGTGCATGAACAGCGCGTCGGGCTTGGCCAGCGACATCAGCTTGGCATTGACCTGGTAGGGCTTGAGCACGTTGTGGCGGTGCTCGCCCTCCTTGTCGCCCATCGACACCCAGGTGTCGGTGACGACGCAATCGGCGCCGCGCACGGCGGCTTCCGGATCGGTGCCGAGCATGATCGGCGCGCCTGACGTCTTGATCCAGTCGCGCATCGCCTTCTTCGGCGCGAGCTCCGGAGGCGTTGCGACGTTGAGCTGAAACTTGAAGCGCTCGGCGGCATGCGCCCAGGACGCCAGCACGTTGTTGTCGTCGCCGGTCCAGGCCACCGTCCGGCCCTCGATCGGGCCGCGGTGCTCCTGGTAGGTCAGGAGGTCGGCCATCACCTGGCAGGGATGCGAGCGCCGGGTCAGGCCGTTGATGACGGGCACGGTCGCGTTGGCCGCAAGCTCCAGCAGCGCGTCGTGGTTGAGGATGCGGATCATGATGGCGTCGACATAGCGCGACAGCACGCGCGCGGTGTCGGCGATGGTCTCGCCGCGGCCGAGCTGCATCTCGGCGCCGGTGAGCATGATGGGCTCGCCGCCGAGCTGGCGCATGGCGACGTCGAACGACACCCGCGTGCGGGTCGAGGGGCGCTCGAAGATCATCGCCAGCGTCTTGCCTTCGAGCGGCCTCACCGGCTGATGCGCCTTCTGCTTCGCCTTCATGGCGGAGGAGGCGTCGAGCATGCTCTTGAGCTCCGACAACGGGAGCTCGTTGATATCGAGGAAGTGCTTCGGCGACTTGCTCATCAGCTTGCCGCCCGCTTGGTCTGACTGGACGAGATCGCGGCGCAGGCGCGCTCGAGCCGCCCGACGCTGTCCTCGATCTCGGCTTCGGTGACGATCAGGGGCGGCAGGAAACGCACGACATTGTCGCCGGCGCCGACCGTGAGCAGTTTTTCATTGCGCAGCGCCGCGCCGAGATCGCCTGAGGGCACCACGGCCTTGATGCCGATCAGAAGGCCTTCGCCGCGCACTTCGCTGACGACATCAGGATAACGGTCGATCACGGAAGCGAGCTTCTGCTTGAGCAGCAGCGACATCTTCTGCACGTGGTCGAAGAAGCCGGGCTTGAGCATGACGTCGAGCACGGCGTTCGCCGCCGCGACCGCGAGCGGATTGCCGCCGAAGGTCGAGCCGTGCGAGCCGGGACCCATGCCGGCCGCCGCATCCGCGGTCGCCAGGATCGCGCCGATCGGGAAGCCGCCGCCGAGCGCCTTGGCCAGCGACATCACGTCAGGTGTGACGCCGGTGCGGCGATGCGCGAAGAGATCGCCGGTGCGGCCCATGCCGGTCTGCACCTCGTCGAAGGCGAGCAGCAAGCCCTTCTCATCGCAGAGTTGGCGCAATGCCTTGAGGAACGCAGGCGTTGCGGAACGTACGCCGCCCTCGCCCTGGATCGGCTCGATCAGGATGCCGGCGGTCTGCGGACCGATCGCTTTCTTGACGGCCTCGATGTCGCCATGCGGCACCTGATCGAAGCCATCCATCGGCGGACCAAAACCTTCGAGATATTTTGCGGATCCCGTTGCAGCCAGCGTCGCCAGCGTGCGGCCGTGGAAGGCGCCTTCGAAGGTGATGATGCGGTAGCGATCCGGATGCCCCTTGGAGAAGTGGTGATGGCGGACCAGCTTGATCACACCTTCCAGCGCCTCGGCGCCGGAATTGCAGAAGAACACGAAGTCCCCAAAGCTCTCATTGCACAGGCGCGTAGCGAGCTTCTCGCCATCCGGGCTCTGAAAAAGGTTCGACATGTGCCAGAGTTTCGTCGCCTGCTCCTGCAGCGCCTTGACCAGCGCAGGATGGGCGTGGCCGAGCGCGTTCACCGCGACGCCGGACGTAAAATCGAGATAGCGATCGCCATTGGTCGCAATCAGCCAGCAGCCTTCGCCGCGCTCGAAACCGAGGTCGGACCTGGCGAAAACGGGAAGCAAATGCGGCGCTGCGCTGCTAGTCATGACGGTCACTTGATGTTGCGGACGGTGTGAGCGTGCATTGCGCAACGCACCATTGACCGGCCCGGAAAACGAAACGTGCCGCCTTTTAAGGGCGGCACGTGACACTATCTTATGCTTGGTGAAACCGGTGTCAATGCCGCCCGAAAGCCTCGCGAAACGCTGAATCCGTAGTCTTGCGGTGCCAAATTTGCCGGATTTTGGCCACGGAACATGTGGAAGCGAGTCGGCTGACTCTTGCGCGTGAGTCACGCCATATTGTAGCGTTTGGCTTGTCAGATACGACATCTCGTGCAGCAGTTCTGATCCTCTAAGTCCTCATGTACCGGCGTAAACGTTCGGGCGCATCTGGTGTGCCCGGCGAGCCTTAAGGGATTCTGACGGCACGGGTTTTTCGAGGCTTAGGCATTCGCCGCGAGGCGCCAGGATGGCAGCCGCACGGCGAGGGAAAGGGTGCAATGACGGTTTTGACCTGGTCCGACGATCGCGTCGAGCAGTTGAAAAAGCTCTGGGAGGCCGGATTATCGGCCAGCCAGATCGCAGCCGAGCTCGGCAATGTGACCCGTAATGCCGTGATCGGCAAGGTGCACAGGCTCGGCCTGTCCGGCCGCGCCAAGAGCCCGTCATCGGCGGCTCCGCGGCCGCGCAAGGCGCGCCCCGCGCAGCACATGATGCGGGTGAGCCGCCCCATTGCGCGCGGCAACACCGCGCTGGCGCAGGCCTTCGAGGTCGAGGTGGAGGCCGAACCGGTCACCTACGACAACGTGGTGCCGATGAGCCAGCGGCTGTCGCTGCTGGAGCTGAACGAGGCGACCTGCCACTGGCCGGTCGGCGATCCCTCGAGCGCGGATTTCTTCTTCTGCGGCGGCAAGGCGCTGTCGGGCCTGCCCTACTGCGCCCAGCACTCGCGCGTGGCGTATCAGCCGGCCGCGGATCGCCGGCGCGCACCGGCCAAGCCCTCGCGGTGAGTTTAAGCCCGCGCTGCTAGTGTCGCGCGATGACGGCTCAAAATACTCCGTGCCGTCCCGGCGAAGGCCGGGACCCATACCGCGAGGTCTATCGACTCGTCCGCGGTGCCAATTCCGAACAACTCGTCTTCGCCAAACCACTTCCTGTGGTTATGGGTCCCGGCCTTCGCCGGGACGACCACTGAGTTTGCGGTCGCACTCAGCCCTAAAACATCCGCACAGGCTTACGTCTGCTCCGCCTTCGCAAAGCGATCATCCAGCGCGTAGCCGGCGCCGCGGACGGTGCGGATCGGGTCCTGCTCGCGGCCGAGATTGAGCAGCTTGCGCAGGCGGCCGATATGGACGTCGACGGTTCGCTCGTCGATGTAGATGTCGCGGCCCCAGACGCTGTCGAGCAGCTGCTCGCGCGAGAACACGCGGCCGGGATGCTCCAGGAAGAACTCCAGCAGGCGATATTCGGTCGGGCCGAGGTCGATCGGCCGGCCCGAGCGCGCCACGCGGCGCTTGTCGCGATCGAGCTCGATGTCGCCATAGGCGAGCACGGTGGCGAGCCGCTCGGGGCTGGCGCGCCGCAGCAGGCCCTTCACGCGCGCCAGCAGCTCCGGCACCGAGAACGGCTTGACGATGTAATCGTCCGCGCCGGTCGCAAGACCCCGCACCCGCTCGCTCTCCTCACCGCGCGCGGTGAGCATGATGATCGGCAGCTGCTTGGTCTCGGGCCGGGTCCGTAGCCGCCGGCACAGCTCGATGCCCGACAGTCCCGGCAGCATCCAGTCGAGCACGATCAGATCGGGGATATGTTCCTTGAGGCGGGTGTCGGCGTCGTCGCCGCGCATCACCGTCTCGACGTCATAGCCGTCGCCTTCGAGGTTGTAGCGGAGAAGCTCGGTGAGAGCTTCCTCGTCCTCAACCACCATAATGCGTGCGCCCATGGTGTCGTCGCTCCTTGCGTCTTCAGGTATTCGGGACCGTCGTGGCGAAGGTCGTCATGTCGCCCTTCGGCCGCTTGTCGGTGATCGCCTGGCCCTCGATCATGTAGAACACGGTCTCGGCGATGTTGGTGGCGTGGTCGCCGATCCGCTCGATGTTCTTGGCGCAGAACATCAGATGGATGCAGAACGAGATGTTGCGCGGATCCTCCATCATGTAGGTGAGGAGCTCGCGGAACAACGAGGTGCAGATGGCGTCGACTTCCTCGTCGCCCTTCCACACCGCCATCGCCGCCGGCAGATCGTGCGCGGCATAGGCGTCCAGCACCGACTTGACCTGCTGCTGCACGAGGTCGGTCATGTGCTCGAGGCCGCGGAACAGCTTGAGCGGATGGAAATCCGTCTCCAGCGCCGCGACGCGCTTGCCCATGTTCTTGGCGAGGTCGCCGATGCGCTCGAGATCGGTCGCAACGCGCATGGCGCCGACGATCTCGCGCAGATCGACCGCCATCGGCTGGCGGCGGGCGATGGTGAGCACGGCGCGCTCCTCGATGCGCTTCTGCAGCGCGTCGAGCTCGGTGTCGGTGGCGACCACGCGCTGGCCGAGCGCGACGTCACGGCGGATCAGCGCGTCGACGGAATCGACGATCATGCGCTCGGCAATCCCGCCCATCTCGGCGACGAGCCGGGTGAGCTCCTGGAGGTCGGTGTCGAAGGCCTTTGCGGTATGTTCAGAACCCATGTCCCGTCTCCTCAGCCGAACCGGCCGGTGATGTAATCCTGCGTGCGCCGGTCGCTCGGCGACGTGAAGATCTTGCTGGTGTCGTCGAACTCGATCAGCTCGCCGAGATACATGAAGGCGGTCTTGTCGGAGACGCGCGCCGCCTGCTGCATGTTGTGGGTGACGATCGCGATCGTGTAGTTCTCGGACAGTTCCTGGATCAGCTCCTCGACCTTGGCGGTCGAGATCGGGTCGAGCGCCGAGCAGGGCTCGTCGAACAGGATCACCTCGGGCCGCACCGCGACGGTGCGGGCGATGCAGAGGCGCTGCTGCTGGCCGCCGGAGAGCGACAGGCCGGAGGCGTTGAGCTTGTCCTTGACCTCGTTCCATAGCGCGCCGCCGCGCAGCGCCTTCTCGACGCGGTCGTCCATCTCGGACTTCGAGATCTTCTCGTAGAGGCGGATGCCGAAGGCGATGTTCTCGTAGATCGTCATCGGGAACGGCGTCGGCTTCTGGAACACCATGCCGACGCGGGCGCGCAGCAGATTGAGGTCGAGCTTGCCGTCGAGGATGTTGGTCTGGTCGAGCATGAGCTGGCCGGTGGCGCGCTGGCCCGGGTAGAGGTCGTACATCCGGTTGAAGATGCGCAGCAGGGTCGACTTGCCGCAGCCCGACGGGCCGATGAACGCCGTGACGCGGTTGGCGCCGAGCGTCAGGTTGATGTTCTTCAGCGCGTGGTGCTCGCCGTAATAGAAGTTGAGGTTGCGCACCGTCACCTTGGCCGGGGCCTCGGGCAACACCGGCGCCTGGGGCAAACCACCAGCCGCGCTCATCGATACGGAAAGCTCACTCATTTTGCGGTCCTCTCGGCGCCAAGGATGCGCGCGCCAATGTTCAGGGCAAGCACGGTAATCGTGATCAGCAGCGCGCCGCTCCAGGCCAGCTGCTTCCAATAGGCGTAGGGGCTCTGGACGAAGTTGTTGATGGTGACAGGCAGGTTCGCCATCGTCTTGTTCAGGCCGAGGCTGAAGAACTGGTTCGACAGCGCGGTGAAGAGCAGCGGCGCGGTCTCGCCGGCGACGCGGGCGGTTGCGAGCAGCACGCCGGTGATGAGGCCGGAGCGGGCGGCGCGGTAGGCGATCCGCTTGATCACCAGCGAGCGCGGCAGGCCGAGGGCGGACGCCGCCTCGCGCAGCGCGTTCGGCACCAGCAGCAGCATGTCCTCGGTCGTGCGCAGCACCACCGGGATGACGATGACGGCGAGCGCGAGGCTGCCTGCGATCGCCGAGAAGCCGCGCATCGGCACCACCACCGCGCCGTAGATGAACAGGCCGATGATGATCGAGGGCGCCGAGAGCAGGATGTCGTTGATGAAGCGGATCACCGAGGTCAGCTTGTCGTTGCGGCCGTACTCGGCGAGATAGGTGCCGGCGAACAGGCCGAGCGGCGCGCCGATGCCGACGCCGAGCACGGTCATGATAATCGAACCGACGATGGCGTTGCGCAGGCCGCCTTCAGTCGAGCCCGGAGGCGGCGTGTCCGCCACGAAAATCTCAAGGTTCAGACCGGCGATGCCGTTGTAAAGCAGTGTGATCAGGATCAGCGCAAGCCAGGTGACGCCGAAGGCGGCGGCGGCCATGCAGAGTCCGCGGATGACGAAGTCCTTGCGGCGGCGGCGTGAATAGATCGGGTTCATGGCGTCAGTTCCCCGCCTTCTTTTCCAGCCGCATCAGCATCAGCCGTGCCGCTGCGAGCACGAAGAAGGTCAGCACGAACAGCAGGAGGCCGAGCAGGATCAGGCCGGACTGATGCAAGCCGTCACTCTCGGCGAACTCGGATGCGATCGCCGCCGAGATCGTGGTGCCCGGGGCGAAGATCGAGGAGGAGATGCGGAACGAGTTGCCGATGATGAACGTCACCGCCATGGTCTCGCCGAGCGCGCGACCCAGCGCCAGCATGACGCCGCCAATGACGCCGACGCGGGTGTAGGGGATCACCACGCTGCGCACGACTTCCCAGGTGGTGCAGCCGACGCCGTAGGCGGCCTCCTTCAGCACCGGCGGCACCGTCTTGAACACGTCGACCGAGATCGAGGTGATGAAGGGCAGCACCATGATGGCGAGGATCAGCGCGGCGTTGAACAGGCTGAGATAGGACGGGGGCCCCGCGAAGATCGCGCCCAAGACGGGGACGCCGTCGAAGATCTTGATCATGAAGGGCTGGAAGGTGTTGGCCAGGAACGGGCCCAGCACGAAGAAGCCCCACATGCCGTAGATGATCGAGGGAATGCCGGCGAGCAGCTCGATCGCCATCCCGATTGGGCGGCGCAGCCATTGCGGACAGAGCTCGGTGAGGAAGATCGCAATGCCGAGGCCAACGGGAATGGCGATCAGCATCGCGATGAAGGAGGTGACGAGCGTACCGTACATCGGCCCGAGCGCGCCGAGCACGGGCGGATCCGCCGACGGCGCCCAGCGCTGCGTCCATAGGAACGACAGGCCATATTCCTTGATCGCCGGGAAAGCGCCGACGATCAGCGAAATGATGATGCCGCCGAGGATCAGCAGCACCGAGATCGCGGAGAGCCGCGTGATCCAGTAGAAGGTGACGTCGCCGAGCTTGAACGCGCTCAAGGCCTTGGCGCGATCATACGGTCCGGCGTCGTCGATTATATCGCTCTGAACGGCCATCTCTGCCACGCCGATCCCCTGTACCCGTTATATACGCTTGCTGTCGGTCTTGTTGTTGGTCTTGCGCTCCGGATGCGGCGCTGGGCCGATCCGGAGCGGAGGTCTTTTCAGATCCCGGCGCGCTGTCCGGGACTGGAGCGCTTAGCTCTTGATCTCGGCAGCCCAGGTCTTCTCGATCAGGGTCACGACACCCTCGGGCATCGGGATGTAGTCGAGCTCTTCAGCCGCCTTGCCGCCGTTCTTGAAGGCCCAGCGGAAGAACTTGATGGCTTCCTGCGAGGCCGCCTTGTCGGTGGCATCCTTGTGCATGAGGATGAAGGTCGCCGCCGTGATCGGCCAGGACTTCTCGCCGGGCTGGTCGGTCAGGATGACGTAGTAGCCGGGCGCCTTGGCCCAGTCGGCGTTCGAGGCGGCCGCCTGGAAGGCCTCGACGGTCGGCTGCACCGGCTTGCCGGCCTTGTTGACGAGACCGGCGTAGGTCAGCTTGTTCTGCTTGGCATAGGCGTACTCGACGTAGCCGATCGAGTTCTTGGTCTGGCCGATGTTGCCGGACACGCCCTCGTTGCCCTTGGCGCCGACGCCGACCGGCCACTCGACGGCCGTGCCCTCGCCGACCTTGCTCTTCCAGTCCGCGCTGGCCTTGGAGAGGTAGTTGGTGAAGTTGAAGGTGGTGCCCGAACCGTCCGAACGGCGGACCACGGTGATCGCCTCCGACGGCAGCTTCAGGTTCGGATTGAGCTTCTTGATCGCGGCATCGTCCCACTTGGTGATCTTGCCGAGATAGATGCTGGCGAGCGTCTCGCCGTCGAACACCATTTCGCCCGGCTTCACGCCCTCGATGTTGACGACCGGAACGATGGCGCCCATCACCATCGGCCACTGGACGAGGCCGTCCTTCTCGAGCTGCTCGGCCTTGAGCGGCGCGTCGCTGGCGCCGAAGGTCACGGTCTTGGCCTGGATCTGCTTGATGCCGCCGCCGGAACCGATCGACTGGTAGTTCAGACCGTTGCCGGTCTCCTTCTTGTAGGCGTCAGCCCACTTGGAATAGATCGGGAATGGGAACGTCGCACCGGCGCCGGTGATGTCGGCAGCAAAGGCTGCCGTCGTCGATGCGGCGACCAAGCCGGCAGCGACGATGGTTTTGAGGAAATTCATGCTGGTCTCCATACAGGGGAGCGAAGCGCCATCCGCGCCCGATCGCGCTCCCCGTGCCGCCCCTTTAGGAGCGGTCGGCTGTGCTTTTACGAAGGTTTAGTGACAGTCGGATGACATCTTCAAGCAATTGAAATCGCTTGAGTTTTAGGCTGTCGCCGGGGGCCTGACCTGGGGAAAGCAGGCGGTGAAAGTGGCGCCCTGTTTGGGCACGCTTTCGATCACAAGCCGGCCGCGATGCCGGTTAAGAATATGTTTCACCAGCGATAATCCGAGCCCGGTCCCGCCCTGCAGGCGGCTGTCGCCGACGTCGACCCGGTAGAACCGTTCGGTCAGCCGCGGCAGGTGCTCGGGCGCGATGCCGGGGCCGAAATCCCGGACCATGACCCGGATTTCCTGAGTTCCATCAGTGGCGGCGCCCGAGGTCAGTGACACGATGACGCGTCCGCCCGAGGCACCGTATTTGAGCGCGTTCTCGATCAGGTTCTCGAACAGGCGGAGCAGCTCCTCGCGGTCGCCCGCGATCATCACCGGCGGCTCCGGCAGATGGATCTCGACCTCGACCTGGCGCTCGCGCGCCAGCGGCTCGAGCCCGTCGGCGACCTGGCGGATGATCGGCAGAAGGTCGACCAGGGTGTCGGGCCGCACATGGGCCGACAGCTCGACCCGCGACAGCGAGAGTAGATCGTCGATCAGGCGCGCCATGCGGGTGGCCTGGTTGTGCATGATGCCGAGGAAGCGCTCGCGCGCCTTGGGGTCGTCCTTGGCCTGGCCCTGGAGCGTGTCGATGAAGCCGGACAGCGCGGCGAGCGGCGTGCGCAGCTCGTGGCTGGCATTGGCGACGAAGTCGGCGCGCATCTCCTCGACCCGGCGCAGCGGCGTCTGGTCGTGGAAGGTCATCAGCATGCATTTGTCGGCGCCGCCGAAGGTGGTCGGCACCGGCACCGGCGTGATGATCAGCTCCATCCAGCGATCGACCGGGACGTGGTCGAGATAGGTCGCGCGCCGCGGCTCGGTGGTCGCGATCGACTCGCGCAACGCCGTGATGATCTCCGGCGAGCGCAGCGCGAACTGGGCGAGTTCGTTCCGGCGCAGCGCCGGCGCGAGCTGGGCCGCGGCCGCGTTGAGATGGATGACGCGGCCGGCGCGGTCGAGCAGCACCGCCGGGTCCGGCATGCCGGCGACGACCGCGGCCACCGCGGCGCTCTCGACCGGATTGATGCGCCTGACATCGTCGCGCGAGGCGGCGGTGTCGTGCAGCCGCCAGGGGATCAGCGCCGCAGCGGCGATGCAGAGGAACACGGCAATGGCGTGCAACGCCGACAATTCGCCGAGCGAGACCACGACCGACAGCGCCAGCGCCGCGGCGATCAGGATGATCGTCGAGTGCCGCAGCCGGTCGGACCAGGGCTGCGCGGTGGGAGACGAGGGGGCGTCGATCGCCATCGGGCGGGCTTCTCCTAAGGGCTTGTCCTGACGGCCCTGTCCTGAAGGCTTTGACCTAAAGGCTTGGCCGATCAGGCGCCGCTGTCGCTGCGCTCTCTCACATAGGCGGCTTCACGCGCCGGGCCGGGGTCGAGCTTGAGCGCCGCCTGCTGCAAACGCTTCGATCGGGCGCCGATTATAACTTCGCGAAACGTCAGCAAGATTACAGATATGACGAAGGGGGACAGATAATAGAGGACGCGGAACAGCAGCATGCCGCCGAGGAGTTCCTCCCGGTCCATCTGCCAGAGGCCGACCAGCATGGCGGCGTCGAACACCCCGAGGCCTCCGGGCGAGTGGCTGGCAAAGCCGAGCAGGGTCGCCGACACGAAGATCACGGCAACCACGACGAAGCCGAGATTGGGCTCGTCCGGGACCAGCACGTACATCGCGAGCGCGCAGAAGCCGAGATCGATGATGCCGATCGCGATCTGGAGCAGCGTCAGCGGTCCGCCCGGCAGCACCACGGTCCAGGGCCCGCGGCCGACCACGCGCGGCTGGGTCCAGACCCAGACCACATAGCCGACCAGTCCCACGATGATCATCAGCGCCAGCGTCCGGTTCAGCCAGGGCGGAAGCTGGTCGATCGAGGCCGCCGCCTCCGGATGGTAGGAGATGCCGAGCCCCAGCACGGCGGCATTGCCGAGCCAGAAGGTCAGGCCGGCGAGGAAGCAGATCTTGGCGACGTCGATCGCGTTCAGCCCATAGGCCGAATAGATGCGGTAGCGCACCGCGCCGCCGGTGAAGACGCTGGCGCCGACATTGTGGCCGATCGAATAGCTGGTGAAGGCGGCGAGCGCATTGATGCGGTAAGGCACATGGGCGTGGCCGATCGCGCGCACGGCGAACAGGTCGTAGAAGGTCAGGGTGAAATAGCCCGCGGCCACGAACAGCGCCGCCATCGCAATCTGGCTCGGCTCGGTGCTCTTGATCGCCTCGATCACCTCGTTGAAATCGATGCCGCGCAGCATGTGGTAGAGCACATAGCAAGCGATGCCGATGACCGCGACGCTGATCACAACTCCAAGCTTATGCAGGATTTGCTTCTGCCGCAGCAACGTCGTCGCCCTGCGTATGGCTTCCAGCATCTAGACCTCGAACAACGCTTCAGCGGCCAGGACGGCCGGCGAACAGACGGACGACGTACAGGCACTCAACGAACCCTCGCCGCCGGCTCCGGCATCGCGCGTGCCCCCTGCCCCTCCACTAGCGCGTTTTGCGGCGGAGTGGAATTCGTCAATTCGAACAAAATCACGTGCCTTCAATATTTTAGGCAGGGTTGCGGGCTCCTGATGCACGGTTTGGCGCTTTCGGCGGCAAGGCTGACGCGAATCTCCATGGCAATCCTGCGCAGGCGCCATGAAGTTTTGATGATTTCGGCCGCACAATGTTCCGTCACGTTTTAAGCCGACGTCAATGTATGGACCGCGCCCGGCTGTTGAAAGAGGGGCGACGGGGTCGTTCCGGACGGATTTCCCGATGCACCGGACGGGTGCAGCGCAGCGGCAGCTTAAGGGGCGGTCAGATAGCCGCGCTGATAGGCGCTGGCCTGGTCGTCGAAGATCGCCATGGCCGTCGTCATCCGGCGGAAGCCGAGACGCTCATAAAAGCCCTCTTTGCCAGGCACCGCGTAGAGGATGATTTTGCGATGTCCGCGGCATCGCGCCAGCAGCCGCTCGATGATCTCGCGGCCGAGGCCTTGCCCCTGACAGTCCGGGGCCACCGCGACGTCACAGAGATAGGCGCAGTCGCGGCCGTCCGCCAGCGCCCGGCCGGCGCCAACCAGCCGGCCCTGGTCATAAGCGAAGGCACAGAACATGCTGTTGCCGAACACGAGCGCGAGATCGGCTGGTGTCTTGTTGCCGAGCGGAGCGATGCGGTAGAGCGCGGAAAGCTCGTTCCAGTCGATTGCCGCCAGATCTTCGTTCCAGACAACCGACATCTGCGTGCCTCCCCGGATCAATGCCGCGCCGCGGCGACGGCCGCGACGATCTCGTCGGTCCCGGGAAAATGGCCCTTGCTGCGGCTGGCGACAATCCTGTCGCCGAGCTTGACCTGAAAGATGCCGCCCTTCCCCGCCACGAGATCCGCCTCCAGCGCCAGTTGCCGGCGCAGCGCCGCGGCAACTTCCTTCGCACGCTTCTCGTAGCCGCAGGGACGGCAATAGATGATCGTCACATCCGACATCTCATCCCTCCTCACGCTGCGAGCTGCGGACGCACCGCCTCGATGCCCGCGACCCAGCCCGCCACCGATCGGCCGATTGCGTCAGCATGGTCCTCCTGCAGATAGTGCAATCCCGCGCCGAGCCGGATCAACGCGCAATGCCTCAGCGAGGTCGCAAACCGCCCGGCAAATTCCGGCGCGACCAGCGCCCCCGGCTCGCCCGTGAACAGCAGTTTCGGATAGGAAGATGCGGCCAGCGCCTCATGAGCGGATTGGAGCGCCTCATAGACATCGGCAGGCTCGCCCGCAATCGGCAGTTCGCGGGGAAACGCAAGAACGGGGCGACGACTCTCGGGCGTCGGGAACGGCGCACGATAGGGCGCCATCTCGTCGTCGCTGAGCTTGCGGACGATTCCGCCGGGCAGAACGCGCTCGACGAACGCATTCGCCTCGAGGATCATGGCCTCACCCTCGCCCGGCGTCCTGAACTTGCGAAAGACCGCTCTCGCCGCCTCGGCATGGTCTTGCTCCTCCGCGACCTCGGTATGGTGGAAATCCTGCCAGGTCGGCATCGGGCGGATGAATTCCATGAAGGCTAATCCGCGCACGAAATCCGGCCGGCGCGCGGCGAGATGAAATGCGAGCGCGGTGCCCCAGTCCTGTGCGACGAGATAGGCCGATGTGATGCCGCGCTGTTCGATGAACGCATCGAGATAGCGGACATGGTCGAAGAAGCGGTAGGCGATGTCGGGCTTGCCGGATTGGCCGAGGCCGATGAGATCGGGCGCAATGCAATGCGCGACCGGTGACACCAACGGCAGGATGTTGCGCCAGATGTGCGACGAGGTTGGGTTGCCGTGCAGAAACAGCACGACCGGCGCATCCTGCGCACCCGTCTCGCGATAAGCCATGCTGCTTCCCAGCACGGGCGCGTTGCGAATCTCGATCTCGATTGGCTTGCTCATGTCGGCTCCTTGAACACGGTTTGAAATGCGATGGTCTTGAAACGTTCGAGCGCTTTCGGATTGCGATCGACCTTCATCCGCAGGATCGCGCCCTGCCAGGATGCGAGCAGGAAGTCGGCAAGCTCCCCCGGCTCGAAATCGGAGGCGATCTCGCCGCGCGCCTGAGCGTCGGCGATGCAGGCCGCGAACGGCACGCGCCATTCGGCAAAGATCTCGGTCAGGCGTGTGCGCAGCATTTCGCTGCTGCCGGTCGCCTCCAGGCTGAGATCGCCGATCAGACAGCCACGACCATAACCGTCGGCCTCGAGCCGGCCGCTGATGATGTCGAGATAGCGCTTGAGACGGGCGCGCGGCGTCAGCGAGGCGTCCTCAAGCGCTTCTGCGACCAGCCCCCTGGTGACGTCGAAGTAGCGGTCGAGCACCTCCGAAGCGAACGCTTCCTTGGAGCGGAAATGGTTGGTGAAGGACCCCTGCGGCGCGCCCGCCGCAGCGGTGACGTCGCGCACGCTGGTGCCGTGATAGCCGGTCCGGAACATGACCTTGAGGCCGGCGTCGAGGATAGCGTCTTTGAGCGAGGGCTTTGGCATGGAACAAATAATACGTACGTACGTATTAAAGTCAAGCACGTTTTTCCCATTGGGCAATTTGCTTGCCGATCAAGCCGTTATCGCAATGTCAGGTGAGCGTTCCCTTGGGGCGGGCCGCCGAGACTCAAGCCGCCGGCTGGCTCCGCGAGACCACCCGGTCGCGCAGCCAGGCGCCGATGGTGCAGCCGACCAGGTAGCAGGCGAACATGATGAGGCCGAGGTCGAGCCAGTAGCCGAAGCGGCCGGGGACCACATGCGCGAACGAGGCCGCGACCAGCGCGACGGCGAGCGCGGCGAGCCAGCGCGCGGTGACCTTCGAGGTGCCGTTGCCGCGCTGGACCACCGAGATCCAGCCCATGCAGAAACCCAGCACCAGCGATCCGATCAGCCAGCCCAGATGGAACGAGAGGAGATAGGGCATCGTCACCTCACCAGAAATTCGATGCGGCGGTTCTGCGCCTTGCCGTCGTCGGTGTCGTTGCCGGCGACGGGCTGCGTGCTGCCGTGGCCGACCGCGGCGAAGCGGCTGGCGGGAAGGCCGGCCTTGACCAGATAGTCGATCACCGCCTGCGCGCGCTTCTCCGAGAGAGCCTGGTTGAACGCGTCCTCACCGTCGGCATCGGTGTGCCCGGCGACCTCGATATTGGTGGTGGGACAGCGCAGCGCCGTCTCGATCAGGTGGTCGAGGATCCCCGCAGAGTCCGGATCGATGTCGGCGCGCTTCGTTGCGAAGCGGATCTTGCCCTTGGTCAGGAGCTCGGAGAACAATTGCTGGCAGACAGTGCCGTCGACCGGGCCCGGCGCGGGCTTCACCGTGATTTCCGGCTTGTACTGCCAGTTTTTCGGGAAGTCCTTGCCGAGACCGGCGCGAATGTCGTTGGCAGCGCCTTCATAGAGCGCATCGCCCGACAGCTTCACCTCGCGATCGGACACCACGAGCGTGCCGGTCGACAGCCGCGACAGCGCTCCGAGCGCTGCGACCACGGCGGGGTTGAAGGCGCCGGGCGCGCCGAGGCTGGCCTTGAGATTGTCGACGACCTTCTCGTTGAAGAATTTTCGCGACGCGCTGGTTGCGATCGCCGCATGGACGTTGTTGTCCGGAACATAGCCGGTCAGCGTCACGGTCGCGGCAACCGGGTCCTTGTAGGCCTGGAAGATGTAGGGCGGCGCCTTGATGTCATTGGCGGCGATCGAGAACCCTTCCGGCAAATTCTTCAGCGCAGCCGCGATCGCCTCGCGTCCGCCGAGCTCGCGCGCCATCCCGGACAGATTGACCTTTGTGTCGGAGATCGTGATCTTGCCGTCCTTGAGCTTGCCGATCTGGTCGAGCAGAAGCATCGCGGCGGCCTCGAAACGCGGTGGCGCGCCACGCGCCAGCCCCATCTGATCGGCCACCTCGACGCCGCCGACCTCCTTGCGTGCCACCTCCGTCAGGCGGGCCTTCATCGACGGCAAGGGCGCGGAGCCCGACAGCGTCACCCGCACCACGTCACGTTCGGCGTTCCAGACGAAGGGCTTCGCCTCGGCAACGAGGCGGGTCCGGTCGTCGACCAGGCGCACGCCCGGGACGATCTCCACCGCCATCACGGCGTCACGGCGCCCTTCCTCGGAAAAGGCGTCCGCGGCCAGGCTGACGTCGCGGCCGTCCACCGCGATCCGGGTCTTGTCCAGAACGGTATCCTTGAGCGCCGCCGAGCTGCGGGCAGACAGGTCCGCCTCGACCGGTAAGGTGTTATTCCAGGCCGCAAATCCCCACATGACGGCCAGGGGGATCAGCCCTGGCCACCATTTGCTGGCCCACCTGAAAAGCTTCTGCATTCGACGACCCGAACTCTGGAACCGGAGACAAAACAAACCCTTGGCAGGCTGTCAAACCGGAAATGGCGGCCCTCGCAAGGCCTTTGCGTGGACAATTGGAATAACTTTTTCTTCAAGGGTTCTTCCGTAAGTTGAAAACGGAAGGCCAGAGTCCGCCAGCGGGTCATGAAACAACTTCGTAACAACGTCATCCGCGCCGGGCTGGGAGCACTCTATTTCAGCGGAGCGCACCACCTGTTGCGCCCGCTCCTGTCGGGCGTTGGCGCCATTTTCATGCTGCACCACGTGCGGCCGGCCCGCGAGGCCGCGTTCCAGCCGAACCGGCATCTGGAGGTCACCCCGGATTTCTTGCGCGCGACGCTGCGCCATCTGCGCTCGCGCGACATCGACATCGTCAGCATGGACGAGCTGCATGAGCGGCTGGTGCAGGGCCGGTTCACCCGCCGCTTCGCCGCCTTCACCCTCGACGACGGCTATCGCGATAATCTGGACCATGCGCTGCCGGTGCTGCGCGAATTTGACGCGCCTTTGGCGGTCTATGTCGCCAGCGATTTCGCCGAGGGCACGGGGCGGCTGTGGTGGACGGCGCTGGAAGCCGTGATCGCCGGGGCCGAGCAGATCGACGTAACAATCGGCGATTCCGCGCTCCGGCTCGACGCGACGACGCCTGCCGCGAAACAGGCGGCGTTCGACCGCCTGCACGACTGGCTGCGCGCGCTGCCGGGCGAGCATGATCTCTCGCGCGAGATCGCCGCGCTCTGCGCCAGGCATGGCGTCGACATGGAAGCGCTGTGCCGCACCCTCTGCCTGTCCTGGGACGGGGTGAAGCAGCTGGCCGCAGATCCGCTGGTCACGATCGGCGCGCACACCATCAGCCATTGCAATCTCGCCAGGCAGAGCGAGGAGATCGCCGCGCAGGAGATGGCGGTCAGCCGCACGCGGATCGAGAGGGCGCTGGAGCGTCCCGTGCTGCACTTCGCCTATCCCTATGGCGACCGCGAGGCTGCCGGGATGCGCGAATTTGCGCTGGCCGCATCGGCCGGCTTCAAGAGCGCGGTGACGACGCGACCCGGCATGCTGTTCGCCGAGAACGCCGGCCACATGACCGCGCTGCCGCGCGTCTCGCTCAACGGCAACTACCAGGACGCGCGTATCCTGCCGGTGCTGACCTCGGGCGCCGCGACCGCGATGTGGAACGGCTTCCGCCGGATTGCGGCGGCCTAATTGTCGTCCCGGCCTAGTGCGCAATTGCGCACGGGGGCCGGGACCCATACCGCGTGATTTTTCGATTGCGATCGGTATCAATCCCGAACGACCAGCCTTCGCCAAACCTCTCCCTGTGGTTATGGGTCCCGGCCTCCGCCGGGACGACACCGAGGGGATTGCACCGCTGTCGCGCGACACTCTCATCGTCTTCAGCTCACTTCGCGAGGACGAGGACGCGATTGACTCCCTCCCCCTCTCCGCTCAAAACGTCGCCAAACCAAGGGAGGCACCATGTTCAACGATCTGTTCTCGCTCAAAGGCCGCATCGCACTCGTGACCGGCGGCTCGCGCGGCATCGGCAAGATGATCGCGGCGGGCTTCCTGGCGCAGGGCGCTGCGAAGGTCTACATCACCGCGCGCAAGGCGGGACCGTGCGAGGCGACGGCGAAAGAGCTGTCAGGCCAATATGACGGCGAGTGCATCGCGCTGCCGATCGACATCTCGACCGTCGAAGGCTGCGACAAGCTCGCCGGCGAAATCATCAAGCTGGAGCCGAAGCTCGACATCCTCGTCAACAATGCCGGCGCGGCCTGGGGCGCGGAGTTCGACGAATTCCCAGAAAGCGGCTGGGACAAGGTGATGGACCTCAACGTCAAGTCGCTGTTCTTCCTGACCAAGGCGCTGGCGAAGCCGCTGCGCGCGGCGGCAAGCGCGGAACGTCCGGCCAAGGTCATCAACATCGCCTCGGTCGACGGCATCTTCGTCAATCCGGGCGAGACCTATTCCTACGCCGCCAGCAAGGCCGCCGTGATCCATCTGACGCGGCGCATGGCGACGAAGCTGATCAAGGACAACATCAACGTCACCGCCATCGCGCCCGGCGCGTTCAAGTCCGACATGAACCGGGCCGCGCGCGACCATTCGGACGAGGTCGCCAAGCGCATCCCGGCGCGGCGCATCGGAACCGACGAGGACATGGCAGGGGTCGCGATCTATCTCGCCTCGCGTGCCGGCGATTACGTGGTCGGCAACACCATCGCGGTGGATGGCGGCGTGGTCTACGCCAATGCCGGGCTGGAGATCGCGGGTTAGGCGGCGAGCGTCAGCGCGGCGGTGCGTCATACTCCAATGTCGTCCCGGCGAAGGCCGGGACCCATACCGCGGAATCTATCGATTGCGGTTGGTATGAGTACCGGACAACGAGTCTTCGCCAAACTGCTCCCTGGGGTTATGGGTCCCGGCCTTCGCCGGGACGACACCAGAGTTGTGGCGCGGCCGTCGCGACTCGCGAGCAGCCGTTACGACTCGATCTTCACGTACTCGAAATCGCCGGGCTTGTTGTCGATGCCGACTTTCGGCGGCGAGATCCAGGAGGCGAACTCGCCGGTTTCGGTGACTGGCTGCATCAAGGAGGTGATGAAGTCGCCGTCGGCGGTCGAAGGCAGCCACTCGTCCTTGCGCTTGGCCCAGGTGGCATCGTCGATCAAAATGCCGTCGGGCGTCGCATGGACGTCCTTGAACTCGCCGATGTGGCGGTGGAAGGCGACGTTGGGCAAGGCCAGCTTGAAGTCGTAGCCCGCGGTCGAGATCACCTTGTTCCAGCGCAGCATGCCCTTGACGCAATCCTGGCTGTAATCGTCGCGCAGGCGCATGTTGAGCGCGGTCAGCGCCGGCTCGTCCACCAGCTTGATCTCGCCGTTGATGAACTTGAGCACCGGATAGGTGGCGTTCTTGAGCTGGTGATCGTCCTCGATCTGGGTCTCGTGATAGCGGCCCTTGATGCCGGCGTTGAAGGCGTTGGCCGCGTTGGTCGAGACCTCCGAGCCGAACAGGTCGAGCGACAGCGTATAGTGCAGGTTCAGCTTCTTCTGGATGGTCGGCAGGTCGATCACGCCGAGCGCGCGGACCTTGGCGATGTCGGTGGGATCGGTGATGCCGGCCTCGCGCATCGCATCGCAGGTGCGCTGCACGACACGGGTGATGCCGGTCTCGCCGACGAACATGTGGTGCGCTTCTTCCGTGAGCATGAAGCGGCAGGTGCGCGAGAGCGGATCGAAGCCCGACTGCGCGAGGCTGTGCAGCTGCATCTTGCCGTCGCGGTCGGTGAAGTAGGTGAACATGAAGAAGGACAGCCAGTCCGGCGTCGCCTCGTTGAACGCACCGAGCATGCGCGGCGCGTCCGCATCGCCGGAGCGGCGGCGCAGCAGATCGTCGGCTTCCTCGCGGCCGTCGCGACCGAAATACTTCTGGAGCAGGTAGACCATCGCCCAGAGGTGACGGCCTTCCTCGACATTGACCTGGAACAGGTTGCGCATGTCGTAGAGCGAGGGCGCGGTCTTGCCGAGATGGCGCTGCTGCTCGACCGAGGCCGGCTCGGTGTCGCCCTGGATCACGATCAGGCGGCGCAGCATGGCGCGATGCTCGCCCGGCACTTCCTGCCAGGCCGGCTCGCCATAATGCTCTCCGAAGGGAACGACGCGGTTCTCTTCCTGCGGCGCAAGCAGGATGCCCCAGCGATAGTCGGGCATGCGGACATAGTCGAACTTGGCCCAGCCGCGCGGATCGACGGAGTAGGCGGTGCGCAAATACACCAGCGACTCCTGGAAACCTTCCGGCCCCATGTCGCTCCACCAGTCCATGTAGCCGGGATGCCAGCCTTCCAGCGCCTTCAGCACCTGGCGGTCTTCGGCGAGATTGACGTTGTTGGGAATCTTGGTCGAGTAGTCGACGTTCATGATGTTCATGTTCATGGCCGTGCTTCTCCCTAAACTCTTGTCATATCGAATTTCGGCTTCTGGCCGCTGCCGTAGCGGCGGAGCGCGCCTTCCTCGCCGACCGCGTTCGGGCGCTGGAAGATCCAGTTCTGCCAGGCGGTGAGGCGCGCGAAGATCTTTGATTCCATCGTCTCCGGGCCGACGAAGCGGAGGCTCGCTTCCATGCCGGTGAGGCTGTCGGGCGAGAAGCTGGCGCGCTCCTCCAGAAATACGCGGACCTCGTCATCCCAGTCGATGTCGTCGAGCGCGAAGGTGACGAGGCCAAGCTCCTCGGCCTCCTCGGCGTCCAAGCTGGTGCCGACGGTGGCTTCCGCGCGCTCCAGGTCGGACGGGTCGGCCTGGAAGCGCGACTGCAGCCGCGTCAAACCATGGCTCATCGGATACGGGCCAAAGTTCATCGCCGACAGTTCGATCGACGGCGGCGGCCGGTTGTCGCCCTGGCGGGTGCCGATCAGCATGTAGGAGCGGTCGGCGGCGAAGACGAGCTCGGCGAGCGTGCCGGCAAAGCAGGAGCCGGGCTCGACCAGCGTCACCAGCGTCCGCGAGGTGACGTCGATACGCTTCAGCACGCGCTTCCAGTAATGCCTGATCTCGTTGACCAGCCAGTGCGCCTTGTTGGCGTCGAGGAAGGCGTCGACTGCGAGCACATGGGCGCGGTCGCCGTGGCTCTTGAACACCAGCATGGCGATCTCGAGCTCGTTGATGCGCAGATGCAGGATCGCGTCGTCAAGCTCGCGCGCGACTTGGAGCGGCCAGAACGAAGCGCCCTGCGCCATCATGCCGTCGATGTCGGCGGGCGGAGCTGCCTCCGGCGCCTTGATCGAGATGGTGGCGATACGGGCGGCACGATCGACGTCGACGGTGACGAAGCCGTAGCGCAGGCTGGTCTCGTCGACGATGCGCCTGAGCGGCGTCAGCGCAATGCCCTTGCCGCTGCCGCTGCGCCTCGAGGAAGCTGCGAATTCCTTGACGCGCTCGGCAATCTTGCCTTCCAGCTTGGAGTTCGGCGCGATCTCGTCGACGAGACGCCATTGCACGGCGCGCTTGCCCTTCACGCCTTCCTCGATGGTGCAGAAGAAGTCGGCATGGTCGCGGCGCACCTTGCGCTTGTCGACGACGCGGGTGAGGCCGCCGGTGCCGGGCAGCACCGCGAGCAGCGGCACTTCGGGCAGCGCCACCGAAGACGCACCGTCGTCGGCGAGGATGATGTAGTCGGTCGCGAGCGCGAGCTCATAGCCGCCGCCGGCGGCCGAGCCGTTCACCACGGTGATGAAGCGCTGGCCGGAATTTTCGGACGAATCCTCCATGCCGTTGCGGGTCTCGTTGGTGAACTTGCAGAAGTTGACCTTGTGGGCGTGGGTCGAGCCCGCGAGCATGCGGATGTTGGCGCCGGCGCAGAACACGCGGTTCTTGGCCGAGCGCATCACCACGACCTTCACCTCGGGATGCTCGAAGCGCAGCCGCTGGATCGCATCGGCAAGCTCGATGTCGACGCCGAGGTCGTAGGAATTGAGCTTGAGCAGATAGCCCTCGAACAGGCCGCCATTCTCGTCGACGTCCATGGTCAGGGTCGCGACGTCGCCGTCGACCGCGAGCTTCCAGTGCTTGTAGCGGGACGGTTCGGTCTGGAAATCGATGAATGTCGCGCCGCCTGCGAGGCGCCGATCTTCCCCGGCCATGGGCCACCCTTGAGTTCGTCTTGGTTTAACCGTTAGATGCACAATAGTGCACATTTTGGAGTACGTCTAGTCCTTAACGGTCAAGACATGCACTTTGTTTCATGCGGGCGCCTAGGACCGCACGATGGCGCCGAGCGCGATCCAGTCGGCCTTGGAGAGCTGGGGACGGCCGATCTTGGCCTGGAGCAAGGCCGTCAGCGCCGCAATGGGGAAGCTCTCGACAAAGCCGTCGCCGGCCGCAGCCGTCTTGCGCGCGCTCAGCGCGCGCAGCTCCGCCAGCGCCTCGCCGAACAGCCGTGCCGCCGAATGCGACCTCTGCATGCGCAGCCGCAAATTCGCATTGGCGATGTGGATGCAGGCCCGCAGCAGAATGCGCTCGCGGCCGCCTTGGGGCGCCGCGGCCCACACCGCCTCCAGCACCTCCTGCGCTTCCCAGAAATAGCCGCGGTCGTTGAGCGCGAGCCCGTAGCGCAGCGCCGGATGGCGCGCCGGCACATGGCCGCGAAAGGCCGAGGGCACCAGCGCCTTGGCCATGTCGAGCGTCACGTAGTCGGCATCAAGCCCGGCGGCCTCGCCCGGCACATAGGCCCATTGCGGCCACGGCAATTGGCCGCTCGCATTCGGCGGCGCACTCATGAAAGGTGCGCCTCCGCAACGTCATGCGGCGCGTCCCTGAAGGCCCTGGTCGTCGCGCAGGGCCGCCTTTGCAAATTGCTCGATCGCGTCAAGCGTCGCCCCCGGCGCTTCACGATGCGGGGAATGTCCCGCGCCTGAAATGACTTTCAAATCTACCGGACAATAACACTCTTCCTGCGCGATCTCGACCTGGCGCAGCGTGCCATATTGGTCGTCCACACCTTGCAGGACCATGACAGGTACGCGGATATAGGCGAGGTATTCCGAGATGTCCCAGTCGCGGAATTTCGGATCGAGCCAGGCACCGTTCCAGCCGTAGAAGGCGTTGTCGACGTCCTTGTGCCAGCGCGCGAGCTTGGTCTTGAGATCGGTGGTCTCGAAGGTGGTCTTGATCGCGGCGATGGATTTCACCGAGATGTCCTCGACGATGAAATGCGGCGCGATCAGCACGAGGCCGTTCAGGCGATGATCCTGATGCGCGCCGGCATAGATCGTCGCGATCGAGGCGCCGTCGGAATGGCCGAGCAGGAGGCCACGCTTGAAGCCGATCGCATCGAGCAGTTTCGGCAACACATCGAGCGCCTCGCGCTGCATGTAATCGAGCGGCCGCGGCAGCGCGACCGGGCTCGACTGCCCGTAGCCCGCCCGCGAATAGACGAAGATGCCGGCACCGGTCGCCTCTCGAAGCTTTTCCGGGAAGTCGCCCCAGAGGCCCACCGAGCCGAGGCCTTCATGCAGCATGACGATGGTCGGTGCGTCCGCCGATTGCGGCGCGAGCCATTTGTATTCGAGGCTGGCGTTGCCGATGCTGAGGAAGCCTGTGGGGGTGAGGTTGGTCATGCTGTCGATTCCATTCATTCCGTCATTCCGTACAACTCGCAAAGCGAGTTGATCCGGAATCCCGAGATTGCAGTCTGCGGATCGAGATTCCGGGTTCGCGCTTCGCGCGCCCCGGAATGACGAAGCCAATCAATTCGCCCCTTCCCGCAGCTTGAACCGCTGGATTTTCCCCGTCGCCGTCTTCGGCAGCGAGTCGACCACGTCGATCCAGCGCGGATATTTCCACGGACCGATCTTCTGCTTGACGTGCTCCTTCAGCGTCTCCTGCAAATCCGTCGTCTTCACGCCCGGACGCAGCACGACGAAAGCCTTTGGCTTCAGGAGGCCTTCCGGATCGGCCTCGGGCACGACGGCGGCTTCCAGCACCGCCGGATGCGTGATCAGCGCGCTCTCGACCTCGAACGGCGAAACCCAGATGCCGGAGACCTTGAACATGTCGTCGGCACGGCCGCAGAAGGTGTAGCGGCCCTCGGCATCCCTGACATATTTGTCGCCGGTGCGCGTCCACGGGCCCTCGAAGGTGCGGCGGCTCTTGTGGCGCTGGTTCCAGTAGCCTTCGCCGGCGGAGGGCGCATCGACCAGGAGCTCGCCGACCTCGCCGTCGGCGACGTCCTGCCCGGCCTCGTTGACCAGCCGCACCGCATAGCCCGGCACCGGCTTGCCGGAGGAGCCGTATTTGATGTCGCCGGGCGCGTTCGACAGAAAGATGTGCAAGAGCTCGGTCGAGCCGACGCCGTCGAGAATGTCGACGCCGAAGCGCGCCTTCCAGCTGTTGCCGACGGATTCCGGCAGCGCCTCGCCGGCCGAGGTGCAGATGCGCAAGCTCTTTCCGCCACGCTCGCTCTTCATCGTCTCGTCGTTGAGCATGGCCGCGAACAAGGTCGGCACGCCGTAGAAGATCGACGGGTTGTAGCGGTTCATCAGGTCGAACATGCGTGCGGGCGTCGGACGCTCGCTGTTCAGCACCACGGTGGCGCCGACCGACATCGGGAAGGTCAGCGCATTGCCGAGACCGTAGGCGAAGAACAGCTTTGCCGCGGAGAGACAGACGTCGCTCTCGCGAATGCCGAGCACCTGCTTTGCGTAGGTGTCGGCGGTGGCCTGCAGGTTCGAATGCAGATGGCGCACGCCCTTGGGCATGCCGGTCGAGCCGGACGAATAGAGCCAGAACGCCGGCTCGTCCGGATGCGTCGCGGCGGTGGTGAACTGATCGCTCTCGCCCGCGAGCTCCTCGGCGAGTTGCTTGTGGCCGTTCTGCTTGGCGCCGGAGACCACGACATGCTCGAGATCGGGCATGCGGCCGACGACGTCCTTGATGACGGGATAGAGCGCTTCGGAGACGAACAGCACGCGGGCACGGCAGTCGGCGAGGATGTAGGCGTATTGATCCGCGGTCAGCAGCGTGTTGAGCGGCACCGGCACGATGCCGGCGCGGATCGCGCCCAGGAACACGATCGGGAAATCGACCGTATCGAGCATGATCATCGCCACGCGCTCCTCGCGGCGGACGCCGAGACGGCGCAGCATGTTGGCGGCGCGGCGGCTTTCGCGCTGGAGCTCGCCATAGGTGAGCCGCGAGACGGTGTCGTCGAAGGCGAGCTTGTTGCCACGCCCCTCTTCGACGTTACGGTCGAGCAGCCAGGTCACCGCGTTATAGGATCCCTCGCTCACGGACTTCTCCCCCGGATTTAGAATTATAATTCATAGAAAGACACCGCGGCGGCTTGCTGTCAATGCTAGCAGGCATTATGTTTCATTAAAACGCGCCGCAGGACATCCGCAAAAGAAGGCTCATGACCGACAGTCCCGACGCCGAATCCCGATTTCTCGAACAGCTCGGCCAGCGCGTGCGCACCATGCGCGCACTGCGCGGCATGTCGCGAAAAGTGCTCGCCAAGGTATCAGGAATCTCGGAGCGCTACATCGCGCAGCTCGAAAGCGGCAAGGGCAATGTCTCGATCGTGCTGCTCCGCCGTGTCTCCGACGCGATGGGCGCGCATCTCGAAGATCTGCTCCCCAGCGCCGATCCGACGCCGGACTGGCAGATGTTTCGCGACCTGCTGCGCAAGGCGACGCCGGCGCAGATCGCGCAGGCCAAGGACCTGCTCGCCGGAGGCAGCGCATCGGCGCCGCGCCGCGCGCCATTCTGCGGCATCGCGCTGATCGGCCTGCGCGGCGCCGGCAAATCCACGCTCGGCAGGATGCTGGCGAAGAAGGTCGGCTGGAGCTTCGTCGAGCTCAACAAGGAGGTCGAGCAGCAGAACGGCCTCTCGGTCGCCGAGATCATCGCGCTGTACGGCCAGGAAGGCTTTCGTCGCATGGAGCAGGCGGCGCTACAGCAGCTGCTCGCGCGCAACGAGCTGATGGTGCTGGCGACCGGCGGCGGCATCGTCTCGGAGCCCCTGACCTTCGACCAGATCCTGTCGTCGTTCTACACGATCTGGCTGAAGGCCGAGCCCGAGGAGCACATGGCCCGTGTCCGCCGCCAGGGCGATCTGCGGCCGATGGCTGACGATCGTTCCGCCATGACGGAGTTGCGCAACATTTTGCGCAGCCGCGAGCCGTTGTATGCGCGTGCGACGGCGGTGGTGGATACTGCAGGGCTCTCCGTCGATGCCGCCGCCGCGCGCCTGATCGACGCGGTGCGCCCGGTGCTGCAGAACGAAGCGCGCAGTTTTGGTCTGCGCAGCGTGGCGCTGTAACCCCCGCCGTCGTCCCGGCGAAGGCCGGGACCCATACCGCGTGATCTATCAGTTGCGATCGGTAGAAGTACCGAACGACGAGTCTTCGCCAAAATCCTCCCTGTGGTTATGGATCCCGGATCTGCGCGCGCTTGAGGGCGCGCTTGTCCGCGACGACAGCGAGGATTTTGCGCGACTTCCGACAACACTATATATCAACGCTCCACAGCGAATCCTTGGACAAGACATGACCGATAGCGACGTCGCAATTTCCATGTTCGAGCGGATCGGCGGCAGTGCCACGATCGACCTTCTGGTCGAGCGTTTCTATCAGCGGATGGATACTTTGCCGGAGGCGCAAGTCATCCGCGCCATGCACGCAGCCGATCTCGGCCTGATCAGGGACGTGCTGAAGCGCTATCTCACCGAATGGACCGGCGGGCCAAGACTCTATTCCGTCGAGAAAGGCCATCCGCGGTTGCGCCAGCGGCATATCGGCTTTGCCATCGGCGATGCCGAACGCGATGCGTGGCTCACCTGCATGCGCGGCGCGCTGGAGGAGACGGTCGCGGACGCTGCCGCGCGGCAGGACCTCGACAAGGCGCTGTCCGGCCTCGCCGACTGGATGCGCAACCGTTAGCCACCCTACAGGCAAGGCGGGGCGCGCCCTGCACTTGGAGGGGCACCATTGCGGCGCTATGCTGCGCGCGATGGACGCTGCCGCAAACCCCGATGTCATCCGTCGGCCCGCCTCGCCGCGCCTCGCGCGGCTGGTCTCCAGCATCTCGTTCTATCGCGAGCGCGGCGTCGGGCTGGCCGGCTTCCGGCACGCGGCGCCGCTTGCGCTGCCTCTTCTCGTGAATTTGGGGACACCCTTCCGCATTGCACTTGGGCGCGAACCGGATGTTGCCGACGCTCAGCCGAGTTTCGCCGCAGGCCTCTTTCCCGGACCGGTCCTCATCGAATCCGATGGCCGCGCCGAATGCGTTCAGGTCGATTTCACCCCGCTTGGAGCGTATCGCTTCTTCGGAGGAGCGGTGCCGGATCTGACCGCGCGCATGGTCGGCCTGGACGACATTCTAGGACGGGATGGCGAGAACCTCCGCGCCAGGGTTGCCGAGGCGGTCGGATGGCGGCGACGATTTGAGATCGTGGAAGACTTCGTGCTTCGTCGCGCTGTGCATGAGCCCTCGCCGGCGATCGCCTTCGCCCTCGATACGCTCTGGCGACGGGCCGGCGCGGTCCGGATCACCCAGCTCGCCTCCGACATTGGCTGGAGCCGCAAGCATCTCACGCGCCGCTTCCACAACGAGATCGGCGTGCCGCCGAAGACAATGGCCCAGATGCTGCGCTTTCATCGGGCTTGCTCACTGGCCCGCACGGACGGGACCGGCGGCTGGGCAGCCGTCGCGGCAGACGCCGGCTATGCCGACCAGGCGCATCTTGCCCGCGACTTCCGGATATTGAGCGGCGAGACGCCGACCGGATGGGCCGCGCGGCTCGATTTTGCGGATCCACGCCTGATGCGGGACGGCGGCGGGTAGCGCCTGGTCCCATTTGTTCAAGCCCGGCTGGCGCGATCCGAACTAGGGTCGGCGTCGCAATCGACCTGGAGAGTTTCATGAACCCGCAGAATGGCTATGAAGCGCCGCGCCTGTACCACACCATGCGCTGCAAGGACGCGGAGGCGATGATCGCTTGGCTGAAGAACGTCCTCGGTTTCGCCGAACGCGTGGTCTATCGCAAAGACGGTACGGTCGTTCACGCCGAATTGGCATTTGGATCATCGATCCTCATGCTCGGCGCGCATCGCGATGATGCGTACGCAAAGCGGGTCGGCGACATCGGCGGCCGCCGGACGGATGCCATTTATCTGGCTGTCGATGATCCCGACGCACTCTATGAGAAGGTGAAGGCGTCCGGTGCGACGATCGAGATGGAGCCCTACGATACCGACTATGGCAGCCGCGATTTCGCGGCGCGCGATTCCGAGGGCGGCCTCTGGAGCTTTGGAACCTATTGGCCCAAGGCCGGCGAAGAGCCGCTGCCGGGATAGGCCAGGCGGTCGCTTCGGATACCGCTCGGCAGGCGCGGCAAGCTCGATCGAGCCCGCAAGCGCGGTGCGGCTGCGAACCCGTCCTGCTCGCTAGACCGACCAATAGTTCGGATGCGGGTAGGGCCGCGAGCGGTCGCCCCAGTCGAACTCGTCGCCATCGATTTCGCAGGGGCCGCTGCTCAATTGCTCCGACGACAGTTCGACCTGGAAGGCCTGACGGCCGCGATCGTATTTCAGCGCGCTCCACTGCACCGGATAATGGTGATGGGTACCGAGCAGCCCGCCGGTCTTGATCACGGCATAGGTGACCATTCCGCTGACCTTGTCGAGCATCAGTCGCTCGATCGTGCCGAGCTTCGTGCCGTCGCGCCCGTAGACGGCGACGTGCTCCACGCGATCACTGGGAACCATGGTATGTTGCATGGCATCCTCCCTGTTCTCTTGTGCCGCACATTATAGCACGGGCGGCGGAAATGTAGGGTGGGTTAGCGTCAGCGTAACCCACCTCTTTGCGTCCCGCACGCTGATAGAAGCGGTGGGTTACGCCGAGCAGATGCGCTTTGCGCATCTGCAGGGCTAACCCACCCTACGCAGCCGTGGCTACAGCAACCGCGAGCGCACCGCTTCGGCGCCCTCGCGCAGCAGCGGCAGGAAGCGGTCGATCAGCTCCTGTGCCGGCACGCGGTCGACATGGGCGCCCATGTTGATGGCTGCGACGATCACGTCGTCGTAGCGGCGGACGGGGACGGAGATCGAGCGGAAATGCGGCTCGGCCTCGCGGTCGACCAGCGAGTAGCCCTGCGCGCGGTCGGCGGCGATACGCGTGAGCAGCGCCCCGGGATCGGTCACCGTCTGCGGCGTTAGCGCCTCACGCTTCGTCGCCTTCAACCGTGCGGCAAGTTCGGCATCGTCGAGCTGGCCGAGCATGGCACGGCCGACCGAGGTGCAGAAGGCCGGCAGGCGGTAGCCAATTTCGAGCCCGCCGGAGAACATCCGCGCCGGACTGCTGCGCGCGACGAACACGACGTCGTCGCCGTCGAGCACCGCGAGCGAGGAAATTTCGTTTGCCGCCGTCGCGACGCGATCGAGCACCGGTTGCAGGACCGTGACGAGCTGATTGGATCGCAGATAAGACGCCGCCAGCGTCAGCACGTGCGGCGTCAGCGAGAACAGCTTGCCGTCGCCAGAAACGAAGCCGCCACGCTGGAGCGTGAACAGCATGCGTCGCGCGGTCGCGCGCGGCAGGTCCGCGGCGCGGGCGAGATCACTCAAGGTCATCGGGCCGACCGTCGCGCCGAAGCACTGAAGCAGGCGCAGGCCGCGATCGAGGCTTTCGACGAAATCCGTCGCGCGCTCGTCGCTCTCGCTTCGCTTCAGCTTGGGCATGGCGCCGGGACTTTCCTGCAAAATAGTGCTTGCTGCCGATCCAAGGCATGTCATAATTCGCCCATTCGTTCAATAGGCGAACAAACGCCACTCCGAGATAAGGGATGCACTCGCCATGATGAGCCAGGAGCAGAACGACCTGATCACCCGCACCGGGCCGAAGGACCCCTGCGGAAAGCTGATGCGGAGCTACTGGCAACCGGCGGCGCTGGTCGACGAGCTGGAAGGCGCGCGGCCGATCCGCCCGGTCAAACTGCTCGGCGAAAACCTGGTGCTGTTCCGCGACGACGCCGGACGCTATGGCCTGATCGATCGCCACTGCGCGCATCGCGGCGCCGACCTCGCCTTCGGACGGCTCGAGCATGGCGGCCTACGCTGCGCCTTCCATGGCTGGCTGTTCGACGCCACCGGCCAGTGCATTGAGACCCCGGCCGAGCCGAAGGATTCGAAGCTCTGCCAGAACATCCGCCAGCGCTCCTATCCGGTGGTGGAGAAGAGCGGCATCCTCTGGGCCTATCTCGGCGAGGGTGAGCCGCCTGCATTTCCGGAGATCGATTGCTTCGTCGCACCCGGCACGCATACGTTTGCGTTCAAGGGCCACATGGCCTGCAACTGGCTCCAGGCGCTCGAGGTCGGCATCGATCCCGCGCACGCCTCCTACCTGCATCGTTTCTTCGAGGACGAGGACACCTCCACCGCCTACGGCAAGCAGTTCCGCGGCGCCTCCGCGGGCAGCGACCTGCCGATGACGAAGATCCTGCGCGAATACGACCGTCCGATCATCAATGTCGAGCACACCGAATATGGCCTGCGGCTGATCGCGCTGCGCGAGATCGACGAGGAGCGCACCCATGTGCGCGTCACCAACCAGTTGTTCCCGCACGGCTTCGTCATCCCCATGAGCACGGAGATGACGATCACGCAGTGGCACGTGCCGGTCGACGACGAGAACTGCTACTGGTACGCGATCTTCACCAGCTACACCAACCCTGTCGACAAGAAGAAGATGCGCGACCAGCGGCTCGAGCTCTATGAGCTGCCCGACTACAAATCGCGCAAGAACCGCAGCAACGATTACGGCTTCGATCCGCACGAGCAGCAGACGGCGACCTATACCGGCATGGGCAACGACATCAACGTCCACGACCAGTGGGCGGTGGAGTCGATGGGCGCGATCCAGGACCGCACCAAGGAGCATCTCGGCCAGAGCGACAAGGCGATCGTGCAATACCGCCGCCTGCTGCGGCAGGAGATCGAGAAGGTCGGCGGCGGCGAGAGGCCGATGCTGTTCTTGGACGAGGCCAATGCGCGCAGCATCCAGGGACCGGCCACCATGGACGGCATCGGGCCGACGCGGGGCTGGGAGACCTACTGGATGGAGGTCGACGTCAAGCGCCGCCGCGGCGCGCCCTGGACCGCGCCGGTGCCAAAGGAGATCGCGGACAACGTGCATCGGCTGACGGCGGCGGAGTGATTTTTAGGGCATCGTCATTCCGGGGCGATGCGATAGCATCGAACCCGGAATCTCGAGGTTCCGGGTCTGGTCCTTCGGACCATCCCGGAAAGACAGCTATCGGGGAGCAATAGCAGTGACCTTCGTCGCGCGTCATGCGCTGTGGTCGGATGAGCAGAGGGACGCGGCGACGCGCATGCGGCGCATCGTCGAGGAGAAAAACCTCGAAGTCATCCGCCTCGCCTTCCCGGACCAGCACGGTATCCTGCGCGGCAAGACCATCATCGCCGCCGAGGCGATCGCCGCGCTGGAGAGCGGCTGCTCCATCACCACGACCATGCTGGCGAAAGACACCTCGCACCGCACGGTGTTTCCGGTGTTCACGTCAGGCGGCGGCTTCGGCATGAAGGAGATGGAGGGTGCGGCCGACGTGCTGATGGTCGCCGATCCCACCACGTTCCGCGTGCTGCCATGGGCGCCGACGACCGGCTGGGTGCTGTGCGACCTCTATTTCAATGACGGCCGCCCGGTGCCGTTCGCAACGCGCGGGCTTTATCGCAAGGTGCTCGATGATCTCGCTGGACGCGGCCACGATTTCGTCGCCGGGCTCGAGGTCGAATTCCACATCTTCAAGCTCGACGATCCGCATATGCGTGCGGAGGACGCCGGCCAGCCCGGGACGCCGCCCTCGGTGAGCCTGCTCAGCCACGGCTACCAGTATCTCACCGAGCAGCGCTTCGATCAGATGGAGCCGGTGCTGGAGATCCTGCGCCGCGACGTCGTCGCACTCGGGCTACCCTTGCGCTCGGTCGAGGTCGAGTTCGGGCCAAGCCAGTGCGAATTCACTTTCGCGCCGAGGACGGGGCTGGAGCCCGCCGACAACATGGTGCTGTTCCGCTCCGCGGTGAAGCAGATCGCCCGCCGCCACGGCTATCACGCCACCTTCATGTGCCGACCGAAACTGCCGAACCTGTTCGCGAGCGGCTGGCATCTGCACCAGTCGATCGTCTCGCGCACGAGCGGCGAGAACCAGTTCACGGCCAAGGAAGCGGTCAAGGCAGGCGGCGAGCCGCTCAGCGCGTTCGGCCGCGCCTATCTTGCCGGCCTGCTCGACCACGCTCGCGCGTCCACCGTGTTCACCACCCCGACCATCAACGGCTACAAGCGCTACCGCTCCTATTCGCTGGCCCCTGACCGCGCGATCTGGGGCCGCGACAATCGCGGCGTGATGATCCGCGTGCTCGGGGCTGCCGGCGATGCCGCCACGCGCCTCGAGAACCGCATCGGCGAGCCCGCCGCCAATCCCTATCTCTACATGGCCTCGCAAATCCTCTCTGGTCTCGACGGCGTCGACCGCAAGCTCGATCCGGGCCCGTCGGCCGACACGCCCTACGAGACCAAGGCGCCGCTGCTGCCGAAGTCGCTGCGCGACGCGGTTGCCGCGCTGAAGGACGATCCGTTCTTCCGCGAGAAGCTGGGCGCCGAGTTCGTCGACTACTACACCCACATCAAGAACGCCGAGATCGATCGCTTCCTCGCCGAGGTCACCGACTGGGAGCATCGGGAATATTTCGAGGTGTTCTGACACCCCTCGACGGGCAGGCCGGGCGAGCGCCATAGCGCACGCCTCACGCCCCTGTGAGGCGACTTCGTCCCGCCTGTTCCGACGACATCTCATCCCCATCCGACGAAGCCATTTTCCTTCCCCCTCGAAAACCGCCGGAAAGACACGGGGTCTAGAGTTCTGGACCATGATCAACAATGGAGTTCGGTCATGTTGGCTCAATTGTTCAGTCTGATCTATCGCTTGTCCTGCCGGGCCACCCTGATCGAAATCGGCACGCACCACCTCGCGCGTTAGTCGCAGGCGCGTGCGAATTGGGTAAGATGGATTGACCTGATCACGGGGATTTCCATGCGCAAGCTGATCCTGATCGCGGCAATGTCGCTGCTCGCAACCGAGACGTATGCCGGCGGTTCGCGGAGCCTGAGCCTGACGGCGACCAATTCCAGCCAGCAGGCGACCGAGCAGCCGGCCGCGACGGCAACTGCCGCGCCACAGACGACGCCGGCCCCAGCGGCAGCGCAGACGCCGAGTGTGCAGACGGCGACGACTACCCCGACATCAGCGCCGCCAGCCGCAATCACGGCAACGACACCGCCGACGGCAGCCGCGCCGGTCGCGACCGCCCCGGTTGCGACAACACCCACTCGGCCCACCGCCACACCGGTGGTCGCCACGACCGAGACGGCGAAGCCAAAGCGCCGCCAGCCGCCCACCGAGGCGCGCGTGATCCGCGAGCTGCATCGGCACGGGATTTTGGTGAAGCGCAGCGCTCTCCCCAACGTCGTCCTGGCGAAAGCCAGGACCCATTACCCCAGGGAAGAGTTTGGCGAAGAGCGGTCGCCCGGTACTGATACAGACCACACCCGATAGATTCCGCGGTATGGGTCCTGGCTTTCGCCAGGACGACACCGAGTGAGCGGCGCCTGCGTCCCGCCCCTCACCTCAACGCGCCGCTAAATTCCCAGATACTTGTGCTGCAGATCCGGCTCGGCCATCAGCTCGTGCGACGTGCCGCTCCACACCGTCTTGCCGCGCTCGATGATGAAGTGGCGGTCGCAGATGCGGGCGAGGTGGTCGACGTTCTTGTCGACGACCAGGATCGACTGTCCCCGGCTCTTGAGCAGCGACAGGCAATTCCAGATTTCTTCGCGGATCAATGGCGCGAGGCCCTCGGTCGCTTCGTCCAGAATGAGGAGTTTCGGGTTGGTCATCAGCGCGCGGCCGATCGCCAGCATCTGCTGCTCGCCGCCGGAGAGCTGGTTGCCCATGTTGGACGCGCGTTCGGCGAGGCGCGGGAACATCACGTAGATCGAAGCCAGCGTCCAGGGATTGCTGCTGCTGAAGCGGTCGGCGGCGGCCGCAACGAGATTTTCGCGCACGGTGAGGTTCGGGAAGATCTGGCGCCCCTCGGGCACCAGGCCAACGCCGAGTTTTGCAATTCTGTACGACGGCAGCTGCCTGACTTCAGCACCCGCAAAGCGGATCGCACCCGCGCGCGCCGGTGTCAGGCCCATGATGGAGCGGATGGTCGTGGTCTTGCCCATGCCGTTGCGGCCCATCAGCGAGACCATCTCGCCCGGCTTGATCGACAGCGACAGGCCGAACAGCACTTGGCTGAGGCCGTAGCAGGTCTCGATGCCGTCGACGTCGAGCAGCGTGTCAGCCATGGTGCGTCACCACATGCTGGTCGCCGAGATAGGCGCGCTTGACGTCATCGTTGGCGCGGATCGCAGCCGGATCGCCCGAGGCGATGACGCGGCCATAGACCAGCACCGAGATGCGGTCGGCCAGCGCGAACACCGCCGGCATGTCGTGCTCGACCAGCACGATCGAGACTTCTTTCCGCAGCTCCTGGAGCAATTGCACCATGCGCTGGGACTCAGTGACGCCGAGACCCGCCATCGGCTCGTCCAGCAGCAGCAGCTTCGGCTTGCTCGCGAGCGCGACGGCAAGCTCGATCTGGCGGCGCTCGCCATGGCTAAGCCTCGACACCACGACGTCGGCGCGGTGCAACAGGCCGACGCGGTCGAGCGCGGCATGGGCGGCGTCGCGCAGGCCCTTTTCCTTGCGCGCATCGGCAAAGAAGCGGAACGAGGTGCCGGCATGGGCCTGCGCCGCCAGCGCGACATTGTCGGCGGCGGTGAAGTCGAGCAGCAGCGAGGTGATCTGGAACGACCGCGCCAGCCCCAGCGCGCAGCGGCGATAGGCCGGCAGGTAGGTTATGTCGCGCCCCGCCAGCGAAACGCTGCCGGAATGCGGCTCGAGATGCCCGGTGAGCTGGCTGATCAGCGTGGTCTTGCCGGCACCGTTCGGGCCGATGATGGCGTGCAGCTCACCGCTAGCTACGTCGAGCGAGACGTTGTCCGTCGCGATGATGCCGCCGAAGCGGCGCACCAGCTTCTCGACGCGGAGCAAGGGTTCAGCCACGGCCAGCCCTCCCGAGCACGCCCATGATGCCGCCGCGCCCGAACAGCACGATCAGCAGCAGCAGCGGTCCCATGATCAGCGCCCAGTATTCGGTGATCTGCGACAGGAATTCTTCTAGCAGCAGGAACACCACGGCGCCCATGACCGGACCGAACAGCGTACCCATGCCGCCGAGGATCACCATCACCATGAGGTCGCCTGACCGCGTCCAGTACATCACGGCCGGGCTGATGAAGTCAGTGTTGTTGGCGAGCAGCGCGCCGGCAAGCCCGCACATCATGCCCGAGATGACGAAGCACACCAGCTGATAGCGCTTGGCAGGGAAGCCGATCGCCTGCATGCGCTGCTCGTTGGAGCGCAGGCCCTGCACCACGAGGCCGAAGCGCGAATTGACGATGCGCCAGATCAGGATGAGCACGGCGAACAGGCAGGCGAGGCAGAGATAGTAGAACTGCGTGCGGTTGCCGAGATTGACCAGGCCGGAGAAGTCGCTGCGCTTGTAGACGGTGAGGCCGTCATCGCCGCCGTACCGCGCCAGCCCCGAGGCGACGTAATAGGCCATCTGCGCAAAGGCCAGCGTGATCATGATGAAATAGACGCCGCGGGTGCGCAAGCTGAGCGCGCCGATCACCAGCGCGTAAGTCGCGGAGGCCGCCAGCGCGACCGGAAACTGGATGAAGCCGGAGCCGACGCCTTCCTGCGCGAGCATGCCGACGGCGTAGCCGCCGATGCCGAGATAGGCGGCGTGGCCAAAGCTCATCATGCCGCCAAACCCCATGATGAGGTTGAGGCTCGCGGCGGCCAGCGCCAGGATGACGATGCGGGTGAACAGCGTCAGGATGAAGACGTTGCCGGAGAGCTGCGAATAGAGCGGCAGCAGCACGAGGCCCGCCAGCATCAGGGCCGTGACGGCCTTGCTCACAGTGAAAGCCTTCATCGACGATTGGCCGGAAACAGCCCCTCCGGCCGCACCACCAGCACGATCGCCATCACCAGGTAGATCAGCATGGACGACAGCGCGGGCGCGGCGGTGGAGGCAGCGGCGCCGCTCAGCACCTGCCGCAGCAGGTTGGGCAGGAAGGCGCGGCCAAGCGTGTCGATCATGCCGACGAAGATCGCGGCCAGGAACGCGCCGCGGATCGAGCCGATGCCGCCGATCACGATGATGACGAAGGCGAGGATGAGGATGTTCTCGCCCATGCCGATCTGCACGGTGAGGATCGGCGCCTGCATCAGGCCGGCAAGGCCGGCGAGCGCCGCACCGAGCCCGAACACCAGCGTGTAGAGCAGCTTGATGTTGATGCCGAGCGCGCCGATCATCTCGCGGTTGGAGGCACCGGCCCGGATCAGCATGCCGATGCGGGTGCGCATCACGCCGAGATAGAGCAGAAGCGCGACCAGCAGCGCCACCACGATGATGGCGAGGCGATAGGCGGGATAGTGAATGCCGGGCAGGATCGGCACCGGCACGGTGAGCCAGGCCGGCAGCGGCAGCGCGAGGCCCGCCGGGCCCCAGATCAGCCGCACGGCTTCATTGAAGAACAGGATCAGGCCGAACGTCGCGAGCACGTGGTCGAGATGATCGCGGCCGTAGAGATGCCGCAGCGCCGTCATCTCGAGCACGATGCCGAGCACGAGCGTTGCACCGAGCGCCATCAGCGCACCGAGCAGGAAGCTGCCGGTCCAGGCCGCGAAGGTCGCGGCGAAATAGGCGCCCATCATGTAGAGCGAGCCGTGCGCGAGGTTGACGAGATCCATGATCCCGAACACCAGCGTCAGGCCGGCGGCGAGCAGGAACAGCAGCAGGCCAAACTGCAATCCGTTCAGGAACTGTTCGACGACGAGCAGCATCAAAACTCTTTCAGGCGCACGCAGCGTCGCGCCGATGTTCGAACACAGTCGCCATCAGTGAAAGAGCCCCCCTGCCTCTTCAAGGCCGAAAAATGGGTAATGGCAGTATCGTGCCGAGGCAAGAGCGATTTGACACCAAACATGCACTTTGTTGCATCCCGGCGCAAACGGCCGAAACCTGTCCCGCGATGCAAGAAGGCTGCCGCGCGGCATGGGGCAACCTGCCGCACCCAAACGATCACCCTCCCCGCGGCGGCCGCGGGGAGGGTGCGAAGGCTGTCAGGAATTAAAGCAGGGTGCGTCTAGTGCGACGTCATTTGGTGGGGAAGATCGTCCGGCCCGGCGGGCACGCTGTTTGCCGTCGAGGCCTCCAGTGCTGCCATCCGGAACAGATAGGCGAGCGTCGTCAGTCCGGAGTCGTCCGCCATCTGCGCCAGCTCGAGCGCCATGTCGGACATGTAGCCGAGATTCTCGTCCTTGATTTGCGCCATGATCTGGCTGTCCCGCATCATGTTCGACATTTCAGGCGCTCTTTCGTTGCGCGGCAGCGAGGCCGCAGAGGTTGGCACGGGCGACGGCGTCCAGACGCGGGCCGTCCTGTTGCACGATCGAAGCCATGCCGATGCGATCATGCAGGGCATCGAGCGTCTGGCGACGAATGTCGATGGTGGCCGCCATGGTCCAGGCGTTCTCGACCAGAGCCGGCAGGCCGAGCGGCGTCACGACGAAGCCGGCCTCGTGAAAGCGCGGCAACCACCAGGTTTCCATGATCGCGCTGACCTGCGCGATTCCCTGGCCGAGGCAGAACTCCTGCACCGCCGCCATCAGTTGCAGGTTGAGAGCGCCGTCGCGGCGATCGCGGACGACGAAGTAGCGCGACCATTCCCAGATCAGTGGATCTGAGGGGCAGCCGCGCACCGCCGCCAGGTGCGGGAAGACCTCGCTCATCATCGAGGGCTTGGTCGTCGGGTAGAGCCGGTGACCGCCGACGATGCGCCGGCCCTCCAGCGCAAGCAGATAGACGGTATCCTCGTCGTCATAGGCATCGATCTCGCGGCCATCCGGCCTGCGCAGCGCCTCCCAATGGCGCTCCTCGACAAAGATCTCATGGCGCAGCCGGAAGTGCTGCTCGATTACATCTTCGTATAAGTGGCGATTGACCGCAGAAATTGCATGAATCATGAAAACCCCCATTCAGCCTCAATGGGGGGCACCCTCTGCGAAAAGAGGCAGGTTCGATATTGGGAAATTTCCCAGTACGTCGCTCAGGGATTGATGATCTTGCGGCGAATCGCCAGCGCAACCGCATGCGTACGGTTGACAGCACCGAGCTTGCGCGCAGCGGTTGCAAGATGCTCTTCGGCGGTGCGCTGCGTGATGTGCAGGATCTCGCCGATTTCCCAGGCTGACTTGCCCTGCGAGGCCCAGGCGATCACCTCGCGCTCGCGCGGAGTGAGCCGCGTCGACGGATACGGCGTCGGCTCGAGCAGACGGCGAATGTGGTCGAAGCCATACATCGCCATCAGGTGCAGGGCCGGCTTGCTGCGGGGATTGAGGTCCAGATGCACGCCGCCGAGCGACACCGCGGCTTCATAGCCGGTGAGCCCGTGGATCGGCACGATGAAGCCGCGCGACATGCGAAAATCGCCGGCGCGGTTCATCACCTCGGCCGCGTTCGGCTCGAGCTCGGCATCATAGGGCGCCTCCGACCACTCGAACGGATTGACCGATTGCCGGCACAGCCGCACCACGGGATCGAAGCGGTCGTAATTGTTCTGGGTGTAGAGATTGAACCATCCCGCCGGCCAGCGCTTGGCGAGCACCATCTGCGCAAATCGCTGATCGGGGTTCGGCAATCCCGTCACGATGATGGTTTCGAAGCCGAAACGGCCGAAGGCCGTTTCAAGCGCGTCCATGGCGTCCGGTACCTTGCGATAGGTATCCAGGCCTTCGATGAAGTCGAGCGCTTCCCGGCCATAATCGACGGCGGACATCGATGCGTTTCCTGACCCTCGCCGTCCGCTATAGCACGTATTCGGGGGCTGCCTCAATTCGCTGCTTCCGTAGTTCTCCGGTATCCACCTGCTCCGCAGCTTCAATCTACTTGTGGAAGAAGTGACGTCAAGTTACACCTGTGGCGTACAAAGCTGTGGCGTACAAAGCGGGAAACCCACGATGGACGACGAGAACATCGCCCTCAACAGCGTGCTCGGCCTGGAATTGAACCGCGTGTTTTTCGCCGTCCGTGAAACGGCGAACAAGCAGAAGATCATCGAATTCGCGCGCGAGGTGCTGCAAAGCGAGTGCGCCGAGTTCGCGGACCGCGTGTCGCCCGAAGGGCCGGCGAGCTAGAACGCAGTTGCGGCAGACGCGAGAGCTGCTCGCGCGGATGCGACGTCCTTCCATTTGAACGCGCAGATTTTAGTCGAAACACTCCCACCGCGAAGTTGGCTCTCCCTTCTCCTGTGGGAGAAGGTAGGAAACCCGCCGCTCTTTCCGCTGACATTGACAGACACTTGCCGCTGGATGACATCACGGCTCTCGTGAGATGATCGCCGCCACGGTCTCTTCGGGATGCCAAGAACATGATGACGCTGCGCCAGGTGGAAGTGATCCGTGCCGTGATGGTGACGGGCACCATTGGCGGGGCGGCGAAGCTGCTCAACGTCTCGGCGCCGGGGATCAGCCGCCTCGTCAAATACACCGAGCGCTCGCTCGGCATCCGCTTCTTCCAGCGCCAGAACGGACGCTATTTCCCGACGCCGGAGGCCGAGAACATCTTCGAGCAGATCAACGGGGTCTACAAGAAGGTCGACGACCTCTCCGAGATCATCTCCAAGATCGGCCGCGGCGGCCTGTCGGAATTGCGCATCGGCTCGGTGCCGAGCATCTCGCAGGTGATGGTGCCGCGCGCGATCGAGCGCGTCCGGCGCCGCTATCCCGATCTCGGCATCGACATCAATGTCCTCAAGATCGAGGAAGCCATCGACTATCTGATGCTCGGCCGCGGCGAGTGCGTCGCGATGAGCTACCGGCTCGAGCATTCCGGGCTCGATTTCCTGCCGCTCGCCTCGGGCGAGCTCTATTGCATGGTGCCGCCCGGCCACGAGCTCGCCGGCCGCAAGCAGGTCTCGGCCGCCGAGATCACCCGCTACCCGCTGATCGGCATCGATCCGAACGATCCCTACGGCCGGATCATGGCCGGGATCTTTGCGCGCAACCGGCTCGAGTACAACATCACCATTCGCGCGCGCTTCGGCACCACGGTCTGCGCGCTGGTGAAAGCGGGCCTCGGCATCGCCGTCATCGACCAGTTCACGGTGGCCCATGGCGGCTATCCCGGGATCGAACTACTCAAGATCACCGAGCCGACGCGGTTCGAGACCTACATCGCGGTGAAGCGCGGCGCACCGCTGTCACTTCACGTCGAGTATTTCATCGAATCCCTGCGCGCCGAGATGCGCGCGGTCGAGCCGTCCCGCGGCAATGGCAGGGCTGCGCCTGCGCGCGGACGGAAGAAATAACATGATGTTAGGTTAGCGGGACAAAAGGGTAATTGTGTTAGGCGAGGGAAAGGCTATCGTCGCATGCGGAAGCCACCTTGGAAGCCCCTAGCAATTGCGCAGGTTTCCCCGCTAATGGCCGGGACCGAACGCTCCCAACGAGACGATAGCGAACCATGTCGAAGCGCGGATACGCCGCCAGCAAGAAACTCCTCACCGGCCTGATCGGCGCGCCGATCGCGCATTCCGCTTCCCCTGCCATGCATGAGCGCGCCGCCGAGGCGCTCGGCCTGCGCGGCCATTACCAGCTGATCGAGGTCGCCGGCGCCGACGCCGCCGGGCTCGCCATGATGCTGGAAGGCGTGCGGCGGCTCGGCTTTGCCGGCGTCAACGTCACCTTTCCCTACAAGGAGGCCGTCGTCCCGCTGCTCGACGAGCTGGCGCCGGCTGCGGCGACCATGGCGGCGGTCAACACCGTCGTCGCTAGGGACGGCCGGCTGATCGGCCACAACACCGACACGACGGGCTTTGCGCGCGCGGTCGCACCGCTGCTGGCGCCGTCCGGAAATGCGGTGGCCGTGATCGGCACCGGCGGCGTCGGCAAGGCAATTGCCTTTGCGCTGGCGAGCCTGAAGGTGACTGACCTCCGAATCTTCGACAGCGAGCCGGCGCGCGCCGAAAAGCTCGCCGCGCTGCTGGCCAGGCATGGTGGCGCGCGGGTGGCCACGAGCGTGGAAGACGCGCTCCGTGGCGCAACCGGCCTCGTCAACGGCACGCCGGTGGGAATGCTGCCGAACCGGGACACCCCGGTCCCCACCTCGCTGCTGCGCGAAAACCTGTGGGTCGCCGACGCCGTCTATTCGCCGCTGATCACGCCGCTGCTGGCCGCGGCTCAAGCCAAGGGCGCGCGGATCATGACCGGGCGGGAGCTAGCGATCTACCAGGCCGCCGACGCTTTCGAACTGTTCACCGGCCTTGCCCCATCGACCGAAGTCATGGGAGAGGCATTTGACGAGGTGATGGCGGCGCGAAGCTCAGCCTATCACGCAGCGTAACCGAAGCGGCCGGACACAAGGCCGCGGACAACAACATCACAGGAAACGGGAGGAGAGATCATGAGATCGGCTATTCTGGCAGGCGCCCTGCTTGCCTTCGCGACTGCAACCAACGTCCACGCACAGGCGATCAAGCTCGCCGACGTCGCCGAGCTGTCGGGTGGCGGCGCCACCGTCGGCACCAACTGGAAGAACGGTATCGATCTCGCGATCGAGGAGATCAACGCCAAGGGCGGCGTGCTCGGCCGCAAGCTCGAGGTCACCCATGCCGACTCGCAGTCCAACCCGGGCGTTGCCCGCGCACAGGTGCAGAAGGCGCTCGATGCCGAGCCCTATGTGCTGCTCGGACCCGGCTATTCCGGCTCGGTGAAGGTCACCGCACCGCTCGCGGCCGAAGCCGGCATCGCGCAGATCATGGGCGGCGAAGCCGCCGAGCTGACGCAAGCCGGAAACAAGTTCCTGTTCCGCACCTCGTTCGGCCAGCAATCCTCGATGCCGAAGGTCGCGAAATACATCCACGACGAGATGAAGGCGAAGTCGGTCGCGGTGGTCTGGGTCAACAACGACTTCGGCCGCGGCGGACGCGACGTCGTCGTGAAGGAGCTCGACCGGCTCGGCTCCAAGGTCGTCGCCGACCTCTCGACCGAAGCGGGCCAGGCCGACTTCGCCGCCGACGTCGGCAAGATCAAGTCCGCCAATCCCGATGCCGTGTTCGTCTATCTCAACGAGGAAGAGAGCGCGCGCATCCTGAAAGAGCTGAAGCGCCAGGGCGTCACCGCGCCGCTGATGGGCGAGACCACGCTGATCGGCCAGAAGGTGATCGAGCTTGCCGGCGACGCCGCCAACGGCGCGCGCGGCCATGTCGGCCTCACCACGGATGCGCCGGTCGATTTGATCAAGGCGTTCCGCGAGAAGTTTTCCAAGAAGTACAATTACGTGCCCGACCACAACGGCCTGAAGGGCTACCTCGCCGTCTACATGGTGAAGGCCACCACCGAAAAGATGGGCAAGGTCGACCCGAAGAAGTTTGCCGACACGCTGCACGGCCTGACCATCAAGGCCGCGGACGAGCCGGGCATCCTGATGGACGTCACCTTCAGCGAGACCGGCGACATCGACCGCCAGAGCTTTCTGGTCGAAGTGGTCGAAGGCAAGCAGGTGGTGAAGCAGGTGCTGCCGAAGGTGAAGTGAGGCTCTTTGCCTCTCCCCGCACGCGGGGAGAGGCCGACGCGCGAAGCGCGGCGGGTGAGGGGGACTTCTCCGCGCATCGAGCTGTCACCGTCCTAGCGGAGGCTCCCCCTCACCCCGACCCTCTCCCCGCAAGCGGGGCGAGGGAGAAGAAAGAGGGGGACGAGGGAACGACGAGAGGGGAAAATGTCCAATCTGTTCGATCTTCTGGTCGCGGGGCTTGCCACCGGCGCCATCTATGCACTGGTCGCGGTCGGCTTCACGCTGCTGTGGCAGACGTCGCAGACCATCAATTTCGCGCAAGGCGAGTTCGTGATGCTGCCGGCGTTCCTGATGCTGGCAGCGATGCATGCCGGCGCGCCGTTCTGGCTCGCGATCATCCTCGGCATTTTGCTCTCGATGCTCCTGCTCGGCCTCGCCTTCAAGATGCTGCTGGTCGACCCGATGATGCGCCATGGCGTGCTGCCGCTGGCGATCGCGACCATGGCGCTGGCGATCGGCATCAAGGAATCGGTGAAGCAGTTCTTCAGCGCGGAGGCATCGCCCTTCCCGTCGATCGTGCCGACCGGCGATATCTCCATCCTCGGCCACGCCGTCTCGCTGCAAAGCATCGGCGTCCTCGTCGTCGCCATTCTTGCGGTCTTCGGCCTGACCTCGCTCCTCGACCGCACCTCGCTCGGCCACCAGATGCAGGCGGCGGCGCAGAACCCGACGGTGGCGCGCATCATCGGCGTGCCGGTGGAGCGCATGATCCTGCTGACCTTCCTGATCAACGCCTTCCTGGTGGCGCTCGCCTCGCTGCTGATCACGCCGATCTACCTCGCGAAATTCTCCTCCGGCGAGGTGCTGGGCCAGGCCGCCTTCATCGCGGCGATCGTCGGCGGCTTCAACCAGGTGCGCGGCGCGATCGCCGGCGGCCTTCTGATCGGCGTGCTCGACAATCTCGCGGCAAGCTACGTCTCGACGCAGTATCGCGCGGCGGTGCCGCTGATCTTCCTGATCGTCGTCATCCTGTTCCGGCCGCAAGGACTGCTGGGCCGCGCCGAGGAGCGCACGGTATGAACGGATTCGGCAAACCCCTGAAGATCGCGCTCGGCCTCATCGTCATCGCCGGCCTGATCATCGTCCCCATGAACTTCAACCGCTACGGCCTGTTCATCCTGAGCCAATGGGCGGTGATGACCATCGCCGCGATGGGCCTCAACCTCACGCTCGGCTATGCCGGCCAGGTGTCGCTGGCCCAGGGCGCCTTCGTCGGCATCGGCGCCTATGCGGCGGCGATCATGACCACGCATGGCTGGCCGTTGCCGGCCGCGATCGTGGTCGCGGTTCTCTTGAGCTTCGGTGTCGGCTGGGTGCTCGGCTATCCCGCGCTGCGCGTGCAGCACCATTACCTCGCCTTCGTCACGCTCGCCTTCTCCACCCTCGCCTTCCTCGTGTTCCGCAACGAGAGCTGGCTCACCGGCGGCATCTACGGCATCTCCAACATTCCGCGCCCGCACATCTTTGGCATCGCGACCAACAAGCCGCTGCCTTTCTACTATGTCTGCCTCGGCTCGCTCGCGATCGTGTCGCTCGCGGTGTGGTGGCTGATCCGTTCACCCTGGGGCCGCGCCTTCATGGCACTGCGCGAAAACCCGCTGCGGGCGCAATCGCTCGGCATCGACACGCGGCGCTACACGCTGATGGCGTTCGCGATCGGCTCGGCGCTCGGCGGCGTCGCCGGCGCGCTCTATGCGCCGCTGACGCAATATATCGATCCGGTGCCGTTCAACCTGTCGCTCTCGCTCGATCTCCTGATGATGGTGATCGTCGGCGGCGCCGGCTTCTATTTCGGTCCCTTCCTGGGGGCGATGATCGCGGTGCTGCTGCCGGAATGGCTGCGCTTCACGGAAGGGTATTACCTGATGCTCTATGCGATCGCGGTGATGCTGCTGCTGATCTGGTCGCCGACCGGCATTCTGGGAATCCTCGACCGCTATCTCGCCGAGCGCCGCACCAAGGCAGCCTCCGCGCTGCGCGCCGTCGCGAAATCCCGGCTGGAGACGGTGCAATGAGTGCGGTCCTCGAAGTCACCAACATCAAGAAGAATTTTGGCGGCATCAGCGCCGTCGCCGACGTCAGCTTCGACGTCCGCGAGGGCGAGATCCTCGGCCTGATCGGGCCGAACGGCTGCGGCAAGTCCACCCTGTTCAACTGCATCCTCGGCCAGCTCACGCCATCAGGCGGCGAAGTGAAGCTCGACGGCAAGATGGTCACGGGCCTGCGTCCCTCCGAGCTCAACAAGCTCGGGGTCAGCCGCACCTTCCAGCTGTTGCAGGTGTTTCCAAAACTGTCGGTGCGCGAGAACCTGATCCTCGCGGGACAGGAGCACCAGGGCAACATGGCCTCGCGCCTGGTCGGCCGCTCCGATGCCGGGCTGACGGAGGCCGCCAACCAGATGATCGGCTTCTTCAAGCTCGATCATCTCGCGGCAGAACCTGCCGGCGGCCTGTCCTACGGCCAGCAGAAGCTGCTCGATGCCGCCATGGCCTTCATGGGCGGCCCGCGCCTGGTGCTGCTCGACGAGCCCGCCGGCGGCGTCAACCCGTCGATGCTGGCGGACCTGAAGGACCGGCTGGTGGCGATCAACCGCGAGAAGAACGCGACCTTCGTCGTGATCGAGCACAATATGGAGTTCGTGATGTCACTGTGCTCGCGCGTGATGGTGATGGCGGAAGGCAAGGTGCTGGCGATGGGACGGCCGGACGAGGTCCGCAAGAACCCGGCCGTGATCGAAGCTTATCTGGGACATTGAGGGCACGAGCCATGAGCGACCCGATCCTCTCGGTTCACAATCTCGTCGGCGGCTACGGCAAGATGACGATCTTGAACGGCACGACGTTTTCCGTTCCGCAGGCCACCATCACCACCATCATCGGCCCCAACGGCGCCGGCAAGTCGACCGTGTTCAAGGCGATCTTCGGCCTGCTCAAGCTGCGCGAGGGCAAGATCAGTTTTGCTGGTCGCGACGTCACGAACTTGAGCCAGCGCGCGCTGCTCAACGCCGGCATCTGCTACGTGCCGCAGGGCCGCAACATCTTCCCCGAGCTGTCGGTGCGCCACAACATCGAGCTCGGCGGCGTCGCCGCCGGGAAGGGTCTCGACCTGCCCAAGCGGATCGAGGCGGCACTCGACCTGTTTCCGGCGCTGCGCCGCAAGTCGACACAGCAGGCCTCGACGCTCTCCGGCGGCGAGCAGAAGCAGCTCGAGATCGCCCGCTCGCTGCTGCTCGAGCCAAAGCTGGTGCTGATCGACGAGCCCTCGATCGGCCTGTCGCCGCTGATGGTGCAGCAGACCTTCGACATCCTCAAGAGCCTGCGCGACCGTGGCGTCACCATCCTGATGATCGAGCAGAACGCGCGCTCGGCGCTGGAGATCTCCGATATCGGCATCGTGCTCGAGCTCGGCCAGACCCGCATGGTCGACGGCGCGAAGCGCATCCTGAACGATCCCCGCATCGGCCAGCTCTTCCTCGGGGGAGCCATGGAGGAGACAGCAGCATGAACAAGCGCTCGATTGCGACCGTCTCTCTCTCGGGGGCGCTGGATGAAAAGCTGCGTGCCATCGCAGCCGCCGGCTTCGACGAGGTCGAGATCTTCGAGAACGACCTGCTGTCGTTCGGCGCAGGCCCGCGCGACATCGCCAAGCTCTGCCACGATCTCAACCTCAAGATCTGCGCATTCCAGCCGTTCCGCGATTTCGAGGGCATGCCGGAGCCGCAGCGCGCGCGCAACTTTGCCCGCGCCGAACGCAAGTTCGACCTGATGCAGGAGCTCGGCACCGACCTGCTGCTGATCTGCTCCAACGTCTCCCCCAGCTCGCTCGGGGGCATCGACCGCGCCGCGGATGATTTTCGCGAGCTCGGCGATCGCGCGGCCAAGCGCGGCTTGCGCGTCGGCTATGAGGCGCTGGCGTGGGGACGGCACGTCAACGACTACCGCGATGCCTGGGAGATCGTGCGGCGCGCCGATCATCCCGCGATCGGCGTCATCCTCGACAGCTTTCATGCACTCGCCCCGGGCTTTCCGGTTCGCGCGATGGCCTCGATCCCCGGCGACAAGATCTTTCTGGTGCAGCTTGCCGACGCGCCGAAGCTCGAGCTCGACATCCTCTCCTGGAGCCGGCACTTCCGCTCGTTTCCCGGCCAGGGCGATCTGCCGGTCAGCGAATTCATGGCGGCGGTCGCGGCGACCGGCTATGCCGGGCCGCTGTCGCTGGAGATCTTCAACGACCAGTTCCGCGCCGGCTCGGCCGCGCAGACCGCCATCGACGGCTTGCGGTCGCTGATCCTGCTGGAGGACCAGCTCGCACCGGATTGGCCGAAGCTCGTCAGCGAACCGCTGGCGCCGAAGGCCAAAAGCCGCGGCACCGGCTTCATCGAGTTTGCCGTCAACGAGACCAAGGCCGGCGAACTCGCCCGCCTGTTGTCGCAGCTCGGATTCCGCCAAACCGGCAAGCATCGCAGCAAGGCGGTGGAGCGCTGGTCGCAAGGCAAGGTCGAGCTCGTCATCAATTGCGAGACCGACGGCTTTGCGCACTCCCACTACGTCACGCATGGCCCCGGCGTCTGCGCCATCGCGCTCGATGTCGACAATGCGGGCCTTGCCATGCAGCGCGCCGAGGCATTGAAGGCGCGCACCTTCTATCAGCCGGTCGGGCCGGGCGAGCTGGAGATTCCCGCGATCCACGGCGTCGGCGGCAGCCTGCTTTATTTCCTCGATCAGGCCGGCAAGAACTGGGACACCGATTTCGAACCTGTTGCGAGCGAGGCGAGCGCGGACGCGCTGCTCGCCGTCGACCACATCGCGCAGTCGATGCCCTATGACGAGATGCTGTCCTGGCTGCTGTTCTACACCGGCATCCTCGACCTCAAGCGCCTGCCGCAGATGGAGATCGCCGATCCCAGGGGCCTCGTGCAGAGCCAGGCCATCATCAACGGCGACCAGAGCCTGCGCTTCGTGCTCAACGGCTCCTCCGCCAACCGTACCCTGCCGGCCCGCTTCATCTCGGAGTTCTTCGGCTCCGGCGTGCAGCACGTCGCGTTTGCGTGCCGGGACATCTTTGCCGCGGTCGCCGCGATGCGCGCCCGCGGCGCGGGCTTTCTGGATATTCCCGACAATTACTACGACGACATCGAAGCCAAATACGACCTCGCGCCCGACCTGATGGCGCAGCTGCGCGCCAACCACATCCTCTACGACCGCGAGGGCGACGGCGAGTTCTTCCAGGTCTACACCCACATCTTCGACGAGCGCTTCTTCTTCGAGATCGTCGAGCGAAGGAATTATCAGGGCTTTGGCGCGGCCAATGCCGGGATCAGGCTTGCGGCGCAGTCGCGCGAAGTGCGGCCCTCGAGCATGCCGCGGGTGTAGGTCTTCGCCTCTCCCCGCCTGCGGGGAGAGGCCGGAATTCGAGCGCAGCTTGAATTCCGGGTGAGGGGGTCTCCGCGAGTCACGTGACAGTCAGGAGCACCGCCCTCTCAACACGTCATTGCGAGCGCAGCGAAGCAATCCAGAATCCCTCCGCGGAAAGACTCTGGATTGCTTCGCGGAGCCTGTCATCGGGCCGCGCTTCGCGCGGACCCGTTGGCTCGCAATGACGATGTGAGGACTATCGAAGAATACGGCTCGCTCCGTCCTCGCGGAGACTCCCCCTCACCCCGACCCTCTCCCCGCAAGCGGGGAGAGGGAGAGGATACACCTCACTTCATCTGGCACTTCTGATGGAAGCGATCCTGGTCGTTCTCGACGATGGTCGCGACCGTCTTCAGTGCGAGCTGGCCGTCTGCATCCTTGACCACGTCCTGGAGATAGAAGCTCTGCACCGGGATGTGGTTGTTGCCGTATTTGAACGCACCGCGCAGCGACTTGAAGTTGGCCTTCTCCATCTCGGCCTTCATCGCGTCCTTCTTGCTGGTGTCGCCCTTCACCGCGACCACCGCGCTGTTGATGAGCTGGGCGGCGTCATAGGTCTGGGCGCCGTAATAGGTCGGACGCAGGCCGGTGTACTTCTTGCGGTAGTCGGCGACGAAGCGCTTGTTCTGCTCGTTGGGCAGGTCATTCACCCACTGCTGCGCGCCGGGAACGCCAAGCGCGTTCTCCTTCTGGAGCGGCAGCGACAGCTCGTCGACGGTGAAGGCGGTGTAGAGCGGCATCGTGCTCTTCAGGCCCGCCTGGGTATATTGATTGAGGAACTGCACGCCGGCGGCGCCGGGGTAGAACACGAAGATCGACTCGGCGCCCGAGGCGCGGGCCTTGGAGAGCTCGGCGGAGAAGTCGAGCTGGCTCGGCCAGACCGTGTATTCCTCGCCCTTGACCTCACCCTTGAAGGTGTTCTTGAGACCGGCGAGCATGTCCTTGCCGGCCGCGTAGTTCGGCCCGATCAGAAAGACGCTCTTGACGCCCTTCTGGTTCATGTAGAGGCCCATGGCCTGCGGCGTCTGGTCGTTCTGCCAGGAGGTCGAGAACACGTAAGGCGAGCAGAGCTCGCCGGCGAGCTGCGACGGGCCGGCATTGGCCGAGATTAGGAAGGTCTGCGAGTCCACCGCGGTCTTCAAGGAAGCCAGCAGCACGTTCGACCAGATGTAACCGACGATGAAATCGACCTTGTCGGACTGCACCAGCTTCTCGGTCTTCTGCTTGCCGACGTCAGGCTTCTGCCCGTCGTCCTCGTAGATCACCTCGACCGGCTTGCCGTCCATCTTGCGCCCGAGATGATCCAGCGCCAGCTCGAACGAGTTGCGCATGTCGTTGCCGATCACGGCGGTCGGGCCGCTGAAGGTCGAGACGAAACCGATCTTGATGGTGTCGCCGGCGAATGCCGGGCTCGCCAGCACCAGCGCCGCTGCGCCCGCCAGCCAGAATGCCGTCCTCATAACCACTCCCCTCCTTATTATTGCTCCCGGAAACGGGGTGATCGCCGCCCCGGGCCTGTCTCTATTGAACGCAAAATCTGTCGCGCCGCCAATGGCTCAGCGCGTGCCCCTGCACCATATTTCGCCCCCATCGGCGATGGCAAGAAATATAATTCTACTCACTTCGACCAAGCCTGCGGCGCTTTTTCGCGGCATGACGATACGCCGAGCCTATTCCGCGATTGATGACGGCTATTGGACCGCGGGCCACTTTCCGCACTTAAATGAAGCAGAGAAGCAGCGAGAGTCGAGGGCGCATCATGACCACCACACCCCATCGCGTCGTCATTGTCGGCGCCGGCTTCGGCGGGCTGGAGGCGACCTACCGGCTCGCGGGCGCCCCGGTCGACATCACGCTGATCGACCGCCGCAACCATCATCTGTTCCAGCCGCTGCTCTACCAGGTCGCCACCGCCTCGCTTGCCACCAGCGAGATCGCCTGGCCGATCCGCCATCTGATGCGCGACCGCCGCGAGGTGACGACACTGTTCGCGACTGTGAGCGGCGTCGATGCGACAAGGCGCTGCGTGCTGATCGACGACGGCAGCGAGGTGCCTTACGACACGCTGGTGCTCGCGACCGGCGCGCGTCACGCCTATTTCGGCCATGACGAATGGGAGCAGTTCGCGCCCGGCCTGAAGACGCTGGAGGACGGGACCACGCTGCGCCGTCACATCCTGGTGGCGTTCGAGCGCGCCGAACGCGAGACCGATCCGGCGCGGCGCGCAGCGCGGCTGACCTTCGTCATCGTCGGAGCCGGCCCCACCGGCGTCGAGCTCGCCGGCACAATTGCCGAGATGGCGCACCACACCCTGCCCGGCGACTTTCGCAACATCGATACGACCAAGGCGCGCGTGGTGCTGATCGAGGCCGGGCCGCGCGTGCTCGCCGGCTTCGCCGACGACCTCTCGGCTTACGCGCAGGCCTCGCTGGAAAAGATCGGCGTCGAGGTCGTGCTGGGACAGCCGGTCACCGAGATCAATCGTGAAGGCGTGGTGTTCGGCGGCAAGCTGCTCGAGGCAAAGACAAGAATCTGGGCCGCCGGCGTGCGCGCTTCGCCAGCCGCCGAATGGCTCGGCGCGCCGGCCGATCGCGCCGGACGCGTGCAGGTCGAAGACGACCTGACGATTCCAGGCCATCCCGAAATCTTTGCGATCGGCGATACCGTCAGCATCAACGCCTGGGAGGGCAAGCCCGTGCCCGGCATCGCCCCGGCCGCCAAGCAGCAGGGAAAGCATGTCGCCGAGACCATCAAGGCGCGCCTGCGCGGCGCTGCGACGGGCCCATTCCGCTACAAGCACGCCGGCAGCCTCGCGCAGATCGGCAAGCGCCTCGCCGTGATCGACTTCGGCCGCATCAAGCTGCGCGGCACCATCGCGTGGTGGATCTGGGGCATCGCCCACATCTACTTCCTGATCGGCCTCCGCCACCGCCTCAGCGTCGCCCTCAGCTGGCTCTGGATCTACGCCCGCGACCAGCGCGCCGCGCGGCTGATCACGCAGGGCAGCAGCAAGGTGGTGGGGTGAGGCTTCTCCCTCTCCCCGCTTGGGGGGAAAGGCGAAGTCCGCGCAAACGTTAAGCAACGGGCGTCAAGTGGTTAACACGAAAAAATATGCCTGACGGCGCTCCGCCAGCGTCCTTGAAAGCAGCACACCCCGTCACTTAATCCGCCGCGCACTGATTTTTGCTTCAGGAGGCAACCATGTTCGTCATGGAGTTTGTCGCCGCGCATCCGTATTTCACCATCGTTGCCGTCGCGGCGATCGCGTATTTTATCGGTAGCATCCGCGTCACCAATCAGTATGAACGCAGCGTCGTGTTCCGGCTCGGCAAGTTCAATCGCACCGCCGGCCCCGGCCTCTATCTCGTCTGGCCGATCATCGAATGGCAGACCAAGCTCGATTTGCGCACCATCACCGCCAATGTCGAGCAGCAGGAAGGCATCACGCGGGACAACGTGCCGATCAAGGTCGACGCCGTGGTCTGGTATCGCATCGTCGATCCCGAGCTCGCCGTGATCGAGGTCAAGGCGGTCTCGAACGCGGTCGTGCAGGTCTCGTTGACGACGCTGCGCGCCGTGCTCGGCCAGCATACGCTGGATGAGATCCTGAAGGCGCAGGACACCATTGCCGATGTCATGCAGAAGTCGATCGACGCCACCACCGAACCGTGGGGCGTGAAGGTCGAGCTGGTGCAGATGAAAAGCGTCGAGATACCTCCGAGCATGCAGCGCGCGCTGGCGCAGGAAGCGGAAGCGTTGCGCGAAAAGCGCGCCCGCCTGATCAAGGCCGAAGCCGAGCTCGATGCCGCCGAGCAGCTGCGTCAGGCCGCCGAAGTGATCATGCAGAATCCGGCCGGCCTCGAGCTGCGCCGCATGCAGATGATCACCGAAGTCGGCGCCGAGCAGAACACCATGACGCTGGTGATGATGCCGAGCGAGTTCGTATCGATGGCAAGGGGGATTGCGGACGTCGCGAAGGCGGTGGTGGCGAAGGGGTGAATTCCTCTCCCTCTCCGCCGCACGCAACTCTTCCTTCTTCCCTTGTGGGAGAAGATGGCATAGGCGGCCTCCGGCCGCCGTTCACTTAGAGCGCCGATGCTTCGCATCGGCTATGGCGCCGGATGAGCGGTTTGCGTCCGCGAATACAAATGCGAGAGATTCACGCGCGGAGAGAAACCCCTCACCCGGCTTTGCTTCGCAAATCCACCCTCTCCCACAAGGGGAGAGGGTGCGGTAGCCCTCGCGGCCGCGACGTTACTACGGCGCCTTGCAAACGAAATTCGCGGCGTCCTCGCTATCGCCCTGCCCCGAATAGGCGGCATAAGACGGGTATGGACACAGCGGCCGCGTGCGGTTCGGGCTCCACGAAGCCGGGACTTCCTTGTTCGCCGGATTGGCGGAGACGATGATGCGCTCGGGCGCCTTGCCCTTCTCCACCCAATCGGTCAGCGCGCTGAGTGCATCGAACTTGTCGAGCGCGACGCCACCGCCGCAATGGGTTTCGCCGGGGATGGTGAACAGACGCGCGATGCCGTCCGCACGTCCCTGCAGGTTCTTGTCCAGCCGATCGTACCAGCGGATGCTGTCATTCACCGAGAACACCGGGTCGGCCTGGCCGTGATAGATCAGCATCTTTCCGCCGGACTTCTGCAACCCCGCGAGCTTGGGATCATCGACGTCGGGCGGGGTCATGAAGTCCATGGCCGATTCGGTGAATGTGCCGTCCTTGGCGAAGATTTTTGGCGCGTCCTTGTCGAAATCATACGCCTTCAGGGCATCGATCAGCTTGTCGCTGCTGCCCTCCACCGCGACCGGCGGTGTCGAGAAGATGTAATTCAGCGACGCCGCGCCCATGGTTGCGATGATCGGATAGTTGTTCCAGGGCGCGACCGGACTCTCGACCTTCCAGGCGCGCCAGTTGCCGGTGCCGATGCCGCCATCGAGCGGCCAGTCGGAATAGAGCGCCTCGCCTTTCGTATTCTTCGGCCCGGCCAGGCTCGTCTTCAGCGCGTCCACCTTGGCTTGCGGCAGGCACGCATTGGTCTGACCTGGCGCGCAAGCAAGGCTCTTGAGATCGAACGCCTTCTGACAAGCCGCGAGATTGGCGGTCAAGCCGTCCTTGACGCCGTCGAGCGCATCGCAGGCCTCCGTGATGCGGGAGGCGATGACTTGCGCGTCCTCCCTGGTGATCGATTTGCGCAAATCGGGATCGGCCTTGAGAAAGGCCTGCACGTCCCAGGCATGCTGGATCGCCGCGCGCGGCAGATCGAAGCCGGGATTGCCGACGAGGAAGCCATCATAGTTCTCGGGCATGCGCGAGGCCGCGACCATCGCGTGGCGTCCGCCGTTCGAGCAGCCGGCCATGTAGGAGCGATCCGGCTTGCGGCCGTAATGCAGGGCGATGATCGCCTTGCCCACGGGCGACAACGTCATATCGGCCGCGTAGCCATAGTCGCGCCGCGCCTGCGGATCGAGACCGAAGGCAGCGCCCGCAGTCAGACCGAGCGATTTGTTCGCGGGATCGGAGCCGGAATGCCCGCTGTCGGACGACAGCACGGCAAAGCCGCGCGCCAACGGCACCGTCCCGCCCGAGGCAAAGCCGTCCGGCTTGTCGCCGAGCGCAGGCACCACGACGCCATCATTGCCGCCGTTGACCTGGTGCAGGAAGCGTCCATTCCACTCCGCCGGCAGGCGGAGCTCAAACTGGATGGCGTAGGATTTTCCATCCGCACCGGTGCGCTGGTTGGCGATCCCCGTTACGATGCAGTGCTTGGGCAGGCCGGAAGCCGCGTCCTGCGCCTTTGATCCCGTGATCTCGATGCCGGAAATGGCAAGCGATGCTGATGTGACCGGCGAGCAGGCCTCGCCATCCGCGCGGACCAGTGCCGTCGACCCCAGAAGCGCAGCCAGCGTGACTGCCGATACCAAGCCAGACCTCACGGCGGCCTCCCTTATTTGATTATATCTTATAACTATTACACTTGCTCTCTTTCGTTGGCAAGCCGTGTCCCGGACGCGGTGCTGCATCCGGGCGATGCGAAGCATCGTCCCGTATGCCGCGACGCAGAGCATCACTTCGTGACGCGCTGCGTCTGGGGCACGAGACGATCGCGTGCGGACGGTTCAGCCGATGCCGATCCATTCGGTCGATGCATCGTCGTTGAGCCGCGCCACCGCCTCCGCACGCCGCGTCAGCACGGCGCGCTGGTTGATGTAGCCCTTGTCGGTGATCTCGCCGCCGTCCACCGATGGCGGTTCGGCGAGCAGAAGGGCGCGCGTGGCGTGGCCGGAGGAATTGGCGCCGTGCTGCTTCAGCTTTGCAAGGCCCTCTGCGATCGCGGCCCTGACCTTGCCATGGGCCAGCACATCATTCACATCAGCCGTCTCCGGCAAGCCGGCGTGCGTGCGGCACGCCGCGATGTTCGGGAACACTAGGAAACGCACCTCGTCGCCGCCATGACCGGCGACGACGATATCCTGCGCGAGCGGCGCCAGCGCGGCGATGCCGGCGAGGCGTAGCGTGCCGACGCTGACCCAGGTGCCGGAATTGAGCTTGAAGTCCTCCGCGACACGGCCGTCGAAGAACAGGCCGCGCTCCGGCCGCGCGCTATCAGCAAGCTTCACTGCATCCCCGATGAGATAGAAGCCCTCGTCGTCAAACGCCTGCCTGGTCAGCTCGGGCGCCTTCCAGTAACCCGGCGTGACGTTGGGGCCGCGCACGCGCACCTCCAGCTTGTCGCCGGAGGTGACGAGCTTGAGCTCGGTGCCGGGGATCGGCACGCCGATATTGCCGGAGCGCTCGGCGAGGAAATGGCAGTCGGTCGCCAGCGGCGAGGTTTCCGTCGAGCCCCAGGCCGAGACCATCGGCAGCGGGCGGCCGACCGTCTGGATGGACAGTTGTTCGAGCGCGTCCCAGAGATTCTGCGGCAGCGCGGCGCCGGCATAGAAGGCGAACTTCACCTCGCTGAAGAAGCGGCGGCGCAACGCTTCGTCGCCGCGCAGTGCCGCGATCAGCATGTCGAAGCCGCGCGGCACGTTGAAATAGACCGTCGGCATCACGCTTTTCAGGTTGGCGAGCGACGTCGCAAAGAGACCGGGCGCAGGCTTGCCGCCGTCGATATAGAGCGAGCCGCCGTTGCGCAGCACGAGGTTGAAATTGTGATTGGCGCCGAAGGTGTGGCTCCAGGGCAGCCAGTCGAGAATGACGAGATCGCTGCCGGCCTGTTCGAGGAAGGTCCAGGTCTGCGCCTTGGCCTGCTGGCTGGAGGTCAGCATGCGCTGGGTGTTGATGACGGCTTTCGGCGTGCCGGTCGAGCCTGACGTGAACAGGAATTTTGCGATCGTGTCCGGCGTCACCGCGGCAAAGGCTTTGGCGACGTCGGCAATTTCGGGCGTTGCCGCGACGATGCTGAAGGCGAGTGCATCGGCGTCATCGCTGTTGCCGCTGATGACCTGCGCCTTGTGCAGCGGCTTGATCGCGGCCAGCGCCGCCGCGAACGGCTTCGTCGCGGCGACGTAGATCGCGCCCGGCTCCAGCAGCGCGATCATGCTCTTGAGCTTGTCGAAATCCCTGGACATCAGCGAATAGGCCGGCGAGATCGCAGCGGAGGGCACGCCGACATGCTGCGCGGCAAGCGCGAGCAGCGCATGGTCGATGCTGTTGTCGGAGAGGATCACGAGCGGGCGTTCGGCGCCGAGGCCTTGCGCAAGGATCCAGGACGCCGCGCCACGCACCTGGCGCAATGCCTGCGCATAGGTGACGGTGGTCCATGGCGCTTCGACATTGCCGCGCTCGGCGAGGAAGACCGCATCGGGCGTCTGCCGCGCCCATTGCTCCAGCCAGTCGCCGATGCAGCGCGCACTGTCGCGCAACGGTTCGGGCGAGCGGAGCACGATGCTGCCGTCGGCGCGATGCTCGGCGATCGTCTTTGGCGCTGCGAACAGACTTGACGCGTCACCGCGTAAGGCGGCTGTCATGTGTTTCCTCCTCCGCCCGGACCGGGATCGGCCGCAGCCTCGTTCCGGACTGCTTTGGCCATAATGTTGGGCACGACAATTGTTGTCGTCAACAACAATCTTCCGCACGGCCGTCCGAGACGCTACAAGGGATGCATGGCAGGAGACGCGACGTGACAGCCACCGTAGCCCAAACTTCCCCACGCAAACGCGCCGGCAACGGCGCGGCGCGGCGGAACGACGCGGACGAGATCGGCCTCGACGCACTGGTCGGGCACGCCGGTTACGCGGTGCGTCGCTTCCAGATCTGGATCTTTCAGGACTTCATCAAGACGCTTGGCGATGTCGCCATCCGGCCGACGCAATATTCGGTGCTGACGGTGATCGGCGCCAATCCGGGCCTGTCGCAGATGGCGGTGGCCAAGCGCCTCGGCATCGAGCGCGCCCGGCTGGTGCATCTGCTCGACAGCCTCGAACAGCGCAAATACGTGAAACGGATCAAGTCGAAGACGGACCGGCGCTCGCACGCCCTGCATCTCACCGCCCAGGGCGAGACCGCGCTGGCGAAGTTCAAGCGGCTCGCCGCCGAGCACGAGCGCCATGTCGAGGCGAAGATCGGCAGGGAGAACCGGGAGCGGCTGCTCCAGATCCTCGCTGGCTTCACCTGATCCTACCTGCCCAAAATTTGCGCAAATGCCCGGAACAAGGCGTTGGCGCGACCGCCCGCCCGGCTACCGAAATATCCCCCAACCTACTGATCTCCCGATAATATCCGGAGCAACCGCGCTGCCCGGTTTCTGTACACAATGGCACATCGCTTGCTTCGATCCGGGTGAGGACATGTTGCCGGAGTTTTGTCGCCATGGGAGCTGAAATGGGGGCTGAGCAGCCTGAAACGATCGCCGCGATTGTGGCCGCGCATCGCGCGGGCACGCTCACGCCGGCACAGACGCTCGCGCGCAGCTACCAGCGCATCCGCGACCACAACGATCCCGCCGTCTTCATCAGCCTGCGCGACGAGAAGGATGCAATCGCGGAGGCCGAAAAGCTTGCCGCGCGCGCAGATGCCGCCAGCCTGCCGCTCTTCGGCGTCCCGGTTGCGGTGAAGGACAATATCGACGCGCTGGGATTTCCGACCACGGCGGCCTGCCCGGCCTTCTCCTACACACCGACGCACGACTCGACCGCGGTGGAGCGGCTGCGCGCGGCCGGCGCCATCATCATCGGCAAGACCAATCTCGACCAGTTCGCGACCGGCCTCGTCGGCGTGCGCTCGCCCTACGGCATTCCCAAAAATTCGATTCGCGAAGATCTGATTCCCGGCGGGTCGAGCTCGGGATCGGCCACCGCCGTCGGCGCCGGCCTGGTGCCGCTCACCCTCGGCACCGACACGGCCGGCAGCGGGCGCGTGCCGGCGATGCTGAACAACATCGTCGGGCTGAAGCCGAGCCTCGGCATGATCTCGACCGCGGGCCTCGTGCCGGCCTGCCGCACGCTCGACTGCATCTCGGTATTCGCCTTGACGGTGGACGATGCTGCACTCGCACTCTCCGTGATGGCGGGACCTGACCAGGCCGATCCGTTCTCGCGCGACCGGCCGCTCGGGGCGATCACGCCATTTCCAACAACCTTGCGCCTCGGCGTGCCGCGCAACGGGCAGCTGATCTTCTTCGGCGACAGGAAGGCGGAAGCAGCTTACGGCGAGGCGCTGAAGCGCTGGACCGCGCTCGGCGCAACGCTGGTCGAATTCGACCTCGAGCCGTTCTACGAGACGGCGCGGCTGCTCTATGAAGGGCCCTGGGTTGCCGAACGCTATCTCGTGATCAAGAACCTGCTCGCCTCCGCACCCGACTCGATCCATCCGGTGACGCGCGAGATCACCGCCGCCGGCGCGCGGCTGACGGCGGCAGACACCTTCTCCGCGCTCTATCGCCTGCAGGGCCTGCGCAAGATCGCCGAGCGCACCTTTGCCAATATCGACGCGCTGGTGCTGCCGACGGCGCCGACGGCCTATACGACCGCGCAGGTGCTGGCCAACCCGATCGAGCTCAACAGCCGGCTCGGCACCTACACCAATTTCGTGAACCTGCTCGACCTCTGCGGCCTCGCCGTGCCGGCATCGATGCGCGCCGACGGCGTCCCGTTCGGCATCACGCTGCTGGCGCCTGCAGGACGCGATGCGCTGCTTGCGAGCATCGGCCGCGTGTTCCATGCGGATACGAGGCTGAGCGTCGGCGCGAAGGGCGTGGCGCAACCGGCGCTCACGCCGCTTGCGGCAAGCGGCATCGACGAGATTCCGATCGCCGTCGTCGGCGCGCATCTGTCCGGCATGGCGCTGAACGGCGAGTTGAAGGCGCTGAACGGAAAGCTGGTCGAGTCGACCAGGACGGCGGCGGACTACAAGCTCTATGCGCTTCCGACCACGCCGCCGAAACCCGGCATGCTGCGCGTCGCAGCCGGCAAAGGCGCGGCGATCGAGCTGGAGATCTGGTCGCTGTCGTCGTCCGCCTTCGGCAAGTTCGTCAACGCGATTCCGGCACCGATGGCGATCGGCACCATCAGGCTCGCCGACGGCAGAAGCGTGAAGGGCTTTCTCGTCGAGCCGGAAGTGCTGGGCGAGGCGCGAGACATCACCGCCTATGGCGGCTGGCGGAAGTATATGGCGGAAGCGGCGACGGCGTGAATTCTACACCGTCGTCGTCCCGGACAAGCGCAGCTCTTGGCAACGCGTAGCGTTGTCCAGGGCGGAGCGCCGATCCGGGACCCATACCCACAGGAAGTCGTTATGCGATGACTCGGAGTGGGAACTTTGCCTCACACTACTCCCTGTGGTTATGGGTCCCCGCCTTCGCGGGGACGACAGCGAGCGTGTAGCGGCAGAAACAACTACACCGACACCGCGTAGATCTCGTACTCCCCGCGCACCAGCTCGATATGTGCGCGCATGGCGGCGGCGGCGCCCTGCTTGTCGCCGCGCATGATGGCGACGACGACGCGGTCGTGCTCGGCTTGCGATTTGGCGAGACGGCCGAGGTTGCGGAACTGGGCGCGGCGGAACGGCTGCACGCGCACGCGGGTCGCCAGCGTGATCTCGGCGATATAGCCGTTCTGCGAGCCCGCATAGATCGCGTTGTGGAAGCGCTCGTTGACCTCGTGAAAGCGATCGGGATTGCCGGTATAGCTGAGGACACGCAGCTCTTCGTGGATGGCCTCCAGGCCGTGGCGCTCGGCGGCGGACATGCGCTCGGCGGCAAGGCCGGCGCACAGCGCCTCCAGCTCCGCCATCGCCTCGAACATGCTCTTCAGCCGTTCGATCGACGGCTGCGCCACCACCGCGCCGCGATGAGGCCGTGCCTCGACGAGGCCGCTCGCCACCAGCTGGCGCAGCGCCTCGCGCACCGGCGTGCGCGAGACGTTGAAACGCCGCGCGATGTCGGTCTCGTCCAGCGGCGCGCCGGGGGCCAGGGCTCCGCGCACGATCTCGTCGGCAAGCTGAAGACGCAGCTCCTCGGCGCGCGTGACCTTCTGCAGCGACGGCAGTGCCCGGTCGACGCGCGGCACCACCGGCTCGGCCGGCAGTGTTCCCTGCGGAAGATCGTCAAGCGTCATTCGATCAGGTCTCTTTCGACTCGTCGATGATGCTGACATGGGCGGCGACGACGCGCCAGCCCTCCGGGAAGCGAATCCAGGTCTGCATCTGCCGGCCGACCTTGCCGGGCGCCGTGTCGCGATAGAACAGGGTGGAGGCCACGGCCGTGTCGCGGCCATAGCTGCTGATGACGGTTTTCGCGGTGCGACGGTTGAGGCCGACCGGCGAGCGGCCGGCGCGGAAGCCGGAGATCGCCTCGTAGCCGTAGAGGTTCTCGCCGATGCCGTAGCGCAGCGTGCGGGGGTCGTTTCGGAACAGCTCGCCGAGCACGGCGACGTCGTTGGTGACGAGGGCCTGCTCATAGCGATCGAACGCGGCTTTCACTTCCGCGATCACGTCGGGGAGGTCGATCTCCATCTCAAAGTCCTCTCGGCGATGGCGCGGATACGACGCCCATCCGTTCCAATGCATGCGCGACGCGCAGCGCGATGTCCTCGCGCCAGGGTGCGGCGATGATCTGCACGCCGATCGGCAGCGGCTCGAGCGGAACCGGCACGGCAACGACGGGTAGCCCGATGAAGGAGATCGGCTGGGTGTGGATGCCGATATTGGCGCGCACCGGCAATTCGACGCCGTCGAGCTTGAAATTCACCTGTCCCAGCTTCGGCGCGGTGCAGGGCGTTGCCGGTGCGAGCAGCACGTCGACCGACCTGAAGATCTCGGAAAACTGCGCGCGATACCAGCGGCGGAATTTCTGCGCGCGATCGACCAGCGGCGCGGGCACCATGGCGCCCGCGATCAGCCGGTCGCGCACGGCGGGATCGAAATCGTTCGGACGCTTGCGCAGGCGATCGAGATGCAGCGAGGCGCCCTCCGTGGTGGAGATGACGTAAGCCGCCGCGCGGGCACGCGCGGCTTCAGGCACATCGACGATTTGCGTCGTGCCGAGCGCTTTGGCGACGCGGCTCACGGCTTCGACCGCCTCAGGAAACACGTTCTTCTGGAAGTAGCCGCCGGCGATCGCGATGCGCAGGTCCGAAACCGGATTGGCGAGCAGCGGCACCGTCGGCTCCAGACCGCGCGTGGTGCAGGCCGCATCGTCGGCATCCGGCCCCTGCATCGCGTCGTAGGCGAGCGCGAGATCGGTGACGGTGCGCGCGAACGGACCGAGATGATCGAAGCTCGCGACGAACGGAAACGACCGCGCGCGCGACAGCCGGCCATAGGTCGGCTTCAAGCCAAAAATGCCGCAGAACGAGGACGGCACGCGGATCGAGCCGTTGGTGTCCGAGCCCAGCGCGATCGGCACCAGCGCGCCGCCGACGGCGCTCCCCGAACCGCCGGACGAGCCGCCGCTCATCCGCGTCGTGTCGTGCGGATTGCGCGAGGGACCGTCGTGGACGTTCTCGCCGGTGAAATCGTAGGCGTACTCGCCCATGTTGAGCGCGCCGACCAGCACGGCACCGGCGGCCTCCATGCGCTCGATCAAGGTGGCGTCGCGCCTGGCGGGTGCGAGATCGCGGTTGATCTTCGAGCCCGCGCGCGTGGAGAGGCCCGCGACGTCGAATAGGTTCTTCACCGCGAAGGGGACACCGGCGAGCGGACCAACCGTCTTGCCCGCGGCAATGTCGGCATCGATCGCACGCGCCTTGGCGCGAGCGCGATCGGCAGTGACGTCGGTGAAGGAGTTGAGGATGGTGTCGTGCTGCTTGATGCGCGCAAGCGCGGCTTCGGTGGCAGCGAGGGCGGACATCTTGCCGCCCGCCACCGCTTTCGCGATGTCGGCAGCACTCGTCTCTGGCTTGGTGGTCATGGCGGCGTCAGACGGTGAAGATCGGCGCCGGCTCGGTCTCGTCCGGCAGCGCGAATTCGTCGACGAGGCGGCCGAGCCGCAGCGACACTTCGAGATTGGTGCGAACCGCCGGCCTCCAGGCCTCCTCGATCGGCAATGCCAGCGCTTTCGATACGGCGTCGATATAATCGTCCAGCGGCTCGGCCATCACGCTCCCAAACAATCTCAGTGCGCCGGCAACGGCGGATGCGGGATCGCCGTCAGCAGCTCCTTGGTGTAGTCGTCCTGCGGATCGCTCAAGACCTTCTCGGAAGAGCCTTCCTCGACGATTCGACCCGTCCGCATCACAATGACACGATCGCACAACAAGCGCACTACGTTCAAATCATGCGAGACGAACAGATAGCTCATACCTAGACGCGCCTTGAGGTCCTGGAGCAGGTTGAGGACCACGGCCTGGACCGAGACGTCGAGCGCCGCGGTCGGCTCGTCGAGAATGACGAGTTTCGGATGCAGGGCAATGGCACGGGCGATGCCGACGCGGGCCTTCTGGCCCCCGGACAATTGGTGCGGAAACCGATCCAGCAGATTATGCGGCAGGCCGACCATGGTCGCGAGTTCCTCGCAGCGGGCGCGGAGCGCGTCACGGCCCCTGATGTCGCCGAGCTGCATGATCGGGTCGGCGATGGCGCGCGCGGCGGTGAAGCGCGGATTGAGGCTGTCGGTCGGGTCCTGGAACACCATCTGGATGCGGCTGCGCTGGGGCAGCCGGGCAAACGAGGCCGGCTGAATGCCGCCGATGTCCTCGCCGTCGAACCGGATTAGGCCGGAGGTCTGGTCCAAGAGCCGCATCACCATCATCGAGGTGGTCGATTTGCCGCAGCCGGATTCGCCGACGAGGCCGACGCTCTCGCCATGACCGATGGAGAAGCCGATGCCGTCGACGGCGCGGAACACATCGGGCTCCGGCGGCGGCTTGCGGCCGAACAGTTTTCCGAGCACGGCGGTGGCGCCCTGGCGGGGATATTCCTTGACCAGCTTTTCGATGAGCAGGAGGGGCTTTGACGTCACGTCACCCCCAGGCTTGACCCGGGGGTCCATCGATCGGGACGAGTCATGCGAAGCGTGATGGATGGCCGGGTCAGGCCCGGCCATGACGGATGCGGATTGGGATGCCCCCTCCTCCTCCGGCAGCAGATCCCGCAAGCTCACGCCGAGCCGCGGCGTCGCGCGCATCAGCTTCTTGGTGTAGGGATGCTGCGGATTGGCGAAGATGTCGGCGGCTTTCGCGGTCTCGACCACCCGGCCCTTCTCCATCACTACGACGCGGTCGCAATAGGCCGCCGCGAGACCGAGATCGTGGGTGATCAGGATAGTCGACATCGCGCGGCGCTTGGTCAGCTCGACGATCAGGTCCATCACCGCCTTCTGCGTGGTGACGTCGAGGCCGGTGGTGGGCTCGTCCGCGATCAGCAGCTGCGGATTGCAGGCCAGCGCAAGCGCGATGACGACGCGCTGGCACATGCCGCCGGACAGTTCGAACGGATAGGCGTGGTAGCGCTCGCGCGGACGGGCGATCTTGACCTGCTCCAGCGCCTCGATCGCCTTCTCGCCGTGATCAGCGACCTGAGCCTGCTGCACATGAGTGCGCAGCACGTCCTCGATCTGGTCGCCGACCTTGCGGATCGGGTTCAGTGCCGCGCGCGGGTTCTGGAAGATCATCGAGACCTCGCGGCCGCGCAGATCGCGCATCTGGTCTTCCGATGCCGCCTTCACGTCGATACCCGAGAACATCACCGAGCCCTCGGCGATCCGCCCCGCTCGGTCGAGGATGCGCATCACCGCGTATGACGTCACCGACTTGCCGGAGCCGGACTCGCCGACGATGGCGAGGGTCTCGCCCTTGGCGACGGAGATGTTGACATGCTGCACCGCCTTCACGATGCCGCGGCGGGTGGTGAATTCGACCGTGAGGTCCTGGACGTCGAGCAGGGGCTGGGCGGTCATGAGGGCCTCCCGATCAAGAATGGCGAAAACAACCCCATGCACAGTAGAACGGGGTTGATTTCATTGGCGAATTTCGGCCGGAAATTTGCACATGGGCCGGGCCCGGCTCTCTCGCGCAGGAAAGCAGCCATCACGTCCTCCGCTGCGGGTCGACGATGTCGCGCAGGCCGTCGCCGAGGAGGTTGAAGCAGAACACGGCGATCATCAAAGCAAGGCCGGGGAACAGCGCGATCCACCATTCCCCTGACACCATGAAGCCGGCGCCTTCCGCGACCATGATGCCCCATTCGGCGGTCGGCGGACGGACGCCGAGGCCGATGAAGGACAGGCCGGCGGCGTTGAGGATGGCGTAGCCCATGGTCAGCGACATCTGCACGATCATGATCGGCATGATGTTGGGCAGGATATGCACCAGCAGGATGCGGAATTCGCCGTTGCCCGATAGCCGAGCCGCCTGCACGAAGCCGGCGTTACGGCGGACGTTCGCCTCGGCACGCGCAACGCGCGCATAAAGCGGGAAGTTCACGATGGCGGTCGCCAGGATGATGTTCTGCACGGTGTTGCCGAGCGCTGCGACGATGCCCATGGCCAGCACGAACAGCGGGAAGGCCATGATGGTGTCGGCGATGCGACCGACGATGCGATCGGTCCAGCCGCCGAAATAGCCCGCCGCGATGCCGGCGAGCCCGCCCATCAGGAACACCAGCACGACGGAGGCGACCGCGATGAAAGTATCGAGCCGTGTCGCCACCACGACGCGGCTGAAGATGTCGCGTCCCAATTGATCGGTGCCGAACCAGTGTGCCGCCGAGGGCGGCTTCAACGACGCGGCGGTGTCGGACGCCAACGGATCATACGGCACCACATAGGGACCGAAGATCGCGGCGATGAGGATCACGATCAGCAGCGCGAAGGCAAAGCCCGTGACCTTGTTCTCGCCGAGAACGTAGCGGGTCTGTTCGAGGATCGCGACGAGGCCCGAGGTTCGCGCAGGGCCGACGGGTTCAACAGCAGGCGCAACGGAGCTCATGTGACTCTCCTTTTGCGCATGATCTGATCGGAAAACCGGCCTCCACTTTTCCGGATCATGCGCTAACCCTCCAACCTGACGCGCGGATCGATGACGCCGTACAAAATGTCGATCACAAGATTGAGCAGCACGTACATGACCGCCATGGTCAGCACGAAACCCTGCACCGGCGCGAAGTCCGACGAGATCAGCGCTTCCACCGCATAGGAGCCAATGCCGGGCCAGGCGAACACTTTTTCCACCAGCACGTTCGCGCCCAGCAGGAACGAGAACACCATGCTCAGCGTGGTGATCACAGGCAGCATCGCGTTGCGGAAGGCGTAGGTGACGATGACGGTTGCCGGCGACAGCCCGCTGGCGCGCGCGGTGCGGACGAATTCGGAGGCGAGCACGGCGAGCATCGAGGCGCGCGTCATGCGCGCGATCGGCGCCAGCGAGAAGATCGCGAGCGTCGTCGCCGGCAAGATGAGCTGGCTCAGCGCCGAGCGGAACGCCTCGAAGTCGCGCGCGATCAGCGTGTCGATCAGATAGAAGCCGGTCACCGTCGGCGGCGCGCTGTAGAACACGTCGAGGCGGCCGAGCGGCGCCGGCGACCAGCCGAGCCGGAAATAGAAGACGTAAACGAGAACGAGGCCGGTGAAGAACACCGGCAGCGACACGCCCGCTGTCGTCGTGACCCGACAGAGATGATCGACCCATGACCCCGGCCGCGTTGCCGCCAGCACGCCGAGCGGAATGGCGATGACGATCGAGACGATGAGGCCGAGCAGCGTCAGCTCGGCCGACGCCGGCAGGCGATTGCGGATCTCGGCCGCGACCGGCTGGCCCGTGGTGAGCGAGTTGCCGAAATCGCCATGGGCGAGGTCGTTGGTGTAGCGGAAGAACTGCTCGATCAGCGGCCTATCGAGACCGAGCTTCTTGCGGATCTGCTCGACGGCTTCCTTCGTCGCCGCGGGACCGGCGAAATACGCGGCGGGATCACCAGGCAGCGCGCGCGTCAGCAGGAAGGTGACGATGACGACGCCGATGAGCGATGGGATCGCGAACATCAGGCGCTTGCCGATCATGGTCAGCATGGAAGCGCTCTCCTTCTGCCTTGCAATCGGGAGCTGACTCGCACGGCTCGCACCGCTGCGTCCCCTCCCCCCTTGCGGGGGAGGGTTAGGGAGGGGGGTGGCCCCAAGCGAGGTCGGAGTTCGTGGCTACCCCCCTCCCCGCCCCTCCCCCGCAAGGGGGGAGGGAGTGAGAGAGCGGTGGCGGCCTCACTCCAGAAACCAACACATGCCGATGCGTCGCCGACGATCAGCATGGCAACTCACCCCTTCGCCATCGCGCGGTAATCGAGGCGGCGGTGGAACCAGTATTGGTAACCGCTGATGTTCTTCTGCATCGCGACGTTGACGAAGGGTTGGTACAGCGGGATGCGCGGGACGTCGGCGTAGGCGAGATCGACGAAGCCCTTCACGTCGGTGTCGTAGGTCGCGGTATCGCCGCTCGCGGCCGCAACGCGCGCGCCGTCGATCAGCTTGTCCATCTCCGCCGACTTGTAGCTCATGGTGTTGAAGACGGAATTGTTGCCGTGATAGCACCAGTAGAAGAAGTACTCGGGGTAATCGAGCCAGCCCGAGAACACGTTGGTGAAGAGCGGCATCTCCTTCTTGTTCAATTCGGTGCGCCAGTTGGCGCCGGGCACCTTGTTGATGGTGGTCTTGATGCCGAGCTGCGCGAGTGATTCCTGCACCAGCACGCAGAGCGGCTCGTTGACGCCGGCGAAGTTGAGATCGAACGAGATCGTGGTCTCGAAGCCGTTGGCGTAGCCGGCCTCGGCCAGCAGCGCCTTCGCCTTCTCCATGTCGGTGTTGTATTTGTGCTGCTGCGGCCAGGCGACTTCCGTCGGCTTGTCCTTGGCGGCGCCGAACATGGGATTGCCGAGCCCGAACAACACCGCGTCCATGATCTTCTGGTACGGCAGCGCATAGGCGATCGCCTGCCGCACCTTGACGTTGTCGAACGGCGGCTTGGTGACGTTCATACCGATATACTGGATGCCGTTGGAGAACGGCAGCGACACCACGTTGAGCTTGCCGCTCGCCTTCATCTCCTGGAAATCCTTGAACGGCAGCTCGTAGGAGATGTCGGCGTCGCCGCGCTCCAGCAGCGCACGGCGGTTGCCGGCCTGCGGCACCATGCGCCAGATCACGCGCTTGATCTTCGGCAAGGGACCGCCGACCCAATCCTCGTTGCGCTCCATGATGACTTCGGTGCCGGCGGTCCACTTCGTCACCTTGTAGGCGCCGGAGCCCGCGGTCTGCTGCTTCGTATACTCGAGACCCCACGGGTCTTTCTCACTGGCGTTCTTCTTCACCAGCTCGGAGTTGACGATGCACGGCACGATCACCGCGAGATCGGGAATCGTCAGCCTGTCCTTCTTGGCGAAATCGACGCGCACGGTGCCGTCGTCGACCACCACGAACTGCTCGGGTTTTGTGAGCGAGCCGGCGCTCATCTGGAAGGTCGGAAAGCCGCCGACGCTGACGGCGCGGTCGAGCGACCACTTCACGTCCTTGGCGGTGACCGGCGTGCCGTCGTGGAACTTGGCGTTCTTCTTCAGCTTGAAGGTGACCGACATGTCGTCGATCTTCATGTCCTCGGCGAGCTCGCCCTTGAACTTGTCGCGGTCGTAATAGGGCACGCCGCCGGGACCGCTCTTCATCTCGTGGCTGATCAGCCGGTCGTAGCAATTCCAGGACACCTCATAGCCGGGCACGTTGGTGCCGACGCCGTGGATGTCGAGATTGTTGGGACCACCTTCGGAGACGATCAGCAGCGTCTCCGAACGCGCATCGGCCTTGGCGGACGAGATGACCGACTGCATGGCCGGAAGCGCCGCGCCAGCGGCCAATCCGGAAACGGACTTGAGGAAATCGCGGCGCTTCATGAAATCGCTCCAACACAAAAGTTTCTGGTTGGAACTGGATTCGCAAGGTTCGTGCCAGAGCTTAACGGGAGCTTATTTCGCGGTTAATTAATTGATTTCATGATGGAAATTGAACGATAGAGGGGCGCGGCGCTGGCGCCCCGACCTCTGGCATTGCATACAAAGAGACGCATTTGCTCATGAAATGAGCTGCGCGGAGCCACGGCTTATTTGGTGGGCGGCCCATTCAACCGCCGTCGTCCTGGCGAAAGCCAGGACCCATTACCCCAGGGAGGCGTTTTGCGACCACTCGTGGTTGCGAGTCCGCACCACGACTCCTCCCTGAGGTAATGGGTCCTGGATCGGCGCTCCGCTTCGCTGCGCTTGTCCAGGACGACAGCTTTGATGAGGTCGGCGGCGGTGCGTTATTCCGCCCAGATCAGCTCCTGCAGCTCGACGAGATCGTTCGCCTTGTCCTGCCAGCCCTCGATGCAGATGTGGCTGTTGAGATCGCTGGCGAGGTGCAGCAGCATCAGGGCCATCAGGCGCCGCTTGAGCGCATAGTCCAGCTTCGCATAGCCGAAGCCTTCGAGCAGGCTGCGCACCCGGCCGGGCCGGCCTGCCGCCATGAAGGCGCAGGGGCCGAGCAGATCGTAGTCGCGCCATCCCGCCCGCACGTCGCCGAAGTCGAACAGGCCGGCGAGCGACCATTGCCCGTCATTGCAGGCGAGCAGAAAGTTCTCCGGAATGTATTCGCCGGTCAGGATCACCGGCGGCGCGTCCATCGGAATGAGGCGGGTCGCATCGCGCAGGAGATCGTCGAGGCCTCCAAGGAATTTGGGCGCAAGCCCGAGTCGCTGGTGCCTGGCGCGACACCCCTGCATCTGCCTGCGCATGAACTCGTCCCAGCGCGGCTCGATTGCCGCGAGAGGACCAAGAGGCGCGCGCTGCACGGCCGCGATGGTCTCGCCGATCCGGCGCAGCAGGCGCTCCTTCTGGTCTTCCGGCAAAGACGGCCACACCTCCGAGCCGAGCGTGCCGGCAAGGCGCGTGATGACGAGATAGGGCCAGCCGTCGCGCGCGCCTTCTGCGACGATCTCGGGAATCGGCACCTGAAGCCGGCCTGCGAGCTGCGTCAGCGAACCGCGCTCGGAGACGAATTGCGCGTGGAGCAGCGGCGGGAAGATCTTCAGGATCAGGCGCTCACCGAGGCCGACCACGAGATTGGTGCCGGTCGAAAACACATGCGGCGAGCCGATATCGAGGCCATGGCTCGCGCGATGTCGAGCGCGACCGGCAGCCATCGGGATTGGTCGGCGCGCAAGGCGCGGTAGGCCTCGAGGCTCGTCGACGCGGACGCGCCCCAGGCGCCCGCGGAATCCGGCGGCAGCGTCTCCTCCATCACAGCGCCCGGCTCCGCCCGGTGTTATTCCAGGACATCCTTGACGCTGTTCCTGATGGCCGAGGGGACCGCATGCTCGGGGACTTCGATCGTCTGCGCACCGCGCGTGATCCGGTAACTGAACGCGTCGGCCTGGCCCGGATGCGCGGGCGCGACCTTCTTCGGATCGGCAAACAGCTGCTCCACCGTCTTCTGATCGGCGGGCGATAGATCCGACAACGCCACTTCACCGCGGCTCTTGAGATGAGGGCCGCCGAAGCCGGCGAACCCTCCGACGCGCTCGATCTTTAGGCGATCCACGCTTCCTTCCTTTCGTAACGCGGCGACTGGCTCTACAGCCCGACCTTCTTCCATCCGGTATCGACGGCGGCGAGGATCGCGGCATCGCCAGGATACAACGTGTGGGCACCTTGCCGGGTCCGCGCCGCGAAAGTCTTCATCGTCATGTTCGGCATCGGCCCGAAACCGGTGAGCGAATGGTACCACACCTGCCCGATCTTGGCCCAACTGTATCCGCCGAGCGTCGTGCAGGCCGTGTAGAAGGCGAGGTTCGGCGGCCCGCTCGCGTAATGCGGGTCCATGCCGGGCGTCACTTGCGAATATTTGGTCGGCTGCGGCGCCAGGCAGTGCTTGGCGGCGGGATCGGCCATGTCGCGCAGGCAGGTGAACCCCCTTTTCTTGGCCCCCGGTCCCATGATGTCGCGCCCGATCAGCCAGTCGGCCCTCTTGGCATCCTGCTTGGCCTCCCACTGCCGGAACATCGAGCCGAAACAGTCGGAGATGCTCTCGTTCAGGCCGCCGGCATCGCCGCTATAGGCGAGCTGGAGGCTGTGCTGGGTGACGCCATGGGTCAGCTCGTGGCCGATGACGTCGTTGCCCCGGGTGAAGTCGACGAAGATGCTGCCGTCGCCGTCGCCATAGATCATCTGCGACCCGTTCCACATCGCGTTGTTGTACTTCTCGCCGAAATGCACCGACGACATCATGGTCATGCCGTGATCGTCGATCGAATTCCGGTTGAAGACCTGCTGGTAGAACTTGGCCACCTTGGTGGTCTGGTTGAAGGTGCGCTTGACGGAGCCGTCCGAGGACGTCTTCGGCTTCGGCACGGGCGTCCCCGGCAGCGTCTGCGTGTGCTTGCAGTCGTAGACCGTGACCGACGGCGCCGCAGCCAGCGTGACCAAACCTGCGGCGCGCGCCGCCACGACGTTGGTCAATTTCGCCGTCTGTGTCCGCAATTCGCGCAGTTCATGACTGACCTGGACGGTGTCGACCAGCTGCTTGCGAAGCACGGCGGACAGCTTCTTGTCCTGGGAGAGCTTGGTCAGAACGTCATTCGGGATGATGCAACATGAGCAAGTCATAGACGATCTCCATCACAACTTTTCCGAAAAAATGATAGGTAAAACAACCTCAAGATTATCGCTGCGCGCCCGCGCCACAAGTGATGTGGCTCACACGGGCGTCACTGTTTCGAGAGCGTGGAGCCGCGGCCCGTTGCGCCGCAGATTCGCACGGTCCTTCCGGTTGCAAGATGTCGATTGCGTTCGCTGGTGCAGCGAACGTCACGCCCAATGCGCGATCAGCGCCGCGCCTAAAGCGCGATGGGATTGGGATGAATCGTAATCGCGCTTCAGGTTATTACCTGAGCATGATCTTTCCGGAAAACCGCTTCGCACTTTTCCGGATCATGCTCTATCGCTCCGGGCTGGCGCGCTCGAACTGGCGGAGCAGCTTGTTGCCGCGCTCGACCGCGGAATCCAGCGCGCCTTGCGCGCTCTTGTGGCCGGCAAAGGCCTGCTCCAGCTCGTCCTCGATCGCACCGCGGATCAGCACGAAGGAGCCGAGCCGGATGCCCTTCGAATTCTCCGTCGGCTGATGCAGCGTGATCTCCTCGAACGAGATCGCCGAGCCCGGATTGCGCTCGTAGAAGCCTTCCGCGCGCGTCAGCTCGAAGGCGGCGCGGGTGATCGGCAGATAGCCGGTGTTCTGGTGCCAGGCGGCCTGCACCCCGGGCTGCGACAGATAGGCGAAGAACCGCGCCACGCCCTTGTATTCGGCGCGCGGCCGGTCGCGCAGCACCCACAGCGTGGCGCCGCCGATGATCGAGTTCTGCGGCGCGTCCTTCACCTCGGGCCAGTACGGCATCATGCCGTAGCCGATCTCGAATTTGGAATTCGCCTTGATGTCGGCGCGCGTCGCCGAGGAGCCGATGAAGACGCCGCACTCGCCGCTCTGGAAGCGCGGCTCGGCCGACTGGCCGCGGCCGCCATAGTCGAACAGCTTGGTCTTCTGCCACTCAGCCAGCTGGGCGACGTGCTTGACAACGACCGGATTGTTGATGGTCAGCTCGGCATCGAGCCCGGCAAAACCGTTGGTGCGGGTCGCGAGCGGCAGATTGTGGAAGGCCGAGAGATTCTCGATGTGGATCCAGGACGGCCAGGACGTGGTGAAGCCGCAAGGAGCGCCACGGTCGCGCAGGCGCTTTGCGATCGCGCCAAGCTCGGGCCAGGTCTTCGGCGGCGTCTCCGGATCGAGGCCCGCGTCACGGAACATGGTCTTGTTGTAGTAGAGGATCGGTGTCGACGAATTGAATGGGAACGACAGCAGATTGCCGGCCGCATCGGTGTAGTAGCCGGAGACGGCGGGAAGGTAGTCGTTGAGCGAGAACGGCTCGCCCTGGTCCCGCATCAGGCTGAACACCGGATAGATCGCGCCCTTGGCAGCGGTCATGGTCGCGGTGGCGACCTCGTTGACCTGGACGATCGCGGGCTGGCTGCGCGAGCGGAAGGCGAAGATCGCGGCCGTCACCGTCTCGGTGTAATTGCCCTTGTAAGCGGGCACGATCCGGTAATCGGACTGCGAGGCGTTGAAGTCTGCGGCGAGCTTTTCCAGTTGCCGGCCGAGCTCGCCCGACATGGCGTGCCACCACGCGATGTCGGTGGCGGCGTTTGCCTGCGCGGTGAACGTGAGGGCCGCGGCGGCGGCAACGACCTGCAAACAGCGCAATGCTGAAATCACGATGGCCCTTTCCATGTCGCGCGGCAAAAGGCGACCCTATCCTGCTTACGGCGCGGCATTTCCAGTTTCAACCGGGAATGAGGGCCGGCCGCGCCGCACAATCACCCCGCGGGGCCGGGCGGGATGGGCCTTCCCTCAACCATCTGCTAGATTGCATTGAACCTTTTGGTCCTGCCATAGACTCCACCACTGAGGGGTTGAGTGTGCCAGTGTTGAACCGTGCCGAACTCTCACGGACCGGGGTGGGTTTCGTTGCGCTTTTGATCGCCATCTGCGCGACGAGCGCCGTTGCGCGCGAATTTCGCGCCGCCGACACCCAGACCGAGAATTACCCGACCGTCCAGGCGCTGCGCTACATGGGCGCGCTGATCGCCGAGCGCACCGGCGGCCGGCACGAGATCAAGGTGTTCCACTCCCGCCAGCTCGGTGAGGAAAAGGAGACCATCGAACAGACCCGGGCCGGCGCGATCGACCTCAACCGGACCAATGTGGCCCTGATCGGCAATTTCGTTCCGGCGATGAACGTGCTCGCCATGCCGTTCCTGTTCCGGTCCATCGAGCACATGCAGAAGGTGCTGGACGGGCCGATCGGCAGCGAGATCCTGAACAGCTTCGAGCCCTACGGTTTCGTCGGGCTCGCCTTCTACGATTCCGGCGCGCGGTCGATCTACAACGGCGTCCGCCCGGTGACGAACGTCGCCGACCTCCGGGGCCTGCGGATCCGGGTGCAGCAGTCGGAGTTGATGAGCGAGATGATTCGCTCGCTCGGCGCCGAGCCGGTCGAGATGCCCTATGGGCAGGTGCTCGCCGGACTTGCCAATCATCTGATCGACGGCGCCGAAAACAACTGGCCATCTTTCGTGACGACGGACCATTACAAGCATGCCGGCTACCTCGCACTCACCGAGCACACGATGAGCCCCGAAGTGCTGGTGATCTCGCTCAAGGCCTGGCGCAGCCTCTCGGCGGACGACCAGACCATCTTCAGGGAGGCCGCGCAGCGCTCCAGCCGCTTCATGCGCGAGAAGTGGCGCGACCTCGAGGAGCAGTCGCAGCGCAAGGCCGAGGAAGCGGGCGTCCGTATCGTCAGGGATATCGACCGCAAGCCGTTCGAGGACGCGATGGCGGCGATCTACGCCAAGGCCGGGCGCGATCCCGCGGCGGCCGCACTGATCGAACGCATTCGCAAGGTGGAGTGAGCCCTCTTGGCCGCGCCTGGACACAGCGAGCACGCAGACAGGCCGCCGGGCCCGCTCGGGCGGCTGCGCGTGCGCCTGGTCGGCGCGCTCCGCGCGGTGCCGATCCGCTGGCGCATCCTGTCGATCGCGGCGCTGAACTCCGCCGTGGTGGTGGTGCTGGTGGCGCTGATCTGGAACGGATCGCAGGTGCTGGGCTCGGCCTGGGACGACGTCCGCCAGGTGCGCGAATCCGACCGGATCCTGGCGCTGCTCGAAAGCGAGACCGGGCGGCTGCACAATCTGATCCACCGCTACATCAACCAGCCGAGCCCGGACCTGTTCGCCGAGATCCTGCTGCTGCGCGAGGCGGTGCTGGGCACCCTGACCAACCGCGCCGCCAAGGACCCGATGCTGTCAGGCTCGGTCGAGGAACTGGAGCGCACCACCGACCGCTTCCTCAACGGCTTCGGCGAGCTGCGCAGCGTCCAGGCCACCATCGCCAAGACCTATGAGGACCAGGTGCAGGGCCCGGCCAGGGACATGGCGGGCCTCTACTCCATCATCGAAGGCGCCACCGGCCATCGCGACGCGCTGATCTGGCCCTCGCTCGGCAAGTCGCGCGAGGCCTTCACCGCGATGCTGGTCGCGGCCAATTCCTATTATCTGTCGCTGTCGTCAGGCGCGGCCGACGACGCGCGCCGCAACACCGAGACGATCGAGAAGACCATCCCCGTGATGATCGACCTCGCCGACAACGACCTCCAGCGCATGGCGCTGCAAAAGCTTGCGGCCCGCACCATGGCACTGCGCGAGGGTTTTGCAAAACTCTCCGAGCAGCTGACGAACCGCACCGAGCTGCTGCGCAACACCATCGACGCCAGCCAGGCCGAGGCGATCGGCGCCATCGACGACCTCTCCACCAAGATGCGCCAGCGCGAGCAGAAGGCGCAGGAGACCTTCGACCGCACGCTGGCGGATATTTCGCGGCGCGTGCTGTCGATCGCGGTGATCTTCCTCGGCATCATCCTCACCGCCGGCGTGCTGATCGCATTGTCGATCCGCCTGCCGCTGCAGCAGATCATGACGGCGATGCGCGCGATCATGCTCGGCGACCTCGATCGCGAGGTGCAGGGCACGCGCGCGCGAGACGAGGTCGGAGCCATGGCGCGCGCGGTCGAGGTGTTCCGCGAGAACGCGATCGCGAAGCGCGAGACCGAGGACGAGCTGCGTGCCTCCAAGGAAAAGGCCGAGAGCGCGCTGCTCGAGCTCAACGCCGCGCAGCAGAATCTGATCGACGCCGAGCGGCTCGCAGCGCTCGGCGGCCTCGTCGCCGGCGTCGCGCACGAGGTCAACAACCCGATCGGCATCAGCCTCACGGTCGCGTCCAGCCTTGCCCGGCGCAGCGATATCTTCGAGGCCCAGCTCAAGGGCGAGGGCGGCCTGCGCCGCTCGCAGCTCGAGGAGTTCGTGCAGGCCTCGCGCGATGCCTCGCAGCAGCTGGTCGCCAACCTCCAGCGCGCCGGCGAGCTGATCCAGTCGTTCAAGCAGGTCGCGGTGGACCGCTCGCATGCCGAGCGGCGGCAGTTCAGCTTGAGCGAAGCCACCGACCAGATCATCGCCAGCCTGCGCCCGGTGCTGAAGCGCTCGCCGATCACGCTCCAGGTCGACGTGCCCGAGGGGCTGCTGCTCGACGGCTATCCCGGCTCCTACGGCCAGATCCTGACCAATCTCTTCCTTAACGCAGCCAACCACGCCTTCGCCGACGGGCGCGCCGGCACGATCACGATCTCGGCGCGGCCGCGCGGGACCGACGATATCGAGATCATCTTCACCGATGACGGGGCCGGCATGACCCCGGACGTGCAGCGCCAGGCCTTTGACCCATTCTTTACCACCCGGCGCAATGAAGGTGGTACGGGACTTGGCCTCCATATCGTCTATAACCTCGTCACCCAGCAGCTCGGCGGACGGATGATGCTGGAATCCAAGCTGGGACAAGGCACCACTTTTCGCATTATCATGCCCCGGGTCGCCAAGGGCGGCGCGCAAAGCACAGAGACTGACGGGACTTCTCAATGGCCGAACAGGACGATGTCCTCCACCTGATCGACGACACCGGTACCGCGTCGGAGGACACGGACGCCCGGAAATGGAAGATCGCCGTCATCGACGACGATCCGGCCGTGCATGACGGCACCCGCTTCGCGCTGTCCGATTACAGCCTCAACGGCCAGGGCCTGGAGATCCTCTCCGCCTATTCCGCGGCCGAAGGTCGCAAGCTGATGGCCGCGCACAGCGACATCGCCGCCGTGCTGCTCGACGTCATCATGGAGACCGACGTCGCCGGCCTCGAGCTGGTCGAGTTCATCCGCAACGAGATCAGGAACGAGACCGTGCGCATCATCCTGCGCACCGGCCAGCCCGGCCAGGCGCCCGAGCGGCGCGTGATCGTGCAGTACGACATCAACGACTACAAGGCCAAGACCGAGCTCACCGCCGACAAGCTGTTCACCTCGCTGACCGCGGCGCTGCGCTCCTATCAGCAGCTCGAGCGCATGGTGCAGACGCGCCGCGGCCTCGAGATCATCATCGACGCGGCCTCGACGCTGTACGACTTCAAGTCGATGCAGCGGCTCGCCGAGGGCGTGCTGACGCAGCTCGCCTCCCTGCTCAATGTCGATTGCGCCGGCATACTGGTCCTGCGCGACAATGGCGGCATCGACCCCGAGCTCTCGGTGCTCGCCGGCAGCGGCTGCTACAGCCGCTTCATCGGCACCACGACGTCGAAGGCGCTCGACCCCGATCTGCGCGAGATGGTGGAGGCCGCCTTCCAGCGCCGCAAGAACGAATTCGCCGACCACCGCAGCGTGATCTACTTGCGCACCGGAAGCGGCCGCGAGGTGGTGGTGCTGCTCCAGGCCGAGCGCGAGCTGTCCGAGACCGACCGCTCGCTGGTCGAGATCTTCTCCAGCCGGCTCTCGATCGCCTTCGACAACGTCATCCTCTATCAGCAGCTCCAGGACGCCAACACGCAGCTGGAAGACCGCGTCGCCCAGCGCACCCGCGCCCTGATGCAGGCCAACCGCCGCCTCTCGGCGCAATGGCTGCGGCTGCAGCGCGCCAACGGCTTCAAGAACGAGATTCTGGGCACCGTCGCGCACGATCTGAAGAATCCGCTCGGCGTCATCCTCGGCCGCACCGAGATGCTGAAGGAGCTGATCTCGACCGGCGCCTCGTCCAGCGGCGTGGTCGCCCAGGTCGATCACATCCGCGACGCCACCAAGCGCCTGACCACGATGGTCGACCACCTGATCTCGGACGCGATGGCGGATGCCTTCGACATCACCATCCGCCGCGAGCCGGTCGACGTCGCCGCCCTGGTCAAGGAGGTCGCCGACGCCAACCATCCGCTCGCCGTCAACAAGCAGCAGGCAATCAGCGTCGCCGCGCCGTCCAACATCGTCACGATGTGCGACACCGACCGCATCCGCGAGGCGATCGACAACCTCATCAGCAACGCCATCAAATACTCGCCGATCGGCGGCAAGATCAGCGTGGCCGTCACCCACGAGGGGAGCGACACCATGGTCCGCGTCAGCGACGAGGGCGCCGGCCTGTCGCCGGAGGATCTTGGCCGCCTGTTCGGCCGGTTCCAGCGGCTGTCGGCAAAACCGACCGCCGGCGAGAGCTCGACAGGGCTTGGGCTTTCCATCGTCAAGCGTATTATCGACATGCATGGCGGCGAGGTGACCGCCGAAAGCGACGGCCCCGGCAAGGGCTCGACCTTCACCATCACCCTTCCTGCGACCGAACTACCGTGACTTAGAGACCATGACCCAAAGCCAGCACATCATGATCGTGGACGACGAGGCCCCGGCCCGGGAGATGGTCGGCGATTACCTCAAGATGCACGGCTTCACCGTGACGCTGTGCGACGGCGGCAAGTCGTTGCGTGCCGCGATCGACGGCGGCATGCCCGATCTCGTCGTGCTCGACCTCAACATGCCCGAGGAAGACGGGCTGTCGATCATCCGCGACCTCAAGAGCCGCATCAACGTGCCCGTGATCATGCTGACGGCGACCGCGAGCCCGATCGACCGCGTCGTCGGCCTCGAGCTCGGCGCCGACGATTACGTCGCCAAGCCCTGCGAGCTGCGCGAGCTGATGGCGCGCATCCGCTCGGTGCTGCGCAGAAGCGTGCCGGCCAAGGCCGCGGCGCCGGAAGCTGCAGCGGCGAAATCGGACAAGGACCAGCTCGTCCGCTTCGGCACCAAATGGCTCGACCTCGAAGCGCAGGCGCTGCGCGACGACGAGGGCAACGAGCATCCGCTGACCGCATCGGAGTTCGGGCTGCTCAAGGTGTTCGCGGCCAATCCGAAGCGCGTGCTGTCGCGCGAGCGTCTGCTCGAACTCGCCAATGCGCGCGACGCCGAGGCGTTCGACCGCGCCGTCGACCTGCGCATTATGCGCATCCGCCGCAAGATCGAGCCAGACCCGACAAAACCCACCGTGATCCGCACCATCCGCGGCGGCGGCTATCTGTTCTCGCCGGCTGGCGAGAAGGCGTAAGGGGCAGGCGGCAAATACAGCTGTCGTCGCGGCGAAGGCCGGGACCCCCGCGTGATCTCTCGATCAGCGCAGCCGCGCGTACCGCGGGACGACCCTTCACTGCCAGTCTTCGCCAAACCTCTCCCTGTGGTTATGGGTCCCGGCCCCCCCGTGCGCAATTGCGCACTAGGCCGGGACGACATCGAGTTTGCGGCGGCACCGAACGCAAAAGCCCGAAATACGTTCCCGGCGCGTCCGTCTGTCTCCAAATCCCCACCCCCGTATTTTCCGTACATTGAAATTACACGCTTTTTTACCCCGAATGTTTCGTCGCGCCCTGGCCGACGAAACAATTTGGCGGCGCACGAAACCATTTTCCGCTTTTCGTGCAGACGTCCCGAAACGTTGGCTCATTAACACTTTGGTCCAAGGAAACGCCGCTCGGTTGCGGCGCTACGGGGAGCCAAGTCTATGCGGAACGTCATCGCCATCAACGCCCAGGCCAGCCAGAGCATCATCGCCGCTCAGGCGACTTCGGACGATATGCTTCTGGAGAGCATTGCCGACGGCAACCGGACGTCGATGCACATCCTCTATTGCCGGCACAATGTGCGGGTTTACCGTTTCATCCTGCGTATCGTGCGCGATGCCACCACGGCGGAAGATCTGGTCAGCCAGGTGTTTCTGGACGTGTGGCGGACCGCCGGCCAGTTCCAGGGCCGCTCGCAGGTCTCGACCTGGCTGCTGTCGATCGCCCGCTTCAAGGCGCTGACCGCGATGCGCCAGCGCCGCTTCGAGGACATCGACCAGGAAGACGTGCGCCAGATTCCCGACGATTGCGAGACGCCGGAGACCTCGCTCGACCGCAGCGACACCAGCGCCATCCTGCGCGCCTGCGTGCAGAAACTGTCGCCCGCGCATCGCGAGATCATCACTCTCGTCTACTACCATGAGAAGTCGGTGGAGGAGGTCGGTCAGATCATCGGCATCCCCCAGAGCACGGTGAAGACGCGGATGTTCTATGCCCGCAAGCAGCTGGCCGATTTGCTTAAGGGTTGCGGCGTCGACCGCTTCGCTGCCTGAAAGCTCATGATTTCAAAGGGATAGGACCTGTTTATCGGCCCTATCCCCGGACACGGAAGTGTTACCGCGGACGAAACAATTGAAACAAAGCACAACATCAGGCGGAAAAACTTCCCTCCTATAAAGCTCTCATACGATTTTGCTTAAACCTCCCAAGACCTCTAACGACCCGGACGGGATGCCCCCCTCCGGGTCGTTTTGTGTTTGGGGCATGACGACCTGCGCAAATCCTCCGTCACGAAGGCGTGACGCCATGTAACGAGGGACGCATCCATCCCGAACTGCTCTCGTGACCGCCTTCACGAGTGCCCCATGTTCGACCTGATCTTCGCCGTCCTTGCCGGCATCCTCACCATCGCCACGCCGTGCACGCTGCCGATGCTGCCGATCCTGCTCGGCGCCTCGATCGGGCGCGCGGGACATTTGCGCCCTGCGATGATCGCGCTCGGCTTCGTCATGTCGTTCTCCGCAACCGCGCTGCTGCTCGGCGCGATCACGCGGCTGTTCGATTTCGATCCGAACGTGCTGCGCGAGGCCGCATCGATCCTGCTGCTCGGCTTCGGCCTCCTGATGCTGTGGCCGGCGCCGTTCGAATGGCTGTCGATCCGGCTCAATGGCTGGCTCGATCTCGGGGCTTCCAGCGCCGTGCAACGCGAGGGCGCGCTTGGCGGGCTCATTCTCGGCACCACGCTCGGCCTGGTCTGGACGCCCTGCGCAGGGCCCGTGCTCGGCTCGATCCTGACGCTGGTGGCGACGTCGAAGAATCTTGCCTGGGCCAGCACGCTGCTGATCGCCTACGCCATCGGCGCGGCGATCCCGATGCTCGCGATCGCCTATGGCGGACAGGCCGCGACGACGCGCGTGCGCAGCCTCGCGCGCATCTCGCCGCGGCTGCAGCGGGGTTTTGGCGTCGTCGTGATCGGCTTCGCCCTCGCCGCCTATTTCCAATACGACACGCTGATCGTGGCGTGGCTCACCGGATTCTATCCCACCGGCCAGATCGGCCTGTGATCGCTTCGCATTGCAACGGAGGACGCTTCCATGACCTTGAAACTGCTCGCCGTATCCGCCGCCCTGATCGGCATGGCCGTGTCAGGCGCCGTCATCCCCGGCATCTGCGACGAGGCCGCGCGCGCCACGCCTGTCGTCACCGTCGCCGCAAGCCAGCAGACCGCGCCCGACTTCACCGGGATCAGCACCTGGTTCAACTCGAAACCGCTCAGCATCGCCGATCTCCGCGGCAAGGTCGTGCTGGTCGACTTCTGGACCTATGGCTGCGTCAACTGCGTCAACACGCTGCCGCACGTCACCGACCTCTACGCAAAATACAAGGACAAGGGCCTGGTCGTGGTCGGCGTGCACACGCCGGAATTCCCGTTCGAGCGCTCGGCCTCCAATGTGCAGGCCGCCCTGAAGCGTCACGGCATCACCTATCCGGTGGCGCAGGACAACGATTCGAAGACCTGGAACGCCTACAGCAACCAGTATTGGCCGGCGCAATACATCATCGACCAGACCGGCAAGATCGTGTTCCAGCACGCAGGCGAAGGCCGCTACGACGAGATCGACCGCACCGTCGGCCGATTGCTCAACGCCAGCAGCTGATGCGGCACGGACATCGCGCGGCTGGTTTCGCCTGACGGCCTTGTTGCTTGACTCCACGGACCCGTCCGTGGAGGTTCGCAACCGACGCAATCAGCCGCCCGCAATGGACGACGCGACCACCAGCAACGACATCCGCCTTCGTGAAGGCTCCTCGGTCGCGCAGCGGCTGGTCGTGGCCGGCTCTGCGGCGGCCGTTGCGCTCTGCTTCACGCCCGGCCTGTTCACGCACGACACCCTGGAAGTGATCATCTCCGTGATCGCACTGCTGCTGGGAGCGGCGTTCATCGGCGGCGTCATGCTGGCGCCGGCGGTGGTGTGGATCATCACACCCGACGAGATCCTGATCGGGCAACAGCGCCCCTTCGGTAAACTCCGCACGCGGATCGTCGCGAAAGACGACATCACGGGATTGCAGGTTCTGGGCAACAAGGCCGCCAAAGCCCGCTTCCAGCTCGCGTTCGCGCTGGCCTCGGGGGAACGCCTGACGTCCCCACCGATCTCCGATGTCACGCATGTTCGCGACACCGTGGCTAGGATCGCCGCGCAATTCGACGTTCCCGACGTCGAGGCGCCAAGCAATCCGCTCGATGCCAGCAATCCCGAGATGCGTCTCGGCGAGCCCCTCGAGCCGTTTGCCGCACGGGACATCCGGATCGTTGCCCTGATCGCCGTTGCACTGTCTGCCGTTCCCTACGCCTACAAGCTCTGGCGCGGGCTGTCGCCCAGCCACGTCGATATCCTGCTGCTGCCGATCGGCGCGCTCGCCGCGTTCGCCGTCTACCGATACGCCAACCTCGTGACCGGTGCCTTCTGGGTCGTCCGGCAAGCGGATATCCGCGTCGAGCGCCTGTGGGGCGACGGCAGCTTGCGCGCCGACCATATCGAGGGGCGTGACGTGAAGGCGATCACCGTCGAGCGCCGCGGCCGGTCCGAGGACGAGCATTGCATCGTGGTGATCCGGTTGCGCTCCGGACGGAGGTTTCGCAGCCCCCGCATCGGCTCGCGGCTCGAGGCCCGCGCCGTGGCAGCCGAGATCGTGCGGCGGCTCGGGATCGCCGCGGAGAGCAACAAGATCTGACATCGGTGTGGAAGATTGGGGCATTGAAGCTTCCGCAACGTCATGGCCGGGCATAGCCGTCCGAAGGACGGCGTCGCTTCCGCTCGCCTATGTCCCGGCCATCCACGCCTCACCCGCTGCACGAAGAACGTGGATGCCCGGGACAAGCCCGGGCATGACGACCATTTGTGAATACTTGGATTCGACAGACCCACCACCCGGCAAGGGATGCCACTGCCACTGCTTTTCGCGCCATCCCCTGTTTGTGGCGTTGCCGTGGGCCCGTCAAAAAAGCAAAGCATTCTCGTGACATACCAGCCGGGCGCGCCATCAACTTGCCATGAACATGCCCCTGAGATTTGATGGCTTTGAATGATTTGCGCTGTGGCAGCGGGGAGAGCTTGAAATGACGGATTTTCGTCGCCTGACCGGGATATTTGCGGCTGCGATCGGCCTCGCCCTGTCGATGCCCCAGGCCTTCGCCCAGCAGCCCGACCGCGGCGACGAGCCGGGCCTGATCGCCGACGACGGCTACCAGCTCGATCCGGAATGGCAGAAGCAGGTGGTCTATTTCCGCACCACCGAATCGCCGGGCACCATCATCATCTCGACCGCCGAGCGTCACCTTTACCTGGTGCAGCCGGGCGGGCGCGCGATCCGCTACGGCATCGGCGTCGGCCGCGACGGCTTCCAGTGGCAGGGGCTGGTGAACATCACCAACAAGAAGGAGTGGCCGGACTGGACGCCGCCGCCGGAGATGATCCAGCGCCAGCCCTATCTGCCGCGCTTCATGGCCGGCGGCCCCGGCAATCCGCTCGGGGCCCGCGCCATGTATCTCGGCACCACCGTCTACCGCATCCATGGCACCAACCGTCCTGACACGATCGGCACCAAGGTGTCCTCGGGCTGCTTCCGTCTCGTCAACAATGACGTCGCCGATCTCTACGATCGCGTCCCTGTCGGCACCAAGGTGGTCATCCGGCAGAAGCCAGAACTCTAAGCTTATCGTTTGGGCATGATCTTTCCGGAAAACCGCTTCGCACTTTTCCGGATCATGCCTCCCGCCTACGCAACACTTCCATTTCTTCCCGATTATTTCGAGAGAGAGACATCATGCGCACATTTCGAGGCGGCCTGCTGATCGGGCTCGCGGTCGCCGTGCTGGTCGGCGTGCTCGCCGTCATCTACGAGTTCTACGACACCCGCACCCTGAAGCGCACGGTTCGCCGCGGCGAAGTGCTGTGCGGCGTCAACAAGGGCCTGCCGGGCTTCTCGATCCCCGACGACAAGGGCAACTGGACCGGCTTCGACGTGGATTTCTGCCGCGCGGTGGCGGCGGCGATCTTCAACGATCCGGCCAAGGCCAAGTTCGTCGCGCTCGACGCCAGCGAGCGCTTCAAGGAATTGCAGAGCCGGAAGGTCGACATCCTCTCGCGCAACTCGACCTGGAGCATGGCGCGTGAGCTCGACTACGACCTCTATTTCCCCGCCGTCGCCTATTACGACGGCGCGGGCTTCATGCTGCCGCGTTCGCGCAACAAGGAAACGTCGCTGGACCTGACCGGCAGCAAGGTCTGCGTGCAGACCGGGACCACGACGGCGCTCAACGTCTCCGACTACTTCCGTGCCAACAACATGAAGTACGAAGAGGTGAAGTTCGACAAGCTGGACGACGTGGTGAAGGCCTACGACACCGGCAAGTGCGACACGCTCTCCGCCGACGTCTCCCAGCTCTATGCGCTCAGGCTGAACCTCGGCAAGCCCGGCGACCACATGATCCTGCCGGACATGATCTCCAAGGAGCCGCTCGCGCCCGTCGTGCGCCAGCGCGACGACGACTGGATGATGATCGTGAAGTGGACGCTCTACGCGATGATCAACGCCGAAGAGCTCGGCGTCTCCTCGGAGAACATCGACGAGGCCCTGAAGTCGAAGAAGCCGGAAGTGATGCGGCTGGTCGGCACCGAAGGCAATTACGGCGAGCAGCTCGGCCTCACCAAGGACTGGGTCGTCCGCATCATCCGCAACGTCGGCAATTACGGCGAGATGTACGAGCGCAACATCGGCGAGAAGTCGAAGCTGAAGATCCCGCGCGGCATGAACCAGCTGTGGAACGCGGGTGGCGTGCAGTACGCGCCGCCGATGCGGTAACGGCGGGTTCTCCGCCGTCGTTGCGAGTCTGGGTCGGGGGCGATCCAGTCACTCACTGTCATCGCCCGCGAAGGCGGGCGATCCAGTACTCCGAGACGGTTGTGATCGACCGCGAGGCCGCGGCGTACTGGGTCGCCCGGTCAAGCCGGGCGACGACACCGAGGATGAGGCGCGACCACATCTCACTTCAGGACCGTAGCCCGGATGGAGCGTAGCGCAATCCGGGATGGCCTTACCGCGCGGACAGAATCCCGGATGTCGCTTCGCTCATCCGGGCTACGCGCTGGATTGCTTCGTCGCAAGCGCTCCTCGCAATGACGAGATTGGGGCAGGCGCTCTCAACAATCTCAACTGTCATCGCCCGCGAAAGCGGGCGATCCAGTATTCCAGAGACGGTTGTGATCGGCCGCGAGGCCGCGGCGTACTGGGTCGCCCGGTCAAGCCGGGCGACGACACCGTCTTTGTTGCTAACAAACCGCCCTCTCCCCTCATCCTGAGGAGCGCGCCCTGCGCGCGTCTCGATGGATGAAAGGCCGAGATGCAGCAGCGGGGGCCTTCATGGTTCGAGACGCCGCGCAAGCGCGCGGCTCCTCACCATGAGGGGTTAGAGCTCAATACCCCCGCGCCCGCGCCAGCTGCTCGGTGTGGTAGTTCGCATCCCCGAACAATTCCTCGCACACCCGCGCGCGCTTCATGAAGAAGCCGATGTCGAACTGGTCGGTCATGCCCATGCCGCCATGCATCTGCACGCCCTCCTGCACCGCGCGCGTGGCGGTGGTGCCGGCGCGGGCCTTGGCCACGGCGACGCTTGATGCGGCCTTGGCAACGTCCGCATCCAGCGCCTGGAGCGCCTTCATCACAGCGGCGCGGGTGATCTCGATGTCGACATAGAGCTCGGCGGCGCGGTGCTGGAGCGCCTGGAATTCGCCGATCAGCTTGCCGAACTGCTTGCGGCTCTTCAGATACTCGACGGTGCGGCCGAACACCTCGTCGCTCAGGCCCACCATCTCGGAGGCGACCGCGCCGCGGCCGATGTCGAGCACGCCGTCGAGCAGGCCGGCGGCCTGATCGACCTCGCCGAGCACGCTGTCGGCATTGACCTCGACATTGGCGAGCTCGATCCGCGCCGCGTTGTGCGCATCGACCATGATGGTGCGCTCGATCGCGACGCCCTTGGCTTTGGGGTTCACCAGGAACAGCGTCAAGCCGTCACGCTCGCCGGCGGAGCCCGCGGTGCGCGCGGCGACGATCAGGAGATCGGCGACGTGGCCGTCGACGACCAGGGCCTTGGCGCCGGAGAGCTTGAAGCCGTTGCCGGCGCGCACGGCCTGGAGGCTGGTTTGAAGCGGACGATGCTTGGCGCCCTCGTCGATCGCGAGCGTCGCCAGCAGCGAGCCGTTCGAAATCTTCGGCAGGAACTCCGACTTCTGCGCGGCATTGCCGCCGCGGTTCAGCGCCGAGGCCGCGACCACGCTGGTGGCGAGGAAGGGCGAGGGCATCAAGGTGCGGCCGATCTCCTCCATCACGATCCCGGCCTCGACGAAGCCGAGACCGGAGCCGCCGAACTCTTCCGGCACCAGCAGGCCGGCAAAGCCCATCTCGGCGAAGGAATGCCAGAACTCCTTGGAGAAGCCGGTGGGATCCTTGCTATCGCGCAAGTGGCGCAGGTGCGACACCGGCGCCTTGTCGCTGATCAGCCCGCGCGCAGAGTCGCGGAGCATCGATTGTTCTTCGGTGAGGACGAGGGGCATGGTGGTGTTTCCGATTCGAAATCTATTCTTCGTTCGTCATTCCGGGATGGCCCGAAGGGCCAGGCCCGGAATCCATAACCACGATCGGGAGTATGGATTCCGGGCTCGCGACTTCGTCGCGCCCCGGAATGACGGGTGGTGAGGGACGCCTCACGCCCCCGGCAGATCGAGGATGCGCTTGGCGACGATGCCGAGCATCACCTCCGTCGTGCCGCCTTCGATCGAGTTGGCCTTGGTGCGCAACCAGGCGCGCGGACGGGCGCCCTGCTTCGAGCGCTCGCTCTCCCATTCCAGGGCATCGACGCCGCCGGCCGACATCAGGATCTCGTAGCGGCGCTTGTTGAGCTCGGTGCCGTAATATTTCATCGCGGAGGAGAACGCCGGATGCGCCTGCCCCGCCTTGGCGAGATCGACCGCGCGCTCGGCGCAGGCGGCGAGCGCGGCCTCATCGACATCGAAGCTCGCGATCTTCCCGCGCAGCATGGAGTCATCGAGCTTGCCTTGCGCATCGGTACCGACGGAATCGGCTGCGATCTGGCCGAGCGGACGGCCGACGCCGCGCTCGCCCATGCCCGAGATCATCGCGCGCTCGTGCTGGAGCAGATATTTCGCGACGTCCCAGCCGCGGTTGACGGTACCGACCACATGCGATTTCGGCACGCGGACGCCGTCGAAGAAGGTCTCGCAGAACGGCGAATAGCCGGAAATCAAAAGGATCGGCTTGGTCGTCACGCCCTTCGAGGTCATGTCGAACAGGATGAAACTGATGCCGTCGTGCTTCTTCGCCGCGGGATCGGTGCGGACGAGGCAGAAGATCCAGTCGGCATAGTTGGCGTAGGACGTCCAGATCTTCGAGCCGGTGATGACGAAATCATCGCCGTCGCTCTCCGCGCGGGTCTGCAGCGAAGCGAGGTCCGAGCCGGCGTTCGGCTCGGAATAGCCCTGGCACCAGCGGATCAGGCCAGCTGCGATATTCGGCAGATGCTCCTTCTTCTGCGCCTCGTTGCCGTATTTCAGCAGCGCCGGGCCGAGCATCCAGATGCCGAAGCTCGACAGCGGCGGCCGCGCGCCGATTCTTCCCATCTCCGCGCGCAGCACCTTGTGCTCGGCCGCGCTCAATCCGCCGCCGCCATATTCCTTCGGCCAATCCGGCACGGTCCAGCCCTTGTCGCGCATGCGCTCGAACCAGATGCGTTGCGGCTCGGACGAGAATTTTGCGTTGCGCCCGCCCCAGAACACGTCGGCGTCCGAGGTTGCGGGCTTGCGCATCTCCGGCGGACAATTGGCTTCCAGCCAGGCGCGCGTCTCAGCGCGGAAGGTTTCGAGATCGGCGGTTTCAGTGTCGCTCATGGGTCGTTTCCATCAATCAAAATCGACTTGTTGTCACGGACTCTGGGCCATCGCCTCGTGGAATTCAACCACTTCCGCAGGCGCATTCGGCTATAGTCGCCGCCACGGCGGTGCTTGAAAACAAAGAGGAAAAGAGAATGCGCCTGACACTTCTTTCGCCTGGCGAAATGAACGAGAGCCAGCGGCAGACCTATGACGAGTCGATCGCCGGCAAGCGTGGCAAGCCGCCGGCGCCGATGATGGCCTGGCTCAACAGCCCCGACATGGCCCGTCACGCCACGCGGCTCGGCGAGGTCCTGCGCTACGACACGATATTCCCCGCCAAGCTTTCGGAGATCGCGATCCTGGTGACGGCGCGGCACTGGACCGCGCATTACGAATGGTACGCGCATAAGCGCCTGGCGCTCCAGGGCGGCATGAAGCCGGAGATCATCGACGCGATCCGCGACCGCCGCACGCCTGAGTTCGACGATCCCAAAGGAAAGATAATCTATGACGTCGCGAAGTCGCTGCATGAAGGCCACGGCGTCGAGAAGGGCCTCTATGATCAGGCGGTGGAGCTGCTCGGCGAGCGCGGCGTCGTCGAGGTGATCGGGCTGTGCGGCTACTACACGCTGGTATCGATGACGCTGAACACGTTCGAGTTCGGGCTGCCCGAGGGCGAGGTGTCGGAGCTGGCTTAGTTTCCTATTCGGAAACGATGGGTTTCGGGATAGGCCCGTAGCACTGTCCCGGGGCTCGACCTATCTGGGGTTGATCAACGGAGCATTGCCATGTCGCAGAACCCAGCCGTCCATGCCGGCACCCGAATCGGCCACGTCCATCTCAAGGTCGCCGACCTCGATCGCGCGCTCGGCTTCTATTGCGGCGTGCTCGGCTTCGAGCTGATGCAGCGCATGGGCTCGGGCGCGGCCTTCATCTCGGCCGGCGGCTATCATCACCACATCGGGCTCAACACCTGGGAGAGCAAGGGCGGCTCGCCGCCGCCGCCGGGCACGACCGGGCTCTTCCACACCGCGATCCTCTATCCGACGCGGCCGGCGCTGGCGGATGCGCTGCACCGGGTGCTCTCCGCCGGCATCGCGCTGGACGGCGCCAGCGACCACGGCGTCAGCGAGGCGCTGTACCTGCGCGATCCCGATCAGAATGGCGTCGAGCTGTACTGGGACCGACCCAAGGAGCAATGGCCGTTCGGGCCGGACGGCAAGCTGGCGATGATTACGAAGCGGCTCGATGTCGAGGCGTTGCTGAGGCAGCGGGAAGCGTGAACTCCGCACTCTCCCCACGTCATTGCGAGCGCAGCGAAGCAATCCAGACTGGTGCCGCAGAGACAGTCTGGATTGCTTCGTCGCAAGAACTCCTCGCAATGACGGAGTGTGTTGAGGCGTCGCCGCGTCTCTACGCAGTCTTCGTGTGGCTAGTCCCCCGCACCATGATCAGCGCGGCAGCCACCACCTCCAGCGCGATGCAGAGATAGAACGGCATCGCGTACCCGCCGGAGAAATCGCGCAGGAAGCCGACGACGCCGGGGCCGAACGCGTAGGTCACCTGGTTGATCGCGGTGTTGAGGCTGATCAGCACGCCGAACGAGGCGGAATCGAACTCCTGCTGCACGATCAGCGACGGCAGCGTGATGAGGTTGCCGACCGAGAAGCCGAACACCGCGCAGGCCGCGATCAGCACATAGTCGTTGTGCAGGTTGATCACGACGCACAACGCCGCCGCCTGGCTGAGGAACGACAGCGCCGAGGCGAGACGCTGGTTGAGGCGGTCGATCACCATCGAGAACAGCACGCGGCCGACCACCGCCATTGCCGTCAGCACCGCAACCGCCACGGCGGCGCGCTCGCGGCCGATCACGGGATCGAGGAACGAGATCAGGTGGACGATGAAGCCGACCTGCGCGAACAGCACCAGCGCGAAGGCGATCGTCACCGTGAGGAAGCCGACGTCGCGCAGCGCATGCGCGCGGATCTGCGCCGACGATTGCGGCTTTGCCTTTACCGCCGCATGCCAGCCATGGAGGTCGGGCGGGCGGCCGACGGCGAGCAGGATCACGGGCACGAGCAGCACCAGCATGGCGCCTGATGTGGCGTACATCGCGGTCGCGAATCCGGCATGGCTGATCATGGTCACCAGCAGCGGCACGCCGACGATGCCGCCGAAGCTGGCACCGTTCAGCGCGAGGCTGATCGCCATGCCGCGCCTGTGGTCGAACCACAGGCTGATCGTGTTGGTGATCATGGCGAGACTGGTGCCGGCCCAGCCGAAGGCGAGCACGGCGTTGGCGAGATAAAGCTGCCAGGGCTCACGCACCGCGCCGATCGCGACCGCCGCGGCGGCCATCGCCAGCGTGCCCGCGATCAGGCAGAGGCGCGGGCCGTATTTTCTAACGGCCTCGCCGACGAAGACGACGAGCAGTGCGCCGAACAGATAGAAGAACGTCGTGCCCGAAGAAATCAGCGAGGCCGGCCAGCCCCGCGCACGCTGGAGCTCGGCGACATAGACGCTCTGGCCGTAGAAGCCCAACCCCCAACCGAAGGTCGCGAGCAGAAAGCACACCGCGACGATGCGCCAGCCTTCGTAGCGGAGCGAGGATTCGTCGATCGGAGCTGCGTGGCGGGGATTGTCGAGCATTTCTTCGCTCCTTGCCGTCATTCCGGGGCGATGCGAAGCATCGAACCCGGAATCTCGAGAGTTCACCCTTCGGGTGCCCAGGAATGACGGCAGCAATTGAAGGACGTGGATGGCCGGGACAAGCACGGCCATGACGACATCTAAATAGCCCTCACCCAAAAATCACTTCGATGGTGATCGAACTATCGAGACTGCTGACAGCCTCCCGCCATCAGACCGCATCCGGGAACTCGCCCATGGCCGCTTCCAGCTGCGCCTTGCGGCGGCGCGCCCAGGAGACCAGCGAGAGCACGGCAAGCCCCAGCACGACCGGCGGGAACACCACCATGTTCACCGCGGACCAGCCGTAATTGGCGAGCAATTGCCCTGACGAGAACGAGCCGATCGCCATCATGCCGAACACCAGGAAGTCGTTGAAGGCCTGCACCTTGTTGCGCTCCTGCGGCCGGTGCGTCTCCAGCACCAGAGCGGACGCGCCGATGAAGGAGAAATTCCAGCCGACACCGAGCACGATCAGCGTGGCCCAGAAGTGCATGGCGGTGATGCCGGAGAGACCGATGGTGGCCGCGCCGGCTTCGAGCAGCAGGCCGGCGGCGACGATCTTCGGCGCGCCGAAGCGCGCGATCAGCGCGCCCGTGAAGAAGCTTGGGCCGTACATGGCGACGATGTGCCATTGAATGCCGAAATTGGAATCGCTGACGCTGAGGCCGCAGAGCTTCATGGCGAGCGGCGCAGAGGTCATCACCAGATTCATCATGGGATAGGAGATGACGCCGCACAGCGCCGCCGCGATGAAGCGCGGCTGGGTCACGATCGTCATCAGCGGCCGGCCGCCATGCAGATCGGCCGGCGCCGGCTTCGGCATGTCGACGCCGGCGACGATGCCCATCGCGATCAGCGCCACCGCAGCCTGCACCAGGAAGCTGAAGGCGAACAGATAAGGCTGCCAGACATCCATGGTCCATTGTACGAGCTGCGGACCGAGCACGCCGGCGAACACGCCGCCGGCCATCACCCAGGACACCGCTTTCGGCCGGTAGGCCGCGCTGGCGCCATCGGCGGCGGCGAAGCGATAGGACTGCGCCACCGCGCCGTAAAGGCCGCCGAGGAAGGTCGCAGCACAAAACAGCGCGAACGAGCCGTGCAGGATGGCGAACGAGCCGAGCAGGCCGGTGAGTGTGCCCAACCCGGTGCCGATGACGAAGGCGGCGCGGCGGCCGAAGCGGCGCGAGATCGCGCCGGTCGGCAGCGTGCCGGCGGCAAGGCCCACCACATACATCGAGATCGGCACGGTCGCGAACGACATGTCGGGCGCGAGCGTGGCGCCGACGATCGCACCGGTGGCGAAGATGACCGCCGAGTTGGCGCCGGTCAGCGCCTGCGCGGCTGCAAGGCGCACCACATTGGCACGCACGCGGGCGTCGGCGGCGATCTCATTGGCTGAAGTCACGTCTAGCATCGGCATTTCCGCCCCAAGGGGCTTTCGAGGAGCCTTGTTGATTCCCGGCACTGTGGAGGGGCGCGGGAGGGCGGGCAACCGGCGCAAACGGGCGCAGGCCATGCCTCTGACGCAATCGGGCAGATGATAGCGGGCTGCGCTCTTGACGGCTTGCGCTCGATCAAATCCTATCCGCCGCGATTTTTGGGAGTTTCGTTCATGACGGTCGACGACAGGCCCACGCCCAGCGCTCCCGACGACGATCCCTGGCTGTGGCTGGAGGAGATCGAAGGCAAGCAGGCGCTCGATTTCGTGGAGCGGCAGAACAGCCTGACGCTCGCTGCGTTCGGCGGAGCGGCCTTCGCGCGCGATCGCGATATCCTCGCTGCGATCTACGACCGGAAGGACAACATCCCCTATGTCAGCCGGCGCGGCGACGACCTGCACAATCTCTGGAAGGACGCCACCAACCCGCGCGGCCTGTGGCGGCGAACCACGCTGGCGGAGTTTCGAAAGGCGAGCCCGGCATGGGAGACCATGCTTGACATCGACCAGCTCGCGGCGAAGGAGGGCGAAGACTGGCTGCTGAGCTCGATCGTCACGATGCCGGGAAGCTCGCGGGCGATTCTGAGCCTGTCGCGCGGCGGCAGCGACGCCGTCACCTTGCGGGAATTCGACCTCGTTACGAAGAGCTTCGTGGCGGACGGCTTTACGCTGCCGGAAGCCAAGGGCGGCGTTGACTGGCTCGATCAGGACACGCTGCTGCTGTCGAGCGCCCATGGCGAGGGCATGGCCACGAGCTCCGGATATGCGCGGACAGTGCGGCTGTGGCGTCGCGGCCAATCGGTTGAACAAGCGGCGGTGCTCTTCGAGACCTCGGCGATCGATATGGCGGTGTACTGCCATGTCGACCACATGACGGCAAACCCAAGAAGAATATGGTTCGGTCGTCTGCTGGATTTCTTCAACATCAGCGTCTCGATCGGAGACCGGACCGGCCCCGTCTCGAAGATAGAACTTCCCACCAACATAGAGCTGCAGGCGCATGGCGACTGGCTCGCGATCAAGCCACGCGAGGATTGGTCCGTGGCCGGACAGATGCACAAGGCGGACACCGTGCTCGGCATCTCGCTCTCGGACTTTCTGGCGGGCCGCCGCCAATTCACGGTGCTGTTCGAGCCGGCGCCTCGCCGGGCCGTGCAGGGCTTCTTCTGGGCCGCGGGCCGGCTGGTGCTGTCGATCCTCGACGAGCTCAAGCCGCAATTCGAGATCTGCACGCCGTCCGCCGCGGGCTGGAGCTCCGCCACACTCGGCGGCCTTCCGCAGATCGGCGTCGTCGACATCTGGCCGCTCGACCGTCATCCCTCGGAGAGCAATGGCGACCTGCTCGCCAACGTGCAGGATCCGCTCACCCCGCCCTCGCTGCTGCTCATCGAACGCGGCGTCGCAAGCCCGACCGTGCTGAAGCAGGCGCCGAAGACGTTCACCGCCGACGGCCTCGTGGTCACCCAGCACGAGGCGATCTCGATCGACGGCGAGCGCATTCCCTATGTGCAGACCGGTCCGGCCAAAGAGACCGGCGATGCGCCGGTCTATATGAGCGCCTATGGCGGCTTTGCCGTCGCGGTGAAGCCGTATTACAACGCCTCGCTCGGCAAGCTGTGGCTGGAGTGCGGCGGCACAACGGTGCAGGCGAATTTGCGCGGCGGCGGCGAATTCGGCACGCGCTGGCACGATGCCGGCCGGCTCGCCGGCAAGAAGCTGTCGCATGACGATTTTGCCGCCGTTGCCGCCGATCTCGTCCGCCGCGGCGTGACACGCGCGAAGCGCATCGCGGCGCAAGGCGGCTCGAACGGCGGCATCCTCATCACCAACATGCTGGTGCGCTACCCCGAGCGCTTCGGCGCGCTGTTCTGCACCATCCCGCTGATCGACATGCGCCGCTACACCAAGCTGCTCGCAGGCGCGAGCTGGGTCGCGGAATATGGCGACCCCGACAAGCCCGACGAGTGGGAGTGGCTGAAGACCTACTCCGCCTATCACACCGCAAAGCCCGGCCAGCCCTATCCGCCGATCCTGGTCGCCACCACGCGGCGCGACGACCGCGTCCATCCCGGCCACGCCCGCAAGATGGCGGCAAAACTCCAGGCGATGGGCTACGAGGCCTGGTTCTACGAGCCGGCAGCGGGTGGCCACGGCTACGGCAAGGACAACAAGGAGCGCGCCGGCTTCGAGGTGCTGGGCTTCCGGTTCTTGCAGGAGAAGATCGGGTGGCGGGACGGCGAGGCGTGATTGCGCTGCCTCTTCGAACTCTCACCATCACCACGTGAGGCGGGCACCGCTCTCTCATTCCCTCCCCCCTTGCGGGGGAGGGGCAGGGAGAGGGGTTTCCCACGGACTCTCTCGATTTGCGCGCAGTACAGTTGCTGAAGGATAAACCGCTTCCTGGGCTACCCCTCTCCCCCGCCCTCCCCCGCAAGGGGGAGGGAGCGTACCATTTTCCTGGCTATGGTCCGGATCTCATCGCGCTCAACTCAGCGCGAAAACACCAGCGTCAGATTGTTCGCAGGCATCTCGATCGTATCGATCAGGCTAAGGCCCGCGCCTCGCGCCAGCGTCTCGACATCGCCGATGTCGCGCACGCCCCAGTCGGGATTGCCTTCGCGCAAGGAGGTGTCGAACACGGCGTTGCTGAGCGCGGTGTGCTTGCCGTCGCGCTTGAACGGGCCGTAGAGGAACAGCTTGCCGTCGGCGCGCAGATAGCGGCCGGCGCCGGCGAACAGGCCCTCGGCCACGGTCCATGGCGCGATATGGATGACGTTGGCGCAGAACACGGCGGCAAGGTTGGTCGGCCCCAGCCCGCTTCGCATCTCCGGACACCAACCGGGATCGGAGAGATCGATCCGCAACGGCGAGCGGATGTTTGGCAGGCCCGAATGGACGCGCCAGGCCTCGATGCTCTTCACGTGCCGCTGGTTGAGGTCGCTCGGCCACCAGACGAGATCGGGCGTATGGCGGGCGAAATGGACCACGTGCTGGCCGGTTCCGCTGCCGACCTCGACCACGTTTCCGGAACACCCGGCAAGATGCTTTTCCAGGGCCGCCCAGAGCGGCTCGTGATTGCGATGGAATGCCGGCGCATCGAGCCGCCCATCGGACTCAACCCGTCCGCCGTCCTTGCCAAATTCGACGACATATTCAGCCAAATGAGGTCCCCTTGAAAAAACGAGAACACGATAAAAACGGGATGAGCGCCCAAACGCCCTCGAAACAGCCGGCCCGCACCCGCGAGCCAATCGGCCGAACAAATAATCTCTTTAGTTGCAATGCGGAAGATATTAACTCCATTTTGCCGCGTGCATAGTCTTGATTGTCAGGCGATGCCCTTTGTGCTTTGGAACGCTGCTATTTCCGCGATCGAGACCATCGCCATAACGCCTCGGAATGACGCCTTGACCGCCTTTTCCCGGACGCCTGCCCTGCTCTTCCTGCTGGCCTTCGCCGCCGGCCTCGCCAGCCCGGCGCAGGCGCAATCCGCCGTGGCCGAGGGCCGGAAGCTCACCTTCGACCGCGGCAAGGGCAATTGCCTGACCTGCCACGTCATAAAGGGCGGCGACCTGCCGGGAACGATCGGCCCGGAGCTGAAGGACCTCAAGGCAAAATACCCTGATCGCAACGAGCTGGTCGCGATCATCTTCGACGAGACCAAGCGCAATCCGCAGACCATGATGCCGCCGTTCGGCCGGAACCGGATTTTGACCGACCAGGAGATCAGCGCGATCGTTGATTTCCTGCAAACCCTGTGACTTCCGGCACGCCAGGAGAGTTCAGATGACCACGACCACCGGCCCTCATCCGACGCGGCGCCTGATCCTTCAGGGCGCGGCCGGCGTCGCGCTGCTCGGCCTCGGCAATCTGCCGTTCGGCGCGGCTCCCGCGCGCGCCGCGGCCAACGACAAATATCCGGAAGAGGCCTTCAAGCAGAAGAGCGAGGCGGACGCCATCAAGGCGCTCTACGGCAAGACCGCCGAGCCGTCCGACAAGGTCAAGCTGGATGCGCCCGAGATCGCGGAGAATGGCGGCGTGGTGCCGATCTCGGTGACGACGACGCTGGACAAGGTCACCTCGATCTCGTTCTTCGTGGCCGAGAACCCGAACGCGCTCGCGGCCTCCTACAAGATTCCGGACGGCACGACCCCGAGCGTTGCCAACCGGCTGAAGATGGCGAAGACCACCAATGTGACCGCGATCGTGGAAGCCGACGGCAAGCTCTACAGCGCGACCAAAGAGGTCAAGGTCACCGTCGGCGGCTGCGGCGGCTAGGGAGATCAACATGGCATCCAGCATTCGCGTACGTGCCACCGCCAACGGCGATATCACCGAGGTGCAGGCGTTGATCCAGCACCCCATGGATTCCGGCTTCGTCAAGGACTCCAAGGGCGAGCTGATTCCCGCGCACTTCATCCAGGAACTGAAGTTCGAATGTAACGGCAAGGACGTCTTCGTCGCCAATTGGGGCGCCGCGGTCTCCAAGGACCCCTACGTCAAGTTCAGCTTCAAGGGCGCCAAGAAGGGCGACGACCTCAAGATCTCCTGGACCGACAACAAGGGCGGGTCGGACACGACGACCGCGAAGATCTCGTGATGAAGGCCCGGTCTGCCCTCCTGCTTGGCGCGTTGAGCGCCGCGCTTGTCGCGTTCGCCCTCACCTCTCCACGTGTGATCGCGGCCGACAAGGTCGATCCCGTTGCCGACGCAAAGGCGTTCCAGAATTTCTACTTCCAGAAATTTCCCGATGTGAAGCACGAGGATTTCGTCAACGGTCCTTATTCCATGAACGAGGACATGAAGCGGCAATGGCAGGAGAAGGAAGAATTCCCGCCTTACGAGTTCGCGCTCGACGCCGGCAAGGAAATGTTCGCCACCCCGTTCAAGAACGGCAAGACCTATGCCGACTGCTTTCCGAATGGCGGCATCGGCATCCGCCAGAACTATCCTTACTTCGACACGAAGGAAGGCAAGGTCGTCACGCTGGAGCTCGCGCTCAACCGCTGCCGCGAGGCCAATGGCGAAGCGCCGTATTCCTACGTCAAGGACGAGATGGCCTCGCTGACCGCCTATATGGCCTTCACCTCGCGCGGCAAGCCGATGGACATCAAGATCCCCGACGATCCCCGCGCGCTCGCCGCGTTCGAGAACGGCAAGCGCTATTTCTACACAAGGCGCGGCCAGATGAATTTCTCCTGCGCGAGCTGCCATGTGCAGAGCCCGGGGGAGCGCATCCGCGCCGAGATCCTGGCGCCGGCGCTCGGCATTTTGAACGCGATGCCGATCTACCGCTCCGAATGGAGCGGCATGGGCACGACCAGCCGCCGCTTCGTCACCTGCAACAGCCAGACTCGGGCGGTTCCGCTGGAGCCGCAGGCGGATGAATATCGCGACGTCGAATATTTCCTCTCCTACGTCGCCAATGGCCTGCCGATATCAGGGCCGGGAGCGAGGCCATGAAGCGGTCACTTCCTCTCGCCATCCTGCTCGCCTTGGGCCTCGCGCCGGCGGCGCGCGCGGCAAACGAGGCGGATTACAAGGCGGCCTATGCCGCCGCCGAAGCCGCCTCCAAGGAGGCAGCCGGCATGCGCAATCAGTGGACCGTGACCGTCTCGACGCTGGCGGCGGCGAAGAAGGCGGCCGACGGCGGCGATTTCGACCGTGCCGTGGCCGCCGCCCAGGAGGCCGAGGCGCTGGCGAAGGCGTCGATCTTCCAGGCCACGTCCGAAAAAGACGCCTGGAAGGCGATGGAAATCCGCTAGACTGGACCTCAACTGAACTGCCGATGAGGCGCGGAGGATTCTGGATGGCGATCCGCCGCCGTGATTTCCTGAAGAGTGCAGGCGTTGCCGCAGCATCGCTCAGCCTGCCGCGGCTCGCGCGCGGCACTGAAGCGGCGAGCATCTACGACATCGAGCGTTTCGGCCGTGCGCGGATCCTGCACATCACCGATACGCATGCGCAGCTCAATCCGGTGTATTTCCGCGAGCCCAGCGTCAATATCGGCATCGGCGAGATGGCGGGGCGGCCGCCGCATCTGGTCGGGCGGGCCTTCCTGGAGCGCTTCAACATCCGGCCCGACAGCGCCGATGCCTATGCCTTCACCTGCTTCGAGTTCGAGAAATCCGCGGGCCGCTTCGGCAAGCTCGGCGGCTTTGCCCATCTGAAGACGCTGATCGACCGCTTGCGCGGCGACGTCGGCGAAAACCACTCGCTGCTCGTCGATGGCGGCGACCTCTGGCAGGGCACGGGACTCGCCAACGTCATGCAGGGCCGCGACATGGTCGAGGTCGCCAATCTGCTCGGCATCGAGGCGATGACCGGGCATTGGGAATTCACCTATGGCGAGCAGGCGCTACGCGACAATCTCGAGCGCTTCAAGGGTGAGTTTCTGGCGCAGAACGTATTCCTGACCGAGGAAGCCGCGTTCAACGACGCCTCCGCCTTCGACAAGGCCAAAGGGCGCGTCTTCAAGCCCTCCGTCATCAAGGAGCTCGGCGGTCACCGCGTCGCGATCGTCGGCCAGGCCTTCCCTTACGTGCCGATCGCGCATCCAAAACGGTTCACGCCGGACTGGACCTTTGGCATCCGCGAGGAAGAGCTTCAGAAGCATGTCGATGCCTTGCGCAACGCCGAGAAGGTCGATGCCGTCATCCTGCTTTCGCACAACGGCATGGACGTCGACCTCAAGCTCGCAAGCCGCGTCACCGGCATCGACGTCATCCTCGGCGGCCACACCCATGACGCCGTGCCGCAGCCGATTCCCGTGAAGAACGCCAGCGGCACGACGCTCGTCACCAATGCCGGCTCCAACGGGAAATTCCTGGGCGTGCTCGATCTCGCGCTCGACAAGGGCAAGGTCAGCGACGTCAAATATCATCTGCTGCCGGTCTATTCCGAGTTGCTGAAGCCTGATCCTGCGATGGCCGAGCTGATCGGCCGGGTTCGTGCGCCGCACGTGGCCGACTGGTCGGAGAAGATCGCAACGCCCGACCGGCTGCTCTATCGCCGCGGCAATTTCACCGGACCGGTCGACGAGCTGATCTGCTCGGCGCTGCGCACCGAGCTCGATGCCGAGATCGCATTGTCGCCGGGCTTCCGCTGGGGCGTCACCGCGCTGTCCGGCCAGGCGCTGACCATGGAGGATGTGCTCGCGGAAACCGCGATCAGTTATCCCGAGACCTATGTGCAGGAGATGACCGGCGCGCAGATCAAGGACGTGCTCGAAGACATCTGCGACAATCTCTTCAACGCCGACCCCTACTACCAGCAGGGCGGCGACATGGTGCGCGCCGGCGGCCTCAGCTACACCTGCACGCCGGCGGGCGCGATCGGCGGCCGCATCTCGGAGCTGAAGCTCAACAACGGCAAGGCGATCAGCGCCAACCACCGCTACAAGGTCGCGGGCTGGGCCTCGGTCAACGGCCAGCAGGGCGCGCCGGTGTGGGACGTGGTGGCCAGATATCTGCGCTCGGGCCGGATGCTTCAGGAACGGCTCGGCTCCGGCGTCACGCTGAGGGGCGTCGAGGACAATCCCGGGATTGCAGGACAGGGATGACGCGCTTGCAAATGTTTCGCGCGCTGATGCTGGCGCTGCTCGCCTTAGCCGCGACGCCGCCGGCTCTGGCGCAGCAGGTGCCGCTTCAGGACAAGCCGTTCGCCGAGCACAGGATCGTGCTCCAGCTCTCCGACGGCGATGCCCGGAAGCAGGCGCTGGTGCTCAGCGTCGCCAACAATCTGCTGAAGGCCTACGACCCCGACAAGGTCGCGATCGAGGTGGTGGCGTTCGGCCCCGGCATCGACCTGCTGCTGCCGGGCAGCGAGCGCCGCAAGCAGGTCGAGAGCCTGATCGCGCAAGGCGTGCGCTTCGACATCTGCCTCAACACGGTCGACACGATCGAGCGGGAGACGGGCAAGCGGCCCGAGTTCATCCCCTCCGCCACCCCGGTGCAGGTCGGGGTCGGGCAGATCCTGTTCCTGGCAGAGAATGGGTACACGGTGGTGCGGCCGTAGGGCGCTCGCAACACCCTCCCCGTCGTCCCGGCGCAGGCCGGGACCCATACCGCGCGATCTATCGATGGGGGCGATAGGCGTACCGAACGGCTGATCTTCGCCAAACTCCTCCCTGGGGTTATGGGTCCCGGCCTGCGCCGGGACGACGCCGAGCTTGTGGCACCTGCTCCGCATCGCCCCGGAATGACCGCCAAGGGCCCACTACCCCGCAATAGGAATCTTCTAAATTTTCTCATACTCACAGTGGATTACTTCTCTTTTTGACCCGAACCGTAGTAGAATTTGCAATCAGCTCCACGCCGGGGTCTTGCCATGATCTTCCGCCAGCTCTTCGACAGTGTTTCGGGCACCTACAGCTACGTCCTTGCCAGCCGCCCCGGCGGCGAGGCGCTGATCCTCGATCCCGTGCTGGAGAAGGTCGACCGCTATTGCCAATTGCTGCGCGAGCTCGACCTCAAGCTGGTCAAGGCGGTCGACACCCACCTTCATGCCGACCACGTCACCGGGCTCGGCGAGCTGCGCGACCGCACCCATTGCATGACCGTGATGGGCGACCAGACCAAGGCCGACGTGGTGGCGATGCGGGTCGCCGACGGCGACAAGGTGACGATCGAGGGACTGTCGCTCGACGTGATGTACACGCCCGGCCACACCGATGATTCCTATTCCTACCTGATGGGCGACCGCGTCTTCACCGGCGACACGCTGCTGATCCGCGGCACCGGCCGCACCGATTTCCAGAACGGCTCCTCGCGCGCACAGTACGATTCGATCTTCAACCGCCTGCTCAAGCTGCCGGACGAGACGATGGTGTTCCCGGCGCACGACTACAAGGGCGACACCGTTTCCACCATCGGCGAGGAGAAGCGCTACAATCCGCGGCTCCAGGTGCGCTCGGTCGACGAATATATCGAGCTGATGGCGAACCTGAAGCTGCCCAATCCGAAGATGATGGACGTGGCGGTGCCCGCCAACATGCGCGTCGGCCTGCATCAGGAGGAGCTGGAGAAGGAGGGCCGCGCGCTGAGCGCTGGCGAGGCGATCCGCATCCTCGGCCGGCCCGACATCCTGCTGGTCGATCTGCGCGAGACCAACGAGCGCGCCAAGCACGGCATGCTCGAAGGCGCGCTGCACACGCCCTATCCGTCCGTCGAGGAGAGCCTGAAGCCCGGCGGCATGCTGCGCGAGGTCGCAGCCGCCACCGGCCGCCGCGTCGTGTTCTTCTGCGCCTTCGGCGAACGCTCGGCGATGGCCGTCGCGGCGGCAAAGGAAGCAGGCCTCGCCAATACCGCCCATATCGCCGGCGGCATCGATGCCTGGAAGAAGGCGGGCGGGCCGGTGGTGCACTGACGGCCCGGCGCGCCATTCTTGAGATAAGTCGGGCACTGCCCACATATTGCGACTAGGATCGGATGCAGCATCACCATCCGGGAGCAGCCATGGCCAAGATCGCCAACAAGACCGCCAAGCCGAGCGAGCCGCCCAAGACTGCCAGCGAGAAGCTGGCGGACAACAAGGCGAAGAAGCCGCTGCCGCGCGATCTCGACGACGACGATTACGAAGACGGCGACATCGCAACACCGAAGCGCGACCGGTACGGTCCCGATGACGAGCCGTTGTGAGGGGCGTTCGGCGACACGAGATTCAAGCACCTGCTCGCGCTTCAAATTCCGCCGTCGTCCCGGCGAAGGCCGGGACCCATACCGCGTGATCGCTCGATTGTGATCGGTCGCAATACCGAACGACGAATCTTCGCCAAACTACGCCCTGTGGTTATGGGTCCCGGCCTTCGCCGGGACGACGATGTGGGGGCACCCTGTGGTTCTTCACGCCCCGCCCGCGCTACCTGCCATGCGCCTGCGTTCATGGACAAATAACCGCTGTCCCCGATAGTTTGCGCTCCCCCAGGGAGTGAAACCACCGCAATGGTCGACGTTCTCGCCGCACCGCAGCAAGGCAAGGCGGACAGCGCGCTGCGCACCCTGACGGGAATCTCGATCGCGCATTGGGTCAGCCATTTCCATCTGCTGGTCCTGCCGATGCTGTTCCCGTTCCTGAAGGAGCGGCTCGGCGTCGGCTATGTCGAGCTCGGCTTCGCGCTGACCACCCTTGCCGTCGTATCGGGCCTGACGCAGGCGCCGACCGGCTATCTCGTCGACCATTTTGGCGCGCGCAGGATCTTGCTGATCGGGCTCACGCTCGGCGGCCTCGCGCTGATCCTGCTCGGCCTGCATTTGAGCTACGCCTCGCTGATCGCCTGCGCCGTGCTGCTCGGGCTCGCCAACAGCGTCTATCACCCCGCCGACTATGCGATCCTCGCCGAGCACATGGACGAAGCGCGGATGGGCCGCGCCTTCTCGATCCACACCTTTGCCGGCTATCTCGGCGGCGCCGTGACGCCGGCGATCGTCGCCGCGCTGGTCACAATCTCCGGCGGCGTCGGTGCATTGATCGCATCGGGCGCGATCGCCATTCTGGTGGCGCTGCTGCTGGTGGCCATGGGCATCCCCGAGGCCGGCGCACACAAGAAAAAGCCGGGCAACGAAACCGCGCCGAAGCAGGCCGTGATCACGCCGGCGCTGATCACGCTGACCGCGCTATTCATGCTGCTCAGCCTTTCGGTGGCGGGCATCAACAATTTCGGCGTGGTGGCGCTGATGAGCGGCTACGGCGCTTCCTATTCGATCGCCAACGTCGCACTGACCGCGTTCCTCGCCGCCAGCGCCGCGGGCGTGCTCGCGGGCGGCTTCCTCGCCGACCACACCGAGCGTCACGGCTATGTCGCCGCCGCCTGCTTTGCCGCGAACGCGGCGATCGTGCTCTTGATCGCACTGGTGACGCTGCCAGGCTGGGCTTTGACCGCGACGATGATGGCGGCGGGCTTTCTCTCCGGCGTGATCGCGCCCTCGCGGGACATGCTGGTCCGCAATGCGGCTCCTGCCGGCGCGGCCGGCCGCGCCTTCGGCATCGTCTCCACCGGCTTCAATCTCGGCGGCATCGTCAGCCCGCTGCTGTTCGGCTGGATCATGGACCAGAGCGCGCCGCACTGGGTGTTCGGGGCGTCCGTGATCTTCATGGTGGCGACCGTGGTGCTGTCGCCGTTCACGGAGCGGAAGCCTGCCAAGGCGTAGCTACAAATTTGATCGTCGTCCCGGCGAAGGCCGGGACCCATAGCCACAGGGAGAAGTTGTAGCGCGAGACTAGTCACTCCGAGTCTTCGCAAAACTGCTCCCTGTGGTTATGGGTCCCGGATCGGCGCGCGCTTGGGGCGCGCTTGTCCGGGACGACGAAAAGAAACAAAACAAAACGGGAAGAAACCTCATGACCAATCCTGATCTCGTGATCCGCGGCGGCACCGTCGCGGATGGAAGCGGCGGCGAATTGTTCGAGGCCGATGTCGCCATCACCGGCGGCAGGATCACCGAGGTCGGGAAGGTCTCCGGCAAAGGCAACGAGGAAATCGACGCGCGCGGCAAGCTGGTGACGCCGGGCTTCGTCGACGTCCACACCCATTATGACGGGCAGGTCACCTGGAGCCAGGACATCACGCCGTCGTCGCAGAACGGCGTCACCACTGCGATCATGGGCAATTGCGGCGTCGGCTTTGCGCCGTGCAAGCCTGCCGACCACACCCGCCTGATCCAGCTGATGGAAGGCGTCGAGGACATTCCCGAGCCGGTGCTGAGCGCCGGCATTCCCTGGGCCTGGGAGAGTTTTCCGGACTACATGAACTGGCTGTCCAGGCGCGATTTCGACATCGATGTCGGCGCGCAACTGCCGCATGCGGCGCTGCGGGTGTATGTGATGGGCGAGCGCGGCGCGCGCCGCGATCCGTCCACGGCGGAAGACAATGCCGCGATGGCGAAGCTCGCAAGCGAGGCGGTGCGTTCCGGCGCGCTCGGCTTCTCGACCTCGCGCACGCTCAATCACCGTACCTCGACCGGCGACTTCACGCCGACCTTGAAGGCCGGCGAGGACGAGCTCACCGCGATTGCAGGCGCGATGCATGCCGAGGGCCGCAGCGTGCTGCAATTCGTGCTCGATCTCTCCACCATCAACGAAGACCTGCCGATGATGCTGCGGGTGGCTGATGCCACGAAGTGCCCGATCTCGTTCTCGATCACGCAGAACGACAAGGCGCCGCAGCGCTGGCGCCAGACGCTGGACGAGATCAATGCCGCGGCCAGGCGCGGCCTCTCCATCACCGCGCAGATCGCGGCGCGCCCGGTCGGCCTGCTGCTCGGCCTCGAGCTGTCGCGCAATCCGTTCCAAACCCATCCGAGCTACGCGCGAATCGCGCATCTGCCGCTGAAGGAGCGGCTGGCGCGGCTGCATCAGAGCGAGGTCCGCCAGGCGATCCTGAGCGAGACGGCGACCGCGACCGACGATCCGCTGTTCTTCCGGCCCAACTACGACAAGATGTTCCTGCTCGGCGATCCCCCCGATTACGAGCAGCCGCCGGAGAACGCGCTCGGCCCGCAGGCGCGCAAGCAGGGACGGCGGCCCGAGGAGCTCGCCTACGACGCGATGCTGTCGGACGAAGGCCGCGGCATGCTCTACGTGCCGTTCCTCAACTATGCCGACGGCAATCTCGATGCGACGCGCGAAATGCTGATCGATCCGCAATCGGTGCCGGGCCTGTCCGACGGCGGCGCGCATTGCGGCATCATCTGCGATGCGAGCTTCCCGACCTATCTGCTGACGCACTGGACGCGCGACCGCAAGCGCGGCGAGAAGCTGACCATCCCGTTCGTGGTCGCGGCGCAATCACGCAAGACCGCGCGCTCGGTCGGCCTCACCGATCGCGGATTGATCGCGCCCGGCTACAAGGCCGACGTCAACGTGATCGACTATGACCGCCTGCATCTGCATCCGCCGAAGGTGCATTACGATCTGCCGGTCGGCGGACGGCGGCTGCTGCAGGACGTCGACGGCTATGAGGCGACCATCGTGTCGGGCGTGGTGACGCGGCGGCACGGCGAGGCGACTGGGCGTCGGCCGGGAAAATTGATTCGGGGCGCGCAGGGAGTGGCGAACTAGCTGGGACTGCGCCTGAGGCGCGAAAGCCGCGCCTCAATCCCAGTGTCGTCCCCGCGAACGCGGGGACCCATAACCACAGGGAGTGGTTGTGGAGCTAGGTTAGTAACTCCGAGTCTTCGCCAAACCACCGCCTGTGGTTATGGGTCCCGGATCGGCGCTTCGCTTGTCCGGGACGACAATTGTGGTTGGGGCAGGTGGCGCGCCAGCCAACCTTACGTCGGCGACACCACACCCTTCAGCGCCGCTGCCTTCGGGGCGGCACCGCGCGTCAGCCTGGCCTTTTCCGTGTTCGGCCAGAGCAGGAGCAGGCCGAGCAGGCCGGAGCCGACCATGATCACGGCGTTGATTGTGAAGCCGGTCATGTAGCCGTCGAGCATGGTGCCGGCGCGCTGGATCACGCTGCCCATCACGGCGGGCGCGATGATGCCCGAGAGCGTGTAGAGCGCGCCGTAGATCGCCAGGATCGCGCCGCGCTGCGACGACGGCGTGAATTCGCCGAGCATGGGCGGGCAGACGACGTAGATCGCGCCGCACAGGCCGGTTCCGACCACGAGCAAGGCGAGCTGAAGGCCGGCGCCCTGGACATGCGGCATCGCAGCCAGGATCAGGCCGCCGACCATCAACGGGACCGAGCCGAGCACGCCGCGGGCGACGCGCGTGGTCGAGCCGCGGGCCATCATCAGTTGCGAGATCCAGCCCGTCAGGATGACGATGGTGGCGCCGAACACCCAGGGCAGGGTCGAAATCCAGCCGGCCTGGCTCTGCGAGAAGCCGAGGCCCTTGATGATGAAGGCCGTGAACCAGGTCAGCCCGAGCGACAGCGCCCAATAAGCCCCGAAGGTCGCCGCGACGCAGCCGATGAAGGTGCGCGAGGTGAGAAGCTGAAGATAGGGAATTTTCGCCTCGGTGGCGGCAAGGGCCCGCGTGTCCTCCAGCGGACCTTCCTTGCCGAGCGCGAGCCAGGCCGCGACCCAAATCAGGCCGACGACGCCGAGCGCGCCGAAGGCATAGTGCCAGGAATGATTGACGATGATCCAGTTCAGCGCCGGCACCGCCAGGATGACGCCGAAGGCCGAGCCTTGCGACAGGATCGCGGTCGGCAGCGTGCGCTTCTCGTCGGGGAACCATTTGTAGATGGCGTGCATCGCCACCGAAGCCGCCGGGCCTTCGCCGGCGCCCAGCACGATGCGGCAGATCAGCAGCGTGGTGAAGGAGACCGTGCCGACCATCGGAAACTGTGCCAGCGCCCAGACCACCGCGAGCGACAGCAGCACCCAGCGCGTCGGCACCTTGTTGACGATGAAGCCGACCACGATGGCCGAGATCGAGAACAGGAAGAAGAACGAGGAGCCGAGCAGGCCGAACTGCTCCGGAGTGAGCTTGAGGTCCGCCATGATCGGCACGCCGGCGAGGCCGACGACGATCTTGTCGGCGAAATTGACCAGCATGAACAGAAACAGCAGAAAGGTGACCGTCCAGGCGCCCTTCGGTGTTTCCCCGGATGTCGTCGTCTTGCCCGCCACCATGGGCGTTCCCTGAGCGCTCATCGTTCTCCCCGTGTCTTTTTGGCAGTTTTTTGATTTGGCCGTTGTTGGAGCTAACAACGGCTTCGACGGCAACGCAACCCCGGCATTTCCGCAGCAGGTGTGCTACGCAGCATTTCCGTTAATTCCGTCCGGCGCCATTCATCGTGCTGAGCATCCGAAATCTCTCCAAGACGTTCTCCTCGGCCGCCGAACCGGTCCACGTGCTGCGCGGCGTCGACCTTGACCTCAAGGCCGGCGAACGCGTCGCGCTGACCGGCGAATCCGGCAGCGGCAAGAGCACGCTGCTGCACCTGATCGCCGGGCTCGACGCCGCCGACGGCGGCTCGATCCGGCTCGCGGACACCGAGGTCACCAAGCTGTCGGACGCGGGGCGCGCGAGCTTGCGGCGCGACCGGATCGGCCTCGTATTCCAGCAGTACAACCTGATCCCGAGCCTGTCGGTCGCGGACAATCTGGCTTTCCAGGCGCGGATCGCCGGCCGGCATGACGCGGCCTGGTCCAGGGAACTGGTCGAACGGCTCGGGCTCGGCACCCTCTTGACGCGCTATCCCGAGCAACTGTCCGGCGGCCAGCAGCAGCGCGTCGCGATCGGCCGGGCGCTGGCGACAAAACCCTCGCTGCTGCTCGCGGACGAGCCGACCGGCAATCTGGACGAAGCGACCGCCGAGGACGTGCTGGCGCTGACGCGCGACCTCGTCACGCGCACCGGCTGCGGCTTCCTGATGGTGACGCACAGCCTGCATCTGGCCGCTACGCTCGACCGCCACCTCACTCTGCATGCGGGGCGGATCACATGAAGCGCGCGCTGTGGGTCCTCGCGGTGCTCCTGAGCCATTGGCGGCGGCACAGGATGCAGTTCGCGACGCTTCTGATCGGGCTGATCGCCGCAACCGCGCTGTGGAGCGGCGTGCAGGCGATCAACCAGCAGGCCCGCAATGCCTATGACCGCGCCGCGGCGACGTTCGGCGGCGTGCGCACGGCGATGCTGGTCGCGCCTGATGCCGCGACCTTTTCGCAGGAGCTGTTCATAAAACTCCGCCGCGCGGGCTGGCCGGTCTCGCCGGTGCTGGAAGGCCGCGTCCAGATCAACGGGCGCTCGGTGCGGCTGCTCGGCATCGAGCCGGTCACGCTGCCGGTGGATGTCGGCAACGCGCCGCGCCTTGGTGCCGCGGATTTGAGCAGCTTCGTCGCGCCGCCCGGCCGGACGCTGGTGGCGAAGGAGACGCTGAGCGATTTGCAGGAGCAGGAAGGCGCGGCGCCGCCGATCAGCAGCGGCGCTAAGCTGCCGCCACTGCACGTGCAGCCGCAACTCGTGCCCGGCGTGCTGGTGGTCGATATCGGCGTGGCGCAGAAGCTGCTGAACAAGCCGGACCAGGTGTCTCGCCTCCTGATCGGCAAGCCGAAGGGCAAGCCCGCGCCGCTGGCGAGCGTCGTCGGTGACCGGCTGCAACGCGTCGAGCCGAATGCGGAGACGGAGCTGGAACGCCTGACCGACAGTTTTCATCTCAACCTCACCGCCTTCGGCCTGTTGTCGTTCTTCGTCGGCCTCTTCATCGTCAACTCGGCCGTCGGGCTCGCCTTCGAGCAGCGGCTGCCGATGCTGCGCACGTTGCGGGCCTGCGGCGCCTCGGCGCGCCTGGTCAATACGGTGCTGGTGATCGAGCTGGTGGCGCTGGCGCTGGTCGCCGGACTGATCGGGCTCGTCTGCGGCTATTTCATCGCGGCTGCGCTGTTGCCCGACGTCGCGGCGTCGCTGCGCGGGCTTTATGGCGCGCAGATCCCTGGAGAGCTCACGCTGCGGCCCGAATGGTGGCTCGCCGGCATCGGCATCAGCGTTGCCGGCGCGCTTGTTGCGGCGGCGACCAGCCTGATCAAGGCGATCCGGATGCCGGTGCTGGCCACGGCGCAGCCGTACGCCTGGCAGCAGAGGCAGCGCCGCTGGCTGATCCTGCAAAGCATTGCGGCGTGCATGGTGTTCGCGGTCGCGCTGCTGCTGCTTCGCTATGGCGAGTCGCTGATCGCAGGTTTTGGCGTGCTGGCGGCGCTGATGCTGGGTGCGGCGCTGATCCTGCCGGCCTTCCTCGACATCATCCTGCGCGTGGGCCAGCGCGCAGCGCGAGGACCGCTCGCGCTGTGGTTCTGGGCGGACAGCCGGCAGCAGCTCTCCGGGTTGTCGCTGGCGCTGATGGCGCTGCTGCTCGCGCTCGCCGTCAATGTCGGGGTGTCCACCATGGTGGAAACGTTCAGCCGCACGTTCGTCGGCTGGCTCAACGGACGGCTCGCGGCCGACGTCTACATCAGCGCCTCCGACAACGCGCAAGGCGTCGCGATCCGCAACTGGCTGAAGGAGCGCAGCGAGGTTCAAGCCATTCTCTCGGGCGGACGCGCCGAAACGCAGGTCCAAGGCCAACCCGTGGAGCTGTTCGGCCTGCCCGATCACGCACTCTATCGCGAGCGCTGGCCGCTGCTGGAGACTGCGCCGCGCGCCTGGACCCGGCTCGTGCCGGGCAATGCCGCCTTTATCAGCGAGCAGCTGAGCCGCCGCCTGAACGTTCGCGTCGGCGACGTCGTCGAGGTGCCGGCGCCGGGCGGGATCTGGGAGCTCGACATCGTCGGCATCTATGCCGATTACGGCAATCCCAAGGGACAGCTCGCCGTGAATGTCGCGGCGCTGATCCGGCAATTTCCGCAGACGCCGCAGACTCGAATCGGGCTCATTGTCCCACGAGACAAGATTCCGGGCCTGATCGCGGCCTTGCAGAAGCAGTTTGCGCTCGACGACCGCAGCGTTGCCGACCAGGCGACGGTGAAGGCAGAGTCGATCCGCATCTTCAACCGCACCTTTGCGGTGACATCGGCGCTGAACGCGTTCACGCTCGGTGTGGCCGGCATCGCACTGCTGACCAGCCTCTTGACGCTGGCCAACTCCCGCCTGCCGCAGCTCGCGCCGCTGTGGGCGGTCGGCATCACGCGGCCGCGCCTCGCCGCGATCGAGTTGACCAAGACGCTGTCGGTGGCGCTGTTCACGTCGCTGCTGGCCGTGCCGCTCGGGCTGCTCGTGGCGTGGTGCCTGATCGCGATCGTCAATGTGAAGGCGTTCGGCTGGCGGCTGCCGTTTCATGTGTTTCCGCTGCAACTCGTCGAGCTGGTCGCGGTCGCGCTGGTCGCCTCGCTGCTTGCCGCAGCGCTGCCGGTCGCGCGGCTGGCGCGGATGCAGCCGGCAAACCTCGTCAAGGTGTTTGCCAATGAGCGCTGACAAGATCTCGCGGCGCGCGTTTGCCGGCGGCATTGCCGCGCTCGCTCTTGCGCGCCGCGCCGGCGCGCAAGGCTATGCCGGGCTCGGCGAGACCGCCGACGGCTTTGCGAAGGTCACGCCGGGGAAGACGTTCACCTTCCCCGCCGATCACGGGCCGCACCCGGAGTTTCGCATCGAGTGGTGGTATCTCACGGCGAACCTCGTCGATAGCCGAGGCGCACCTTGCGGCCTGCAATGGACGCTGTTCCGCCAGGCGGCGCAGCCGGGACCGCAAGGGGAAGGCTGGGCCAATCAGCAAATCTGGATGGCGCATGCGGCGGTGACGCGCGCCGACACCCATCGCTTCAACGAGCTGTTTTCGCGCGGCGGGATCGGGCAGGCAGGCGTCACGGCACAGCCGTTCGCGGCGTGGATCGACGATTGGGAGATGAAGGGTCTTGAGCGCACCGACGATCGCACACTGGCGCCGCTGACGCTGAAGGCCTCCGGCCCCGATTTCAGTTATGCGCTCACGTTGGAAGCCGATCGTGCGGTCGCATTGCAGGGCGATGGCGGCTTCAGCCGCAAGTCCGAGCGCGGCCAGGCCTCCTACTATTACAGCCAGCCGTTCTACCGCGCGCGCGGCACGCTCGCCATCGACGACAAGCCGGTCGATGTGTCGGGGCAGGCCTGGATGGACCGCGAGTGGAGCAGCCAGCCGCTCGACGCCGACCAGACCGGCTGGGACTGGCTGTCGCTGCATCTTGCATCCGGCGACAAGCTGATGCTGTACCGGCTGCGGCAGAAGGACGGCAAGGACTATCCGTTCGGCAACTGGATCACCGCCACCGGCAGCACGCAGATGATCGCGGGTAGCGACATCCAGATGACGCCGAAGGCAACGGCGGAGGTCGCGGGACGCAAGCTGCCGGTGGAGTGGCAGATCGCGATCCCCTCGCGCTCGTTGTCGATTTCCTGCAAGCCGCTCAATCCAAGGGCCTGGATGGGGACCGGCTTCTCCTATTGGGAAGGGCCGATCAGCTTCGCCGGCACGCATGACGGTGTTGGCTATCTCGAGCTGACCGGCTATTGAAGCGCGACCTCTTCAAGGAAGCGAGCGATGTATCACCTCACCGCCCTCGTCACGCTGCTGGCGATTGCATTTTACCTCTTCACCTGCATCAACGTGTCTCGCTCGCGCACCAAGACCGGCGTCAAGGTGCCGGCGATGTCGGGCCATCCGGATTTCGAGCGCGCCTTCCGTATCCAGATGAACACGCTGGAATGGATGCCGATTGTCCTGCCCTCGCTCTGGCTGTTCGCGATCTACATCAGCGACGCCGTCGCAGCTGGGATCGGCGCGATCTGGATCGTCGGCCGCATCGTCTATTTCATCGGCTATTCGAAGGCCGCCGCAAAGCGCGGCCTGGGCTTCCTGATCCAGGGCATCGCAGCCATTGCGCTGTGGGTGGGGGCGATCGGGGCGGTGGTGTTGCGGATGGTGTGAGGGGGCCGAGCTGCGACTACAAATACCGCCGTCGTCCCGGACAAGCGCGCCCTAGGCGCGCGCCGATCCGGGACCCATAACCACAGGGAGTGGTTTGGCGAAGACTCTTGGTTGGCAGCTCACGTCACAACTTCTCCCTGGGAGTATGGGTCCTGGCTTTCGCCAGGACGACATGCACACCCTCACTTCGTCAGCGGGCAGCCGCTGTCTTTGGCGGTGAAGAACGCCTTGTCGCCGGGGACGGTGGCGAGCAGCTTGTAATAGTCCCAGGGCTTCTTCGACTCCGCGGGCTTCTTGACCTCGAACAGATACATGTCGTGGACCATGCGGCCGTTCGCGAGCACCTTGCCGCCCTGCGCGAAGTCGTCGTCAACAGGCAGCTCCTTCAGCTTCTTGGCGACGGCTTCCGGATCCTTGGTGCCGGCGGCCTTGACCGCTTTCAGATAGCTCAGCGTCGCCGAATAGGTGCCGGCGTGGATCATGCTCGGCATCCGTCCGGTGCGCTTGAGGAAGCGTTCGCCGAGATTGCGGGTCTTGTCGTTGAGATCCCAGTAATAGCCCTCGGTCAGCACCAGGCCTTGCGCGGCCTGCAGGCCGAGGCCGTTCACCTCGGCGAGCGTCATCAACAGGCCGGCGAGCTTCTGGCCGCTGGCGACGATGCCGAACTCGGATGCCTGCTTGATCGAGTTGGTGGTGTCGAGACCGGCATTGGCAAGGCCGACGATCTTCGCCTTGGAGCTCTGCGCCTGCAGCAGGAAGGAGGAGAAGTCCGAGGAATTGAGCGGCACGCGCACGGAGCCGACCACCTTGCCGCCATTGGCCATGACGATCTCGCTGGTGTCCTTCTCCAGCGCGTAGCCGAAGGCGTAGTCCGCGGTGAGGAAGAACCAGGTGTCGCCGCCGGCCTTGGTCAGCGCGCCGCCGGTGCCGACGCCGAGCGCGTGGGTGTCATAGGCCCAGTGGAATCCGTAGGGCTGACAGGCATCGCCGGTGAGACGCGAGGTCGCGGCGCCCACCACGATGTCGATCTTCTTCTTTTCCTTGGAGAGCTCGTGGATCGCGAGCGCGACCGAGGAGGTCGTCAGCTCCGTGATCATGTCGACGTTCTCGACGTCGTACCAGCGCCGCGCGATCGAGCTCGCCAGATCCGGCTTGTTCTGGTGGTCGGCGGTGACGAGCTCGATCTTCTGGCCGAGCACCTCGCCGCCAAAGTCCTCGATCGCCATCTTGGCGGCTTCGACCGACCATTTGCCGCCGTAATCGGCATAGACGCCGGACTGGTCGTTGAGGATGCCGATCTTGACGCCTTGCGCGGAGGCCGGCGCTGCCAGCAACAGGGCCGAGGCTGCGACGGCGGCGAGAAGGGCTGATTTCATGTGTTGGCTCCAGCAGTGTTCTGTTTTGAAATCGCGCGGATACTAGTGAAGAACCCCGGCAATGCCCATCCATTGCGTGTTGGCCGTTAGTATGAAGGTGCGTACCGAACAAATCGTGTCGTCCCGGCGAAGGCCGGGACCCATAGCCACAGGATTGGGTTTGGCGAAGACTCGTCGTTGCCGGGTTCGCGCTACAACTCCTCCCTGGGGTTATGGGTCCCGGCGTTCGCCGGGACGACACCAGGGGTGTTGATGCGCTGGTGGCCACACGAACTACCGTCAGCCAACGGCCTTCGGCTTCCCGTCGTTCTTCCCCTCGGCCAGGTTGCGCACCACCACATAGAAGATCGGCGTGAACAGAAGGCCGAACAGGGTGACGCCGATCATGCCGAAGAACACGGCGACGCCGACGGCCTGGCGCATCTCCGAGCCCGAGCCGCTCGAGATCACCAACGGCAGCACGCCGAGGATGAAGGCGAAGGACGTCATCAGGATCGGCCGCAGGCGCAGGCGGCAGGCTTCGATCACGGCCTCGAGCCGCGGCTTGCCTTCGTTCTCGATGTCGCGCGCGAACTCAACGATCAGGATCGCGTTCTTCGCCGCCAGTCCCACCAGCACGACGAAGCCGATCTGGGTGAGGATGTTGACGTCCTGGCCCATGATGCGCACGCCGATGGTGGCGGCGAGCAGGCACATCGGCACGATCAGGATCACCGCGAACGGCAGCGTCCAGCTGCCATATTGCGCGGCGAGCACGAGATAGACGAACAGCACGCAGATCGGGAACACGAGCAGACCGGCATTGCCGCCGGTGACCTGCTGGTAGGAGAGGTCAGTCCATTCGAAGGTGAAGCCGCTCGGCAGAGTGGTGTCCGCGAGCTGCTTGATGGTGTTGAGCGCGGTGGTCGAGCTGGTGCCCGGCGCCGGCTCGCCCTGGAGCTCGGACGCGGCATAGAGATTGTAGCGCGCGACGCGATCGGGGCCGGAGACGTCCTTGAACTCGACGACGCTGCCGAGCATCACCATGTCGCCCGAGGCGTTGCGCGTGCGCAGCCGCGAGAGGTCGCTGGGTTCCTTGCGGAACGGGAAGTCCGCCTGCGCGGTGACGTGATAGGTGCGGCCGAACAGGTTGAAGTCGTTGACATAGGTCGATCCGAAATAGGTCTGGATCGTGTCATTGATGTTGGCGATGGGCACGCCGAGCTTCTGTGCCTTGGTGCGGTCGATGTCGACGAACAGCTGCGGCGTGTTGGCTGAGAACGGCGAGAACACCGTCGGAGCGAGCAGCAAGGGCGATTTGCGCGCCGCGGCGACGAGCTCGTCGGTGGCCGCGGCGAGCAGCTCGGGCCCGCGACCCTGGCGGTCCTGGATGCGGATGGTGAAGCCGCCGCCGGTGCCGATGCCGGGCACGGCCGGCGGCGGAATCACGATGATGAAGGCACCCTGGATCACGGCGAGGCGCTTGCGCAGCTCGCCGGTGATGGCATTTGCGGTCAGCCCCTTCTTCAGCCGCACCTCGGGCTCGTCGAACACCGGGAACAGCGCGGCCGCATTGCCGGACTGCGTACGCGTGGCGCCGGAGAAGCCGGCGAAAGCAGCGACGCGGATGATGCCCGGTGTATCCAGCGAGATCCGTTCGATCTCGCGCACGACCTCCGTGGTGCGCGCCAGCGAGGCCGCGCCGGGCAATTGCACGGAGATGATGACGTAGCCGCGATCCTGCGCCGGGATGAAGCCCTGCGGCGTGGTCACGATCAGCCAGCCCGCACTGCCGATCAGCACGACATAGATCAGGATCATCACCACCGAGTGCCGGATCACGAAATTCGCAAGGCCGGCATAGCCATGCGCCAGCCGGTCGAACACGCGGTTGAACACACCGGTGAAGGCATTCCAGCCGCGCGCGATAACATTCCAGCTCGCCGGCGGCCGCTTCTCTTCATGCGGGGTGAGAATCTGCGAGGCCAGCGCCGGCGACAGCGTCAGCGAGCAGAAGCAGGAGATCGCGGTCGCGACCGCAATGGTGACGGCAAATTGCTGGAAGAACTGCCCGGAAATGCCACCGATGAATGCAGTCGGAACGAACACCGCGCACAGCACCAGCGCGATCGAGACCAGCGCGCCGCCGACCTCTTCCATGGTCTTGAGCGCGGCATCGCGCCGGCTCAGGCCGTGCTCGAGATGGCGCTCCACATTCTCCACCACCACGATGGCGTCGTCGACCACGATACCGACCGCGAGCACGAGGCCGAACAGCGTGAGATTGTTGATGGAGAAGCCCAGCGCCGCCATCACCGCGAAGGTGCCGACCAGCGACACCGGGATCGCGATGATCGGAATGATCGCGGGTCGCCATCCCTGCAGGAACACCAGCACCACGACGACCACGAGCAGCATGGCCTCGTAGATGGTCTTGATCAGCTCATGGACGGACTGCGCGATGAATTCGGTCGGGTTGTAGCCGATATTGTAGTCAAGGCCTTTCGGAAAACTCTCCTTGAGCCTCGTCATCGTGTCGGAGATGTGTTTGGCCGTCGCGAGCGCGTTCGATCCCGGCCGCTGCGTCACCAGCATCGCGACCGCCGACTTGCGCAACAGGAAGCTGTTGGTGGAATACGCCAGCGCCCCGAGCTCGATGCGGGCGACGTCGCGCAGGCGCACCGTGCGGCCGTCCGAGCCGGCCTTGATCAGGATGTCCTCGAACTGCTTCTGGTCCTTCAGGCGGCCGGTGAAAACGAGATTCGGCTGGAAGGCGCGGTCGGCGATCGGCGGCTCGGCGATCTGGCCGCCCGCGATCTGCACGTTCTGGGCACGTATCGCCGCCAGCACCTCGGTCGAGGTCAGGCCGAGATTGGCGATCCGGTCCGGATCGAGCCACAGCCGCATCGAATAGTCGCGCGCACCAAAGATCTGGATGTCGCCGACGCCGTCGATGCGCAGCAGCTGGTCACGGACCTGGAGCAGCGCGTAATTGGAGATGTAGAGCTGGTCGAAGCTGTCGTCGGGCGACAGCATGAACACGACCATCAGGATGTCGGGCGAGTTCTTGCGGGTGACGACGCCGTTGCGCTGCACTTCGTCCGGCAATTGCGGCTGTGCGATCGCGACGCGGTTCTGCACCAGCACCTGCGCCTTGTCGAGGTCGGTGCCGAGCTTGAAGGTGACGGTGATCGTCAGCTGTCCGTTCGAGGTCGCCTGGCTGTAGAGATACAGCATGTCCTCGACGCCGTTGATCTGCTGCTCGATCGGAGCTGCGACCGTGTCGGACACGGTCTGCGCGGAGGCGCCGGGATATTGCGTGGTGACGACGACCGTCGGCGGCACCACTTGCGGATATTCGGAGACCGGCAGCGTGGTGTAGGCCAACGCGCCGACGATCAGCAGCACGATCGACAGCACCATCGCCAGGATGGGCTGGTTGATGGAGAGACGGCCAAGATTCATGACTTGTCACCGGGCTTGCCGCCGGCCGGCGCTGGCGCGGGAGACGGCGCCACCTTGGCGCCGACGCGGGCGCGCTGGATGCCGTTGACGATGATGCGGTCGTCGGCCTTCAGCCCTTCGCGGATCACCCGCAGGCCGTCGTCGATCGGCCCAAGCACCACGGGACGCGCTTCCACGGTGTCATCAGGCTTGACCACGAACACGATCTTGCGGGACTGGTCGGTCGCAACGGCGACATCCGGGATCAGCAGCGCCTCATAGGGTGCGCTGCCGATCAAACGGACGCGGCCGAACTGGCCGGGCAGGATCGACAGATCGGTGTTCTTGATCACCGCGCGGCTGCGCAGGGTCCCGGTGGAGACATCGAGGCGGTTGTCGAGGAAGTTGATGGTGCCCTCATGCGAGGGCTTGGTTTCGCCGGCCAGCGTCACCTGCACAGGGTTCGCCGTATCGCGCGAGCTCGGGCGCTTACCTTCGAACCACAGCTTGCTGTATTTGATGAACGTCGTCTCATCCATGTCGAAATAGACGTAGATCGGATCGAGCGCGACGATCGAGGTGAGCAGCGTCGAGGTGCCGGTATCGCTGCCCTGCACGAGATTGCCGGGGCTGACGAGATGGCGGCCGACGCGGCCCGTGAGGGGCGCGGTCACATGGGTGAATTCGATGTTGAGCTTGGCAGCCTTCAGCGCGCCCGCGGCCTGCACTTCCGCCGCGTGCGCGGCCTGCAGGGCCTGCCGGCGCTGGTCGACGACCTGCTCGGAGACGGCGCTGGTCTGCACCAGGTTGAGGCCGCGGTCGAGCTCGCGCTTGGCAAGCTCCACCTTGGCGCGCGCATCGGAGAGTTGGCCGTCCGCCTGCTCCGCCACCGCCTCGAACGGACGCGGGTCGATGACATAGAGCAGATCGCCCTGGTGCACGATAGCGCCGTCCTGGAATTCGACGGAGTTGACGAAGCCGCCGACGCGGGGACGCACCTGCACCTCCTCGACCGCCTCGAAGCGGCCGGTGAATTCGTCCCAATCGGTGACGGTGCGCTTGACCGGCTGCGCGACCGTCACCGGCGGAGGCGGCGGCGCGGAGGCTTGCGAGGCCGGCTGTCCGCAACCGGTGAGCGCGAACGCCGCGGCGAGAAGGCCGGCGATGGCGTAAGGCCGCGGCCGAACGAAATCGTGCGTTTTGACAAATTGCTCGCTTCCGTCCGGTCCGCTCATCCCAGGTCCTCGCATAAAAGCCGCAGAAAACGCAGGGTACGCGCCTACCCGCGGGGGACACAAGATGGGCTGCCATAATGAAATCTTCAAGACGATGGCTCGCGCAATGCTCGGCGAGGGGACCTAGCCGGATGATGGGTTGACAGGGAGAGAGACGGCGCTCCTTCGCCGCTCGCGGGGAGAGGCTGGATCGCATCGCAAGATGCGATCGGGGTGAGGGGGAGTCTCCGCGAGTCCGACTGTCGCCTCCCTTGCGGAGAGCCCCCTCACCCCAACCCTGACCCCGCAGGCGGGGAGAGGGAGAAGAGAAGCCAGCGTCTTCGCACATGACGGATGCCGGCCGCTCGGCTAGATTACCTCTACAAAAACAAGACGAATTGTCCGGGAGGACAGGCGTGCACAAGGGACGTGTCGTTTACGGCGCGATCGAGGAGGTCGTCTTTGGCCATCCTGCGGCAGGCGCCATCGTCGCGCAGATGGACCGGCTGGGGACGCGCCGTGCCTTCCTGATGGTCTCCGGCACGCTGAACCGGCAGACCGACGAGATCGAGAAGATCAGAGAGGCGCTGGGCGCGCGCTGCGCGGGCGTGTTCGACGCCATGCCGGCGCACACGCCGCGCGAGGCGGTGATCGCAGCTACCAATGCGGCGCGCGAGGTGGGCGCCGATCTGATCGTCACGGTCGGCGGCGGCTCGATCACCGACGGCGCCAAGGCGGTGCAGCTTTGTCTTGCCAACGGCATCGTCGATATCGACGGCATCGAGCGCATCCGCGTGCACAAGGGCGTCGCGCCGGAGATGAACGCGCCGGCCGTGCGCCAGATCAGCGTGCCGACGACCATTGCCGGCGGCGAGTTCAGCTCGATCGCGGGCGTCACCGACCGCAGCACCCATGTGAAGCAGATGCTGCGGCATCCGCTCACCGTGCCGCGCGCGACCATCCTCGATCCCGCCATCACCGTGCACACGCCGGAATGGCTGTTTCTGTCCACCGGCATCCGCGCCGTGGACCATTGTGTCGAGGCGATCTGCTCGCGCGAGACGCACCCTTATGCCGACGCGCAATCGGTCAAGGGCCTTGCCATGCTCGCCGACGCGCTGCCGAGGGTGAAGGCCGATCCTGCCGACCTCGACGCGCGGATGGATGCGCAGATCGGCACCTGGCTGTCGATGGGCGCGCTTGCGGCCGGCGTGCCGATGGGAGCGAGCCATGGCATCGGCTACGTGCTGGGCGCGGCCTTCGACGTGCCGCACGGCTACACCTCCTGCATCATGCTGCCGGCGGTGATGCGCTGGAACGCGCGCGACAATGCCGAGCGCCAGATGATCGTGGCTGCCGCCATGGGCTTTCCCGGCCACAACGCCGCCGATGTGCTCGATGCCTTCATCCGCTCGCTCGGCATGCCACGGAGCCTTGCGGACGTGCGCGTGTCGCCGGAGCATTTCGACGCCATCGCTGAACAGGCGATGCGCACGCCCTGGGTGCCCCGCAACCCGCGCAAGATCGACGGCCCCGCGCAATTGCGCGAAATCCTGCTTCTCGCCGCATAACCTCAAGCCGGAGAATCGATGTACACTGGTCACCATGCCCGCCTGCGTCCGCTGCAGCCCGCCTTCATCATGGCCGCGACCGGCGAGACCGTCACCTATCGCGAGTTGGAGGCGCGCAGCAACCGCCTGGCGCATCTGTTCCGCAAGCACGGCTTGAAGCGGCTCGACCATTATTCGATCTTCATGGAGAACAATTCCCGCTATCTCGAGGCCTGCGGCGCCGGCGAGCGGTCCGGGCTGTACTACACCTGCATCAACTCCTTCCTGACGCCGGGCGAGCTCGCCTATCTCCTCGTCAACAGCCAGTCCAAGATCCTGATCACCTCCGTGGCGAAGCTCGAAATCGCGCGCGAGGCGATCAAGGCCTGCCCCGATATCAAGCTCTGTATCGTCGCCGACGGCCCCGGTGAGAGTGACCGCATCGTCGGCCTTGCCGAGGTGACCGCCGATCTGCCGAAGGCGCCGATCGCGGATGAATGGCTGGGCACGGCCATGCTCTACTCGTCCGGCACGACGGGACGGCCGAAGGGCATCCTGCGGCCGCTGCCGGAGGAGCCGCCGAAACACAATCTGCCGCTGTTCGATTTCCTGACGAAGCTCTGGCACTACCGCGAGGGCATGGCCTATCTGTCGCCGGCGCCGCTCTATCACTCCGCGCCGCAAGCCGCCGTGAACCTCACGATCCGCATGGGCGGCACCGTCATCATCATGGAGACGTTCGACCCCGAGCGCTATCTCGAGCTCGTCGAGCGGTGGGGCATCACGCACACCCAGCTGGTGCCGACGATGTTCTCGCGCATGCTGAAGCTGCCTGAGGAGGTGCGAAAGCGCTACGACCTGTCCTCGCTCGAGATCGCGATCCACGCCGCGGCGCCCTGCCCGGCCCTCGTCAAGGACGACGTCATCAAATGGTGGGGGCCGATCATCCACGAATATTACGGCGCGACCGAGGGCCTCGGCTTCACCGCCTGCAACAGCGAGGAGTGGCTCGCCCATCGCGGCACCGTCGGCAAGGTGCTGCTGGGCGACCTCCACATTCTCGACGAGAACATGCGGGAATGCCCGACCGGCACGCCCGGCCAGGTGTGGTTCAAGACCGCCTCGCCCTTCGAATATTTCAACGATCCGGAGAAGACCAGGGAGGCGCGCTCCGCCGACGGCAGCATGAGCACGGTCGGCGACGTCGGCTATGTCGACGCCGATCGCTTCCTCTACCTCACCGACCGCGCCACCTTCATGATCATCTCGGGCGGCGTGAACATCTATCCGCAGGAATGCGAAAATCTGCTGATCACCCACCCGAAGGTCGCCGATGCCGCCGTGTTCGGCGTGCCCAATCCCGATCTCGGCGAAGAGGTGAAGGCGGTGGTGCAGCCGATGCCGAGCGTGGTGCCGGGCGAGGCGCTCGCCGAGGAGCTGATCGCCTTCTGCGGGGCGTCGCTGTCGCGGCAGAAGGTGCCGCGCTCGGTCGATTTCGAGAAGGAACTGCCGCGCCTGCCGACGGGCAAACTGTACAAGCGGTTGCTAAGGGACCGGTACTGGGGGAACAAGGCGTCGCGGATTGTGTGAGGCCTTCAGAAATCGTACACGCTCGCCGTCGTCCCGGCGAAAGCCGGGACCCATAACCCCAGGGAGCAATTTGGCGAAGATTGGTGGTTCGGTACTCCTGCCTACCGCAATCGATGGATCACGCGGTATGGGTCCCGGCCTTCGCCGGGACGACGGCGGAGTTTGTGGATGCAGCTGAGCACAACACGCGCAGAGGAACCACCTTCGCACCTGCACTCTCACGTTATGCGAGGACGCTGCGTGCGGCCTTCCGTCATCCGAATTGTCGAGAGCGCCGCCACCCTTGCCGGTTGCCTCGCTGCGAGGGCCTCGCTATCGTCGCTTCAAACAGGCTGAAAAAGGCTGTTGTCCAGGGAGGACGAGGATGCGGAGCGTGCGGGCGCTCGCCGCGACGGCGGCGCTATCTTTGCTGGCGTTTTCGACCATCGCATTGGCCGGCGGGCCCAAGCAGGGCGGAATCCTGCGGATGTATCACCGCGACAGCCCCGGCAATGCCTCGATCCATGAAGGCGCGACCTACTCGCTCAACGTTCCCTTCATGCCCGTGTTCAACAACCTCGTCATCTACAAGCAGGAGGTGGCGCAGAACAGCATGGACACCATCGTGCCGGAGCTCGCGGAGAGCTGGGCCTGGGTGAACGACAACAAGACGCTGACCTTCAAGCTGCGCCAGGGCGTCAAATGGCACGACGGCAAGCCGTTCACCTCGGCGGACGTCAAATGTACCTTCGACATGCTGATGGGCAAGTCGCAGCAGAAGTTCCGGCAAAATCCCCGAAAATCCTGGTACGACCAGGTCAGCGACATCTCGACCAACGGCGATCTCGAGGTCTCGTTCAATCTGAAGCGGCCGCAGCCGTCACTGCTGGCGCTGCTCGCCTCGGGCTATACGCCCGTGTACCCGTGTCACGTCTCGCCCGGCGACATGCGCACGCACCCGATCGGCACCGGCCCGTTCAAATTCGTCGAGTTCAAGGCCAATGAATCGATCAAGCTGACCCGCAATCCCGACTATTGGCGCGAGGGCCGGCCCTATCTCGACGGCATCGAGTTCACCATCATCCCGAACCGCTCGACGGCGATCCTCGCTTTCGTCGCTGGCAAGTTCGACATGACATTCCCGACGCACATCACCATCCCGCTCCTGAAGGATGTGAAATCCCAGGCAGCTAGTGCCGTTTGCAAGGTCGAGCCTACCAATGTCTCGACCAACATCATCGTCAATTCGACCGCGCCGCCGTTCGACAATATCGAAATCCGCCGCGCCATGGCGATGTCGCTCGACCGCAAGGCCTTCGTATCGATCCTGTTCGAGGGCCAGGCCGACATCGGCGGCACCATGCTGCCGGCGCCGAACGGGCTGTGGGGCATGCCGAAGGAGATGCTGGAGAGCATTCCGGGCTATGGTCCCGACGTGAACGCCAACCGCGAGGAGGCGCGCAAGCTGATGCAGAAGGCGGGCTACGGTCCGGACAAGCATCTCGCGGTCAAGGTCTCGACCCGCAACCTCGCCGAATATCGCGATCCCGCGGTGATCCTGATCGACCAGCTCAAGAGCATCTATATCGACGGCGAGCTCGACGTCGTCGAAACGGCCAACTGGTTCCCGAAAGTCGCGCGCAAGGACTACATGCTCGGCCTCAACCTGACCGGCAACGCCGTGGACGATCCCGACCAGTCGTTCTACGAGAACTATTCCTGCGGTTCCGAGCGGAACTACACCAACTACTGCAACAAGGAGATCGAAAAGCTGTTCGACGTGCAGTCGCAGGAGACCGACATCGCCAAACGCAAGAAGCTGGTGTGGGACATCGACAAGAAGTTGCAGGAGGACGTCGCGCGCCCGATCATCTTCCATGCGCGCGCGGGCACCTGCTGGCAGCCCTATGTCAAGGGCGTGACCGTGATGTCGAACAGCTCCTACAACGGCTACCGCTACGAGGACGTGTGGCTCGACAAGTAGCGCGGCGGACGGGCGGCTAACGGCTCGACGGGAGAGCGCAAAATGTTTGCCTATCTGGTGCGGCGCCTGTTTCTGATGCTCGTGACCCTGTTCGGGATCTCGGTCGTCATCTTCTTCCTGCTGCGCATCGTGCCGGGCAACATCGTCGACATCCTGTTCGCCGCGGCCGGCTATGTCGATCCCGCCGACAAGGCCAATCTGGAGAAGGAGCTCGGCATCGACCGGCCGCTGGTGGTGCAATATTGGCACTGGATCAGCGGCTTCCTGCGCGGCGATTTTGGTTACTCCTATGTCTCCGAGAAGCCGGCGCTTCAGGAGATCCTGCCGCGGATCCCGATCACGGCGCGGCTCGCCGGCTTGGCGCTGCTGTTTTCGGCGTCCATCGGCATTCCCCTGGGCGTCATCAGCGCGGTGAAGCAGGGAACGCGGCTCGACTACGCGCTGCGTGTCGTGAGTCTGTCCGGCCTGTCGCTGCCGTCATTCTGGCTGGGGCTGCTGGTCCTCACGGCGTCGGTGGCGATGTTCGGCCAGATGCCGCTCTTCAATCCGAACCCCCAGAGTTTTGGCGAGGTGGTCGCAACCTATTGCATCCCGGCGATGGTGGTCGGATTCCGCAGTTCGGCACTGACCATGCGCATCACCCGTTCCTCGATGCTGGAGGTGCTGCGGCAGGATTACATCCGCACCGCGCGCGCCAAGGGCGCATCCGATGCCGCGGTGAACTACCAGCATGCGCTGAAGAACGCGATCCTGCCCGTCATCACCGTGATCGGCATCGAGGCCGCGTTCCTGATCGGCGGCCTGATCGTCACCGAGACCGTGTTCAACATCCCCGGCGTCGCCCGCTTCCTGGTCGAGGCGATCCGCTGGCGCGATTATCCGATCGTGCAGAACCTCGTGATGCTGATCGCCGTCGTGGTGGTGAGCGCGAATTTCATCGTCGACATGCTGTATGCGGTGTTCGACCCGCGTATCCGGTACACGGATTAGTCGCATGATCATCACTCACGCAGCGTTCGCGCGTTCGTTCACCTCTCCCCGCCTGCGGGGGAGAGGGAGAAGGTAGGAGCCGCATGGCCACGATCGACTATGATCTTGAACTCAGACGCGCCGGCGTGCATGCGACCGGGGGGTGGCGGCGCGTGCTGTTTCTGGCGCAGCGGCATGTGCTGGGTGCTGCGGGGCTCGTCATCATGACGGCGTTCGTCCTCACGGCGGTCTTCGCCGATTTCATCGCACGCTATGATCCGCTGACGATCGACTCCGCCCGCGCGCTGGCCCGCCCGAGCCTGACGCACTGGATGGGCACGGATTCCTTCGGCCGCGACGTCTTCAGCCGCATCATCCACGGCGCGCGAATCTCGCTTGCCGTCGGCATCGGTTCGACCGCGCTCGGCGGCACGATCGGCGTCATCGTCGGGCTGACGTCCGGTTATCTCTCCGGCTGGGTCGATCTGGTGTTCCAGCGTGTCTCTGACGTTCTTCAGGCGCTTCCATTGCTGGTCCTGGCACTGATCATGACTGCCGCACTCGGTCCGTCCTTGCCGAACGTCATCATCGCCATCGCCATTCCGTTGATCCCGACTGTGTCGCGCGTCATTCGCGCCAACACGCTGGCGCTGCGCGAACTGCCCTTTATCGAATCTGCCAGGTCGATCGGCATGAGCGACGTGCGCATCGCGCTCCGCCATGTGCTGCCGAACACGCTGGCGCCGCTGATCGTGCTCGCCACCGCGCAGCTCGGCTCGACGATCCTGACCGAAGCCTCGCTCTCCTTCCTCGGCCTCGGCATTCCCGAGCCTTATCCGTCCTGGGGCCGCATGCTGTCGGAATCCGCGGCCGAATATGCCCGCACCGCGCCGTGGCTGGTGATCTTCCCGGGCATCGCCATCAGCCTCGCCGTGTTCGGCGCCAATCTGTTCGGCGACGCCCTCCGCGACATCCTCGATCCCCGGCAGCGCAGTTGATGGCTGATAAATCCGATCTCGTGCTCGAAGTGAAGAACCTGAAGACGGTGTTCTTCACGAACTCCGGTCTCTTCAAGGCCGTCGACGACGTCTCCTTCACGGTAAAACGCGGCGAGACGCTGGCGATCGTCGGCGAGTCCGGCTGCGGCAAGAGCGTCACCGCGCTGTCGCTGATGCGGCTGGTGCCCGATCCTCCCGGCCGCATCGTCGGCGGCACCGTCACGCTTGAAGGCACCGACCTGCTGGCGCTGGATGAGGCACAGATGCGCGCCGTCAGGGGTAACCGCATCTCCATGATCTTCCAGGAGCCGATGACGTCGCTCAATCCCGTCATGCGGATCGGCGACCAGATCGTCGAAGCCGTGCGGCTGCACCGGGCGATGTCGGCCAAAGAAGCCTGGAACATCGCAGTCGAGATGCTGCGGCTGGTGCGGATTCCGGAGCCGGCGCGGCGCGCGCGGGAATATCCGCACCAATTGTCCGGCGGCATGCGCCAGCGCGCGATGATCGCGATGGCGCTGGCCTGCCGGCCCGCGCTGCTGATCGCGGACGAGCCGACCACCGCGCTGGACGTCACCATCCAGGCGCAGATCCTGGCGCTGATCCTCGACCTCCAGAAGGAACTCGGCACCGGGCTCGTGCTGATCACGCATGATCTCGGCGTCGTCGCGCAGACCGCGCAGCGCGTGATCGTGATGTATGCGGGCCGGAAGGTCGAGGAAGCCAGCGTCGAGGCGCTGTTCGCCGATCCCAGACACCCCTATACGCGCGGGCTGATGGCCTCGATTCCGTCGGTGCCGGTGTCCGGCGCCGCGACGCAGGCGCGGCTCAACGAGATTCCCGGCACCGTGCCGTCGCTGGTGCGGCTGCCGCCAGGCTGCGCTTTCGCGCCGCGCTGCAAGCTCGCGGTGAAACGCTGCCAGGACGAATATCCACCGCTCATGGATTGGGGCGGAGGGCATCTTGCCGCCTGCTGGCGCGCGGCTGACGTCGCGGAGGTCGCATGACCGAAGCGCTGCTGGAAGTCACCGACCTCACGAAGCATTACCCGGTGCGCGCCGGCGTGTTGCGACGGCAGGTCGGCACCGTGCACGCGGTGGACGGCGTCTCGTTCGCGGTTGGTGTCGGCGAAACACTGGGGCTGGTCGGCGAATCCGGCTGCGGCAAGTCGACGGTGGCGCGCAGCGTGCTGCGGCTGGTCGAACCGACCTCCGGACAGATCCGTCTCGGGGGCGAGGACATCACGCATATTTCCAAGGCGGCGCTGCGCCCGCACCGCCGCTCGATGCAGATCGTGTTCCAGGACCCGTTCGCCTCGCTCAATCCACGCATGACCGCGGGCGACATCGTCGGCGAGCCGCTGGCCGTGCATGGGCTTGCGACCGGCAAGGCGCTGGAGGCGCGCACCGCAAAACTGTTCGAGCAGGTGGGCCTGCGGCCCGACCAGATGCGTAATTTCCCGCATCAATTCTCCGGCGGCCAGCGCCAGCGTATCTGCATTGCACGGGCGCTGGCGCTGGGGCCGCGCCTGATCGTCTGCGACGAGCCGGTCTCCGCGCTCGACGTCTCGATCCAGGCGCAGGTGATCAATCTGCTGATCGATCTCCAGCGCCAGCACGGCTTCTCCTACCTCTTCATCGCCCACGACCTCGCCGTGGTCGCCCATATCAGCCACCGCGTCGCCGTGATGTATCTCGGCCGCATCGTCGAGATCGCCAGCAAGGACGAGCTGTTCAGGAATCCGCGGCATCCCTACACGCAGGCCCTGCTCGCCTCCGTGCCGGTTGCCAACCCGCTCGCAAAGAAGCTCGCGCCGCTGGTCGATGGCGACGTGCCGAGCCCGGTCAATCCGCCATCAGGCTGCGCGTTTCACACCCGCTGCCGGTTTGCGATGGATCGATGCAAGATCGAGCGGCCGGCGCTGATGGATGCTGGCGCCGGACATCAGGTGGCGTGTTTGCTGAATGAGGGGACGGGGCGAGGACAATAATTCCGCCGTCGTCCCGGCCTAGTGCGCAATTGCGCACGGGGGCCGGGACCCATAACCCCAGGGAGAAGTTGCGGCGCGAGCTGGCAACTCCGAGTCTTCGCCAAACCCAATCCTGTGGTTATGGGTCCCGGCCTTCGCCGGGACGACGGGTTGAGTTTGCCGCGCTAATCCACCCTACGATTGCGCCTTTGCCGCGCTACCCCGCCCCAATCTCCACCACGATCCGTCCCGTCGTGACCTGCTCGCCTTCGGCAACGTCGATCACGGCGACCACGCCGTCGATGCCGGCCTTGTGGATATGCTCCATCTTCATCGCTTCCAGCGTCAGCACCGGCTGGCCGGCGGCGACGCGGTCGCCGGGCTTGACCAGCACGGCGACCACGCGGCCGTTCAGGGCGGCGCGAATCTTGCCGTCACCGCCGTTGCTTGCAGCGGCCTTCGGCGCGGCGAGGGTGAAATCAGTCACCGCGAGCGGGATGCCGCGGTGCTGGAGATAGAGCCGGTCACCCTCGCGCAGGAATTTGGCGCTGTCCATCACGCTATCGTGGCGGAAGCGGATGGCGTCAGGATCGAGCTGCTCGATCTCGAACCTGTCTTGGCGGCCGTCGATGGCGACGATGTAGCCGCCATCGCGCTCACGCGTGACTTCGAACTCGTGGGTGTGGCCGGCGACCTCGAGTTTCGCCGGCAGCGGGAATGTTGCCGCCAGGCTTCGTCCGCATTGCCATGACGGCGCGCGCGGATTGGTGACGTAGAGCAGCAGGCCCGCCAGCGCCGTATCGAATGCAGCATTCGCCGATGGCGCCAACAGTTCGTCGCGATGTGCGCCGATGAACGCCGTCGTCGCCTCGCCCTTGGCAAAGCCGGGGTGACGCAGGCACGCCATCAGGAAAGCCTGGTTGGTGGTCACGCCGAAGGCGGTGAGCTGCTCCAGGCCGACGATCAGCCGTCCCCTCGCCTCCTCGCGCGTGGCACCATGACTGACCGCCTTGGCGATCATCGAATCGTAGAACGGCGGGATCTCCGCACCCGAGTGCAGCGCATGCTCGACGCGGATGCAGTCAGGCACCTGCCAGCGCGCCATGCGGCCGGACTGCGGCATGAAATCGTGCGCGGCATCTTCCGAGCACAGCCGGACCTCGATGGCGTGACCTGCGAAGCGGATATCCTGCTGCTTTACCGGCAGCGGCTCGCCGCGCGCGACGCGCAGCTGCAATTCGACGAGATCGAGCCCGGTGATGGCTTCGGTCACGGGATGCTCGACCTGGAGGCGCGTGTTCATCTCCATGAAGTAGAACTCGCCGCTCGCATCGAGCAGGAACTCCAGCGTGCCGGCACCCTCGTAACGCAATGCCTTGACCGCGGCGACGGCGACCTCGCCCATCTTCGCACGCAGTTCAGGCGTCACCGCGGGCGACGGCGCCTCCTCGATCAGCTTCTGGTGGCGGCGCTGCACCGAGCAGTCACGCTCGCCGAGATGGATGGCGTTGCCGTGGCTATCGCCGAACACCTGGATTTCGATATGACGGGGATTCTGGATCGCGCGTTCGAGGATGACCGTGGGATCGCCGAACGCAGCCTTGGCCTCCGACCGCGCGCTGCGCAGCGCATCGGGGAAGGATGCAGCATCGGTCACGAGCCGCATGCCGCGGCCGCCGCCACCGGCGACCGCCTTGATCATCACGGGGAAGCCGATCTTCTTGGCTTCCGCGAGCATGACCTCGTCGCCCTGCTCGGTGCCCTGATAGCCGGGCACGCACGGCACGCCGGCCTTCCGCATGATCTCCTTGGCGCCGGCCTTGTTGCCCATCGCCTGGATCGCCTGGGGCGACGGGCCGATGAAGACGAGACCCGCGTCCTTGCAGGCCTGCGCAAAGTCCTCGTTCTCGGCGAGGAAACCGTAGCCGGGATGGACGGCATCCGCGCCGCTGGCTTTCGCCGCGGCAATGATCGCGGGGATGTTGAGATAGGACTGCGCCGGCAGGGCTTCGCCGATGCGCACGGCCTGATCGGCCTGCCGCACATGCAGCGCATCGCGATCGGCGTCGGAATAGACTGCGACGACGCCGAGGCCGAGTTCGCGCGCGCTGCGCATCACCCGCAGCGCGATCTCGCCGCGATTGGCAATCAGGACCTTGAAGAACGGCCGGTGCTGCACTGATCCGTTCCTCATGGCCGGGCCACCGAAAACTGCATGCGCTGGGGCGTGCGTGCGTCGCCCTCGCGGCAGATCGCGAGCACTTCGGACAGGACCGCCCGGGTGTCGCGCGGATCGATCACGCCGTCGTCGAGCACGCGCGCGCTGGTCGAGAACACGTCCATCTGGCCGTCGAACACGCCGACGATCTGCGCCTTCATGGCATCGAGCTTGTCCTTCTCGATCGGCTTGCCGCGCCGCGCGGCGGCGGCTTCCGTCACGATCGCCATGGTCTCGGCGGCCTGCTCGCCGCCCATCACCGCGGTCTTGGCGTTGGGCCAGGAGAAGCAGAAGCGTGGATGGAAGCCACGCCCGCACATGCCGTAGTTGCCGGCGCCGAACGAGGCGCCGCAATAGATGGTGATCTGCGGCACCGTCGCTGACGTCACCGCCTGGATCATCTTGGAGCCGTGCTTGATCATGCCGGCTTCTTCATAGGCCTTGCCGACCATGTAGCCGGTGGTGTTGTTCAGATAGAGGATCGGCGTGCGGGTCTGGCAGCAGGCCTGGATGAAGTGCGTCGCCTTGTTGGCGCCGGCGGGATCGAGCGGACCGTTGTTGGTGATGATGCCGATGGCCTGGCCCTCGATGCGGGCATGGCCGCAGACGGTGGCGGGGCCGTAATTCGGCGCCATCTCGGTGAAGTCGGAATCGTCGACGATGCGGGCAATCACCTGCTTCATGTCCACGGGGCGCTTGTGGTCCATCGGCATGATGCCGAGCAGCTCGTCCTGGTCGTAGCGCGGCGGCTTGAATTGAAGAGCCGCCCTGCCCGGCCGCTCCCACTCCAGCGCCGCCATGATCTCGCGTGCGATGCGCAGCGCGTCGCGATCATCCTCGGCGAGGTAGTCACCGAGGCCGGAGATCTGGGTATGCATCTCGGCGCCGCCGAGCTCTTCCTCGGTCGCGATCTCGCCGGTTGCGGCTTTCAGCAGCGGGGGACCTGCGAGGAAGGCGCGGGTACGGCCACGCACCATGACGATGTAGTCGGACAGGCCCGTTTGATAGGCACCGCCCGCGGTGGACGATCCGTGCGTGACGGTCACGACCGGCAGTCCCGCCGCCGAGAGCCGCGCAAGATTGCGAAAGATGTTACCGCCGCGAACGAAATCCTCGACGCGGTAGCGCAGTAGGTTGGCGCCGGCGCTTTCAACCAGCTGCACGTAAGGCAGCTTGTTCTCCAGCGCGAGCTCCTGCACCCGCAGCGTCTTGTCGAGGCCGAAAGGCTGCAGCGCACCGGCGTCGATGCCGGAATCGCTGGCGCTGACCATGCAGCGGATGCCCGAGACGAAGCCGATGCCGGCGATGACGCCGCCGCCGGGCACGCTCTTGTTCGCATCCGGCACGTCGAACATGTAGCCGGCCAGCGTCGACAGCTCGATGAAGGGCGCGCCGGGATCGAGCACCAGCGCCACGCGTTCGCGCGGCAGCAGCTGGCCGCGCTTGTGGAAACGATCCTTTGCCGCGGCCGACGCCGCCCGCGTGCGCTCTTCCAGCGCGCGCATGCGGTCGATCAAACCCTGCATGCCGTCGCGGTTGGCGTGGTAGGCGGCGCTGCCGGGGGAAATGGTGTTTTCGATTGTAGACATTGTTGCTCCTGCTCGTCATTCCGGGGCGCGCGAAGCGCGAGCCCGGAATCCATACTTCCGATCGTGGTTATGGATTCCGGGCCTGGCCCTTCGGGCCATCCCGGAATGACGAGATGTGGCTACCGATTCGTCCCAAAAATCTTCCGCGCCTCGGCGGGGCTTGCGATCTCGCGGCCGGCGCGGCGGGCACAGGCGGCGACGGCTTCGATCAGCTGGCCGTTCGACGTCACCTTCGTGCCGTCGGCGAGATAGAAGGTGTCTTCGAGACCGGTACGCAGATGGCCGCCGAGCTCGGCGCAGCGCTGGTGCAGCGGCCAGATCTCTTCGCGTCCGATCGCCGTAACCTGCCAATGCGCCTCGGGGCGCTTCAGCTTGATCAGGATCGGCAGCAGGTCGGGATCCGACGGCATGCCGGACGCGACGCCCATCACGAAGTTATATTCGAGCGGGCCCTTGTACATGCCGACCTGAGTGTACATGCCGACGCAGCGCACGATGCCGACGTCGAAGCACTCGAATTCGGGGATGGTGCCGACCGCGTTCATGACGTCGAGATAGTCCTTCACCTTCTCGACGGCGTTGTCGAACATCATCGGTGGCCAGGCCCAGCTATTGTCGGCCTTCACTTTCAGATAATTCAGCGAGCCGGCGTTGCAGGCGGCGATCTCCGGCTTCGTCTCACGGATGCAGTCGAGCACGCCGCTGTAGTTCGGCCCTGATACGCCCGAGGTGTGGTTGATGATCACACCCGGGCAGGCCTCCCGGATCGCCTGCTGGATCTCCTTGCTGACGCTGACCTCCCAGGACGGCAGATGCCCCTTGTTGGGCGCCTGCTGGCGCAGATGGATGTGCATGATGCTGGCGCCGGCGTCGAACGCAGCCTTGGCCTCGCGTGCCATCTGCTCGGGCGTCACAGGCACATTGTGCTGCTTGGGGTCGGTGAGCACGCCGTTCAGCGCGCAGGTGATGACGGCCTTGTCGCTCATGCCTTGACGCTCATGGCTTGGATGTCTCGCAGGTTGAGAATTCAACGCTTGCGATCATGTGACGCGCGGCATGCGGCTTCTTGCGCGGAGAAGCTGGAAAAGGGCGAGTTGTAGGGTGGGTTAGCCGAAGGCGTAACCCACCAACGCCTCTTACCGCGAATGCAGAAGCGGTGGGTTACGCTGGCGGACTGCGCTTTGCGCAGCCGCGAGCTAACCCACCCTACGAGGGCGAGCCTAGCTCGCTTCCGCGAGCCTCACCGTCTCGGTGCTGCGATAGATCGCAAGATCGCGCGAGCCGACGAAGATCGCGCGCGGCTTCAATCCGTAAAAGCGGCGGATCGAATGGCTGAAATGGGTCGAGTCGGGATAGCCGATGTCCTGCGCGAGATGAGCGAGGTTGAGGTCCTGATTGGCGAAGTGCAGCAGGTGCCGTGCGCGCTTCCAGGCGCGGAAGGAGCGGAACGAGATGCCGGTCTCCTCCTTGAACAGGTGCAGGAAACGCGAGGCGGAGAGGCCTGCTTCGGCCGCGCATGTATCCGCCGTCACAGGTTCGCCGGAGAAGCGCCCGATGCGCGCGACCGCACGCGTCACCCGCGTATCGAGCACACGGCGCGGCAGCGCCTCGCCAAAGCACATCTCGTCGAATTCGGCGGTGGTGATGTCGCCGTAGCGGCGCTGGCGCAGCAGCGCGTAGGCGGCGAGGATCTTGCGGGCATAGACGGCCCGGTCCGGCCCGGTCAGCCGCTCGGCCAAAGCCTCGATCACGCCATCCGGCATGCTTTCCGGCTCGAGCGTCACGCTGATTGCGGTGCGGTAGTCGCTGGCAATGGAATGCCGCTGGTTCGGCAGGGTGACAAACAGCTCGCCGGTGGCGAGAACGTCGTCGATCGTCAGGTGCAGGTTGCCCTTGACCGCCACATAGACATGGCAACAGCCAGGGGTCCGCTTGCGGGGGCGGCCGAGCAGGCCGGCATAAAACACCCGTTCCGGCGTGATCAGCATCAGATGGTCGGATTCGCGACCGATATCTTCCATTGGGGTCCTCCTCGCGCGGCTCTCTGGCCGCTGCGGACGAAGGTCACCTTAGCGCAAATTTGGGCGCTGTCACGACGGGATAGCGCTGTCACGGAAACATGCGTCGTCGTTCCGGGACGGTCCGCAGGACCGAACCCGGAACCTGGAGATTGCGGCGCGAGATTCCGGGTTCGATGCTTCGCATCGCCCCGGAATGACAGCCTCCCTTACGCCCTCGCCCTTGGCGCGACATTCTGCTCGACGCCGGCCTTCTGCTCTGCAGCAACCGCGCGTTTGAAGCCCTCGCGTTGCTGCAATCGCGCCCAATAGGCTGCGACATTTGGCCCAAAGTCCTTGGCGAGGCCGATATTGTCGGCGAGGCGGAGCGCGTAGCCGATCACGATGTCGGCGGCGGTGAAACGGCCGGCGCACAAGGTTTCGGCATTCGCGGTTGCTGCCTCAACGGCGCGCAGTCGGCCCAGGAACCATTTTGCATAGTCGCTGGCGACCTGCGGATTGCGGCGCTCCTCAGGCTCGAGCTGGGTGTAGCGGAGCACCAGCGTCTGCGGGAAGGTTAACGTGGCATCGCTGAAATACATCCAGTTCAGGAACGCGCCATAGGCGGGATCCTCGACGTCCACCATCAGCGGCGTCGGGGCGTATCTGGTGCCGAGGTAGTGGCAGATGCCGGAGGACTCCGTCATCTTCGTCTCGCCGTCGATCATGAACGGAATCGTGCCGAGCGGATTGAGCGCGAGATATTCCTTGGCGAACACCCGCGGCGGGAACGGCAGCATCTTGAGCTCGTACGGCAGCCCCATCTCCTCCAGCATCCAGAGCGGACGGAACGAGCGTGCGGCGTCACAATGATAGAGCGTGATCATGATGCATTCCCTTTGCTGCCAGGCAGCGTACCCATCATCTTGCACAGGACCATCAGCATGACCTCGTCGGCGCCGCCGCCGATCGAGGTCAGACGGCTGTCGCGATAGGCACGGCTGACCGGCGTCTCGTTGGTAAAGCCCATCCCGCCCCAATATTGCAAGCAGGCGTCGGTGAGCTCGCGGCCGAGCCGGCCGGCCTTGAGCTTGGCCATGGTCGCAAGCCTGGTCACGTCCTCTCCCGCCACCAGCGCCTCGCCGGCGCGATAGATCAGCGCGCGCAGCAGCTCGACCTCGGTCTGCATCTCCGCGAGCTTGAAGTGCACGACCTGGTTGTCGAGGATGCTCTGGCCAAACGCCTTGCGGTTGCGCGTGTACTCAATGGTCTCGTTGATAATGTATTCATGCGCCTTCAGGCAGGCCGCCGCGCCCCACAGCCGCTCCTCCTGGAACTGGATCATCTGGTAGGTAAAGCCCTTGCCCTCCTCGCCGATCCGGTTGCGCTTGGGGACGCGGACATTGTCGAAGAAGATCTGCGCGGTGTCGGATGAGCGCATCCCCATCTTGTCGAGCTTTCGCGCCACCGTGACGCCCTTGGCCTTCATGGGCACGCAGATCAGCGACTTGTTGCGGTGAACGGGCCCATCGCCGGTGTTGGCGAGCAGGCAGATCCAATCGGCCTGGGTGCCGTTGGTGATCCACATCTTGCCGCCGTTGATGACGTAGTCGTCGCCGTCCGAGCGAGCGTTGGTCTTGATCGAGGCAACGTCCGAACCTGCACCGGGCTCGGAAACGCCGATGCAGGCCACATAGTCACCGGAGATCGACGGCGCCAGGAATTCGCGCCGCACCTCGTCGGAGCCGAATCGCGCCAGGGCGGGCGTCGCCATGTCGGTCTGCACCCCGATCGCCATCGGCACGCCGCCACAGGTGATGGCCCCAAGCTCCTCCGCCATCATCAGCGCATAGGAATAGTCGAGCCCAGAGCCGCCGAATTCGACCGGCTTGTTCAACCCGAGGAAGCCGAGGCTGCCCATCTTCTTGAACAGCTCATGCGCGGGGAAGATGTCAGCCTTTTCCCATTCATCGACATGAGGGTTGATCTCGCCCGCGATGAATCTTTGCAGGGAACGGCGGATGTCGTCATGGTCGGCGGTGAACAGCATTTTTCTTCCTGTCATTCCGGGGCGACGCGAAGCGTCGAACCCGGAATCTCGATATGTTGGACTCATCTCCAGGTCCCGGGTTCGCGCTATGCGCGCCCCGGGACGACGATTGTCACAGCCCCATCTGCCTCGAGGCCAGATCCTTCATGATCTCCTCGGTGCCGCCGCCGATGGCGTTGACCTTGACTTCGCGGTAGATGCGCTCGGCCTTGATGCCGCGCATGAAGCCGGCGCCGCCAAAGATCTGCACGGCTTCCGAGGCGCAGAACGCCATGGTCTGCGTTGCCTGGTTCTTCATCATGCAGATTTCGGCGACCGGACTTTCGCCCTGCTCGAGACGCCAGGCCAGCATCTCCAGCATCGCCTGCGACGCCGCCACCTTCTGCGCCATGTCGACGATCTTGTGCCTGATGACCTGGTGCTGGGCGAGCGGCTTGCCGAAGGTCTTGCGCTCCTTGGCATAGGCAGTCGCCTCGTCGAGGCAGACGCGCGCAAACGCGGTGCAGCTCGCCGCCATGCCCATGCGCTCGCTGTTGAAATTCTGCATGATGATCTTGAAGCCCTGGCCCTCCTCGCCGATCAGATTTTCGGCCGGCACGCGGCAGTCGTCGAAATGCAGCGTCGCGGTGTCGGAGGCCCACCAGCCCATCTTCTTCAATTTCGTGCGCGACAGGCCGAGCGTGTCGCCCTCGATCAGGAGCAGGCTGACACCGCCGGCGCCCTCGCCGCCGGTACGCACCGCAACGGTCAGATAGTCCGCGCGCACGCCCGAGGTGATGAAGGTTTTCTCGCCGCTCACGACGTAGTGATCGCCGTCGCGCCGCGCTCGGGTGCGGAGGCCCGCAACGTCAGAACCACCGCCCGGCTCGGTGATCGCGAGCGCGGATATCTTCTCGCCTGCCAACACCTGCGGCAGCACGCGCGCCTTCACCTCCGGCCGCGCCGCACGCGCAATCGGCGGCGAGCCGATGGTATGGCTCATCAGGCTGGCGCTGACGCCGCCGGCGCCGGCCCGCGCCAGTTCCTGGCTCGCCACGATCTTCATGAACTGGTCGGCGGCAATGCCGCCATATTCCTCGGGGAATCCCAGCCCCAGCAGCCCGATCTCCGCCGCCTTGCGATAGAGCGCGCGGGGAAATTCGCCGGCCTCGTCCCATTCATGGGCGAAGGGCGTGATCTCCTTCTCGACGAAGCGACGCATCATTTCGCGGAAGGCGTCGTGCTCGGCGGTATAGAACGGGCTCTTCATCGCACTCTCGCCTCGCGGACGGATTCGTCTCATCCACCATGGCTGCAACCTGGGCAGCTCACTTGCGCGGAGTGGCTGACCCGGGAAGGCCATTCAGCAGGTCATTACCTAGCAACTCAACGCAAGACGATTTTCGCCCCTCGCGCGCCAACTCCAAATCAAAAAAAGACGTGATGCACAAACTCCGGCTGGCCCCAGGGCCACGCCGGGCATGGTGCACGGCAATAGGGGCGCAGGCGGCACAAGACCGCCGAAGGAGGAACTTTTGGCCGTTCGTTACTACGACTGGATCGCCCATCATGGCCGCCGTACGCCTGGCAAGGTCGCGGTCATCGACCTCGCGAGCGAGCGCCGCTTCACCTATTCGCAGATGGATGCGAGAGTCTCGCGTCTCGCCTCCTTCCTGCGCCACACGCTGAAGGTCTCGCGCGGCGACCGCGTCGCGGTGCTGGCGCTGAACACGACCGATACGCTGGAGGTGCAGTTCGCCTGCGGGCGGTTAGGTGCGATCTTCGTGCCGCTGAACACCCGCCTTACCGTTCCCGAGCTCCAGTTCATCACCGCCGACTGTGCACCGAAGGTGATGATCCATGATGCCGACCTCGCCGAGACCGCGCTGAGCGTTGCCAGACTCTGCGATGTCGCGACCAGCCTGCTGCTCGGTCCCGGCGGCGCCTACGAGGCCGGCATCGCCGCGGCAAAGCCGCTCGACCGGATCGAGGAGGTCACGCTCGATGACGTCTCGACCATCATGTACACGTCAGGCACCACGGGTCATCCGAAGGGCGCGACCATCACCCATGGCATGACGTTCTGGAATTGCGTCAATCTCGGCGGCCCCGCCTGCATCGGGCCGTCCTCGGTGCTGCTCACCGTGCTGCCGCTGTTCCATACCGGCGGGCTGAATTGCTACACCAATCCGGTGCTGCATGCCGGCGGCACCGTGATGATCATGCGGGCCTTCGATCCCGGCACGGCGCTCGGCCTGATCAACGATCCCGCGCAGGGCATCAACGTGTTCTTCGGCGTCCCCGCGATCTACCAGTTCATGGCGCAGCATCCCGCCTTCGCGACGACCGACCTGACCCGGCTGATCGTCGGCGGTGTCGGCGGCGCGCCGATGCCGGTGCCGCTGCTGAAGATCTGGGAGGCGCGCGGCGTCGCGCTCCAGCAGGGCTACGGCATGACCGAGACCTCGCCGGCCGTGCTGGTGCTCGACCGCGAGCATGCGGCGCGCAAGGCCGGCTCCGCCGGCAAGCCGGTGCTGCACACGGAGGTGCGGATCGTGCGGCCCGACGGCAGCGACGCCGATGTCGGCGAGCTTGGCGAGCTCTGGGTGAAGGGACCGAACATCACGCCCGGCTACTGGAACAGGCCGGAGGCGAACAAATCCTCCTTTACCGATGGTTGGCTGCACACCGGCGATGCGACGCGCGTCGACGAGGAAGGCTTCTACTACATCGTCGACCGATGGAAGGACATGTACATTTCCGGCGGCGAGAACGTTTATCCGGCCGAGGTCGAGAACGTCCTGCACCAGCTTGGCGCGATCGCCGAAGCCGCCGTGATCGGCATTCCCGATCCGCAATGGGGCGAGGTGGGCCTTGCCATCGTCGCGGTCAAGCCGGGACAAAGGCTGACGGAGACCGACGTCTTCGAACATTGCGCGGCCAATCTGGCGCGCTTCAAATGCCCACGCCAAATTCGCTTCGTCGACGCGCTGCCGCGCAACGCCACGGGCAAGATCCACAAGCCGACCTTGCGCAAGGAGTTTTCAGCGGCCTCCGAAATCGACAGGAAAGTCGCCAACGCCTGATCGAAGCGCCCTTGCGGGCGCTTTTCTTTTTTGAAGTGCCTGCCCCAGACCACAAGAAACCCAAGGAATTTCCATGAAGAACAAGAAACTCGCCCTGCTCGCCGCGGCAGCGGCCCTGACATTGCTCTCGGCCCAGTTGCTTTCGGTCCAAGGCGCCCAGGCGCAGAAGAAATACGACACGGGCGCCAGCGATACCGAAATCAGGATCGGCAATGTCGAGGCCTATTCCGGTCCCGCCTCCGCCTACGGCGTCATCGGCAAGACCGAAGAGGCCTATTTCAAGATGATCAACGATCAGGGCGGCATCAACGGCCGCAAGATCAACTGGATCTCCTATGACGACGGCTATTCGCCGCCGAAAACCGTGGAGCAGGTCCGCAAGCTGATCGAGAGCGACGAAGTGTTCCTGGTGTTCAACGCGCTGGGCACGCCGACCCAGACCGCCGTGCAGAAATATCACAACGCCAAGAAGATCCCGCAGCTCTTCCTCGCCACCGGCGCCAGCAAGTGGAACGACCCGCAAAATTTCCCGTGGACCATGGGTTTCCAGCCGAGCTACCGGGTCGAGGCGCGGATCTTCGCCAAGTACATTCTGAAGGAGAAACCGGACGCGAAGGTCGCGATCTTCTATGCCAACGACGATTTCGGCAAGGACTACGTCGCCGGCATCAAGGACGTGTTCGGCGACAAGGCATCGAAGCTGATCGTGGCCGAAGAGAGCTACGAGACCTCGGAGCCATCGATCGATTCGCACATCGTCAAGCTCAAGGGCACCGGCGCGGACGTCTTCGTGAACATCTCGACCCCGAAATTCGCGGCGCAGGCCATCAAGAAGATCGCGGAGCTGGAATGGAAGCCGATGCACCTGATGACGGACGTTTCGGTGTCCATCGGCGCGGTGATGAAGCCCGCCGGCCTCGAAGCCTCTGAGGGCGTGCTGTCGGCCGGCTATCTGAAGGACGCGTCGGATCCGCAGTGGAAAGACGACGAGGGCATGAAGAAGTTCATGACCTTCATCGACAAGTACATGCCCGGCGCGAACATCTCGGACGCCAATCTGGTCTACGGCTATGCCGCGGCCCAGACGATGGTGCAGGTGCTGAAGCAGGCGGGCGACAATCTCACCCGCGAAAACGTGATGAAGCAGGCCGCCAGCCTGAAGGACTTCGCTCCTGATACGCTGATCCCGGGAATCAAGATCAACACCTCGCCGACCGACTTCGCACCGATCGAGCAGCTCAAGATGTGGCGGTTCAAGAACGGCCAGTGGGAGCTGTTCGGCCCCATCATCAGCGCGGAGCCGAGCGGCTAGTTCTCGGCGAACTGTCCGTGCATGGGAGATGGCGGCCGCGAGGCCGCCATCTCTTTATCCGCGGATTTCCAGGGTGAACCTATGCCGGCAGGAATAGTGCGAACGGCTCTTCCACCGTGCGGCGCAGGTGTTTTCGATACAGCTCATAGTTGGCGTCGTCAGGCGCAACCCGTCCCAAAGACGGCTTCGGAACATTCCTGAGCGGCACATAGGCGATCGGCGCTGCGATCGGCGTCAGCTGCGAGCCGGGGCCGGCGCGGAGCGTCGAGATGATGCCGTACATCTCGCCGGCGACCGTCGGCCGCGACACCGTGATCACGCGGTGCTGGCCGTGCTTGATGATGACGAGATAGATGAAGCCGGACTGATGCGGCACCGCGACCTCGCCGGTGTGCTCATAGGCGGCATCGGTCCGATCGCCCTCACGGAAGACCAGCGACGAGACTTTCGGCTCCCATACGATCTCGGTGCGGTAGGCGAAGATCGCGTTCTTGTCGCCGAATGACGGCCGTAGCGTGATGTAGGCATCCTCGAGCCAGGTCACCGCGCGATGCGCATAGGAGCCGAGGCTGTCGGGCGCGACATCGTTTGCGGCCGGAGGCGTCACGACGATGGCGCTCTTGCGCAACGATACGCCCAGCGCCTGCTCCAGCCGGACCGTCGTCGCCAGCGTGAACGGCCGGCGCCCGCCGAGCACCTTCTCCAGCGTCGACAGGCTGAGCTTGGCCTGTTCGGCCAGCGCCTGCCGGGAGATCCGGCGTCTGGCGAGCTCCTCGCGAATGGTCTCCGCGATCTCGCGGCTCTGCTCGTCCGAAAGCTGCTTGTCGGCCTGCATCTGCATCGTCAACCCTGCCTTTGGAGCACCATTCTAGCAGGGCGCACAAACCAGCACAAAACCGCACATGGCCACCCGGCCGTGGCCCGCCCCGGGCCGGCCCCGGCGGAACATTGCCGATCATTCTGCTCGCGAAATCAGGCTCTCCCGGCGGATGCTGAGAGCCAGCAAACATCCTTCGGGAGCAGGCAAATGAACACCTACGACACAGCCGACCACGACGAACACCCCCTGCTGGGCCGGCTGATCAAGCTCGGATTGTTCCTTCTCGCGCAGGGCATCGCGGTGATGCTGGTCGCCTTCGTGGCCCTGCTGGTGAGCTTCGGGACGAGTTGGTCGGCAACGGCCGAACAGGCCAGCCTGCTCCAGCCCGGCGATGCCAGGTCCGGCACCCTCCTCCTGAAGGAAGATGGCGCCTACACCGAAGCGATCCGTCTCGGCATCGATGTCGATATCACGGTATCAGGCCCGACGCTGCGCACACGCGTCACCCAGGCGTTTCGCAATCCGACCAAGGACTGGGTCGAGGCCACCTATGTCTACCCGCTCGCGACCAATGGCGCCGTCGATACGATGAAGATGGTGGTCGGCGACCGCGTCATCGTCGGCGACATCAAGGAGCGGCAGCAGGCGCGCGTGATCTACGAACAGGCGCGCAACGCCGGCCAGAAGGCCGCGCTGACCGAGCAGGAGCGGCCCAACATCTTCACCAACTCGGTTGCCAATATCGGTCCCGGCGAAACCGTGCTGGTGCAGATCGAATATCAGGAGCCGGTGCATCAATCCGGTAACGAATATTCGCTGCGCGTGCCGCTGGTGGTCGCGCCGCGCTACAATCCGGCGCCGATCGTGCAGAGTGTCGACTTCCGCAACGACGGCTCCGGCTGGGGCGCCACGTCCGATCCCGTGCCCGACCGCGACCGTATTTCCCCGACGGTGCTGGATCCCGCCAGGAATGCACCCGTTAACCCGACCAGCATCACGGTGCGTCTGAAGGCCGGCTTTGCGCTCGGCGAGGTCAAGAGCCACCATCACAACGTCAAGACCGAGAGCCCGGACAACGCGACGCGCATCGTCACGCTCGCCGACGGCGCGGTGCCCGCCGACCGCGATTTCGAACTGACGTGGAAGCCGGCGGCCCAGAAAGCACCGTCGGTCGGCCTGTTCCGCGAGCATGTCGGCGATGCCGATTACCTGCTCGCCTTCGTCACGCCGCCGAGCGCCGAGCAGGCGACGCAGAAGCCGCTGCCGCGCGAAGTCGTGTTCGTGATCGACAATTCCGGCTCGATGGGCGGCACCTCGATGGTCCAGGCCAAGGCGAGCCTGCTTTACGCACTCGGCCGCCTCCAGCCGGCCGACCGCTTCAACGTCATCCGTTTCGACGATACCATGGACGTGCTGTTTCCGGCCTCCGTGCCGGCGGATGCCGCACATGTCGGCGAAGCGACCTCGTTCGTCAGCGCGTTGCAGGCACGTGGCGGCACCGAGATGGTGCCGGCGATGCGGGCTGCGCTGACCGACAAGCTCAGCGACACCAGCATGGTTCGCCAGGTCGTGTTCCTGACCGACGGCGCGATCGGCAACGAGCAGCAATTGTTCGAGACGATCACGGCGATGCGCGGCCGCTCGCGCGTGTTCATGGTTGGCATCGGGTCCGCGCCCAACACCCATCTGATGACGCGCGCTTCCGAGCTCGGCCGCGGCGCCTTCACCCATATCGGCTCTGTCGAGCAGGTCGAGGAGCGCATGCGCGGCCTGTTCGCCAAGCTGGAAAATCCGGCGGTGACCGGTCTCAGCGCAAAGTTCTCCGAAGCAACGGCCGACGTTACGCCGGCGATCATTCCCGACGTCTATCGCGATGAGCCTCTGGTGCTGGCGGCCAGGCTCGACAAGCTCGCAGGCTCGCTCGAGATCAAGGGACGCGTCGGCGACCGTCCGTGGTCGGTGACGCTGCCGTTGCAGAACGCCGCCGAAGGCAAGGGCCTGTCAAAGCTCTGGGCCAAGCGCAAGATCGGCGATGCCGAAGTCGCGCGCACGATGCGCGAGATGACGCCGGAAGAGGCCGACAAGGCGATCCTGGCACTGGCGCTCGACCATCAGATCGTCACGCGGCTCACCAGCCTCGTCGCGGTCGACAAGACGCCGAGCCGTCCCGAAGGCGCGCCGCTCAAGCTCAGCGAATTGCCGGTCAACCTGCCGGCCGGCTGGGATTTCGAGAAGATCTTCGGCGAACGGCCGCAGCAGGTACCGACGCAGCTGCGCGAACGTCATGCCGATGCGCGCAACCAGCCGGCGACGAGGCGGCCGACACCCGCCGCACCCGATGCGATCCGCCTGCCCAAGACCGCCACCTCGGCCGAGCTGAAGATGATCGCAGGTCTGATCCTGATCGTGCTCGCCCTGATCCTGTTCGTGTTCAACCGGCGTCGGCCCTTGCTCACCGACGCCGCTTGAGAGAGGAGCCCCCCGAACTCCTCTGTTAGCGCGCGCGGCTGCCCGTCCCCGACCCAACGGCCGCGCGCGCCTTTTTCCTACTGTCATTGCGAGCGCAGCGAAGCAATCCAGACTGCCTCCGCGGAAAGAATCTGGATTGCTTCGCTTCGCTCGCAATGACGATCGTGGATAGAATGCCCCGCCTCATCTCTCCCCTGGTTCTCGCGCTGATCGGCCTCATCCTGTTCGGCGACGGCGCCTACATCCACGCCAAGGCCTGGCTCGCGCAGGTGCTCTTGGAGCGCGCATTCGACAGAAGCGTTGCGACGGGCCAGGCGGTCAAGCCATGGTCATGGGCCGACACCTGGCCGGTCGCCCGGATCGAGGTGAAGCGGATCGGCGCCAGCGCCATCGTGCTGGAGGGCGCGAGCGGCCAGGCACTTGCTTTCGGACCCGGCCACATCCAGCAAACGGTCGATGCCGGCGAGCGCGGCGTTGCCGTCTATGCCGCACATCGCGACACACATTTCCGTTTCCTGCGGAATGTTGCCATGGGTGACGTGATCGAGATCACCCGCCGCGACGGCAAGCATTTCCGCTATCGTGCGGATTCTTCGGCTGTGGTCCGTTTCGACGCGTCGGGCATCGATCCCGCGACGCAGGGTTTCGAGCTCGTGCTCACAACCTGCTGGCCGTTTGACGCCGTCACGTCCGGTCCCGAACGCTACATCTTGCACGCGATCTTGATCGGCGCCGACGAATAGGTTCCCTCATCCATCTCCATCCTGCGGGATGCTTCCTGTCGATGCCATCGATCGAACGAGCGCCATCTCGACGATCGCTGGCTGCCGCGTCGGCGAACCGTTCGCACTTTCGCCCAAAGTCCGGTGATGCTAGCCTTCCTGCATGAAGCCCTGCCCATTCCGTCTGGTGGCATTGCGTCCTTCGTGATTGCCTTGCCAGACCCCGCCATCGAACAGAACGACGCGCTGCAACAACAATAAAAATTGAGGATTGCGCCATGGAAGCCCAGGTGTCTGCTGCATCCTTCTCTTCCCGCCCATGGTCTCCATCGCCCGACGCCAGCGATATCGTGAAGGGCATCCATGCCATGCTGCACCCGCACAACATCGTGCTGGTGGGCGCGACCGACAAGCCCGGCAATTATGCCGAGCGCATCTGGAACAATCTGGTCAAATACGGCTTCGAGGGCGGGCTCTATCCGGTCAACGCCAAGCGCGAGACGATCTGGGGTGTGCCCTGCTACAAGGACTTTGCGAGCCTTCCGGAAAGGCCCGATCATGTCCTGGTGCTGGTACCTGCGCGCTTCGCCGTGCAGGTGATCCGCGATGCCGCGGCGGCCGGCGCGCGCTCGGCCACCATCGTCACCTCCGGCTTCAGCGAGTTGCAGGATGACGAGAGCCAGAAGCTCGCCGCCGAACTGCAAGCGGCGGTGCGCGAGACGGGCCTCGCCGTCACCGGCCCGAATTGCCTCGGCAACTTAAGCGCCGGCGAAAAGCTCTTCACCAATATCGACGACCGTGTCGTCACCATGGAGCAGGGCGCGGTGGCGATCGCCGGGCAATCCGGCGCCATCGTCATGGCGATCCGCCAGGCACTGGAGGACCGTGGCGTCGGTGTCGGCTACATGGTGACGACCGGCAACGAGGCCGGGCTCGAGACGCCGGACCTGATGCGATATTTCGCTGAGGATCCGAGCATCAAGGTGATCGTCGTCTACCTCGAGGGCGTGCGCAACACCAAGGCCTTTCGCGATGCCTGCAAGGCGGCGCGCGCAGCGAGCAAGCCCGTGATCGCGCTCAAGCTCGGCGCATCCGAGGGCGGCCGCGCCGCGGCGATGGCGCACACCGGCGCGCTCGCGGGCTCGATCGAGACGTTCGACGCCATCGCAACGCGTGAAGGTGTCATCCGGGTCGGCGGGCTCGACGAGTTGATCGAGACCACCGAATGCTTCGTCCACGCCGCAGTGCCCAAAGGCGACCGGCTCGCCGCGGTCACGCTGTCCGGCGGCAAGCGCGGCATGCTGATCGACGCGTTCTACGCCGAGGGCTTGAACTTCGCGCCGCTCAGCCCGCATGTCAGCTCGGAGCTGGCGAAAATGCTCGGGCCCGGATCGATCGTCGGCAACCCGCTCGACGCCGGCTTTGCCGCGGTCGTCGATCCCTCCGTCTACATGAAATCGATCAAGCTGATGATCGACGACCCCGATATCGACATCGTCATCGTCGATGCCGAGCTGCCAAAGGCGCCGCATGAGCTGCGCGAGCGCAACCTGCGCATCGTCGACGAGATGGCGAGCCGGGCCTCAAAGCCCGTGATCTACATCAGCGCGATGTCGATCGGCTTCACCGAGTTCACCAAGAGCTTGCGCAAATCGCTGCCGCATCTCGCGGTCATGCAGGGCATGGATCGCGCGGTGACCGCGATCAAGTCGCTGCTCGCCTATGCGAAGCTGCGCAAGGAAGTCCCCGACATCGTCTCGAGCTCGAAACCCGCCGCGCGTGCCGAGCTGGAAAAGGCGCTGGCTTCGGCAAGCGGCGCCGCGCTCGACGAAGTCGCCTCGAAGAAGCTCCTGAAGGCGTATGGCATCCCGATCTCGAAGGAAGCGATCGCACAGACGGCGGTGGAAGCCGTGAAGATCGCGAAACAGATCGGCTTCCCGGTCGTGGCAAAGGTCGTCAGCGCCGAGATCCTGCACAAGTCCGACATCGGCGGCGTGGTGCTGAACCTGAACAATGCGGCCGAGGTGAGGAAGGCGTTCGTCGACATCACCGCGCGGGTGAAGAGGCTGAAGGGCAAGCCGAGGCTCGACGGCATCCTGATCGCGCAGCAGGTCAAGGCCGACCTCGAACTCGTGGTCGGTGCCTCGCTCGACGCCGAGATGGGTCCGGTCGTGCTGTTCGGCACCGGCGGCATCGACATCGAGCTGATGAAGGACGTCGCGCTCGCCGGCGCGCCGCTGGACGAGGCCGAGGCGCGGCTCCTGATCGGTCGCACCAAGGCCGGCATCAAGATGCGCGGCTATCGCGGCAAGCCGGCCTTGCACGAGGCCTCGGCGGTGAAGGCGCTGGTCGGCCTGTCCAACCTGATCGCGGATGCCGGCGACCGGATCGCCTCGATCGACATCAATCCGTTCCTGATCAACACCAGGACGGGTGTCGCCGTCGATGCCCTGATCGTACTGAACAATGCTGCGGCAAAGCGCGCGGCCGGGCATTGAGAGCCGTAGTCGCGTAGGGCGGATTAGCCACCGGGTCCGCGCTATGCGCGGCCCGATGACAGGCTCCGCGTAATCCGCCATTTTGCACGGCGAATGCGGAGAGCAGTGGCGGGTTACGCTTCGCTAACCCGCCCTACGTACCATTGCGGCCGGAGCAGCATCCGGGCTCCTTCCAACTTCCCCGCTTTGGCCCTAGACTCAGGCTTATGGCACGCGCGAGCAATCTGGTGATCGGAACGGCGACGCTGGCGGTGATCGCCGTGGCGTTCGGCGGCCTGCTCGGCGTACAGAAATGGCGCACCATCCAGAGTCGCAGCCAGTTGCGCGTGGTGTTCGAAGGCGGTTCCGCCAGCGGCCTGCGCCGCGGCGGGCCGGTCAATTTCGACGGCGTGCCCGCCGGCCAGATCCTGTCGATCAAGCTGGACAATCCTCGCAAGGTCGTCGCGCTGGTGATGCTCGACAACACCGCGCCGATCCGCAAGGACACCGTCGCGGGCATCGAATTCCAGGGCCTGACCGGCGTCGCCGCGATCTCGCTGATCGGGGGGGCGCCTTCCGCGCCGCCGGTGCCGCTGGATGTGGACGGCGTTCCCGTGCTGACCGCCGATCTCAGCGACGCCGAATCCATCGTCGACACCCTGCACAGTGTCGACCGCACGATCGTGAGCAATGCCCCCGCGATCAAGGAAGGGCTTCGCACATTCGAGAACTATAGCGCCGACCTCAGGAGCAAGGGCGGCGAAATCGATTCCGTCATGGCCAAGGTCGACAGCGCCTTTGCGGGATTCGACAAGGCGGTCACGAAGATCGAGGGCGTGGTGCCCGGCTTCGTCAATGGCAAGGCCGACGAGCTGTTCGAGAAGATACAGGGGCTGCGCGAGCTGACCGAAACCATGAGGAAGAAGTCGGCGAGCTACATCGAGGACATTCGCCGCTCGCTGCTCGACGTCAGCGAGACCGCCAACAAGATGGCCGGCACGCCCGTGGCGCCGCGGCCGCCGCGCAAGCCCGCGCAGAAGAAGCAGTGATTCTCTTGCTTATCCTCCCTGGGGGAGGATAAGCCGCGCCTACCACGCGTAGCGCACGAGGCCCTTGCCGGCATAGGAACGCGTAACGTTCGAGAACTCGCCCTCGAAGGTCGCCGATGCGGACCAGCCGTTCATCCAGTTCACCTGCACCGACGCCGTGGTCAGCGCGGAATCGCGTGCCTGTGCGGCGCCATTCACGACGAAAGCCGATCCAGGCAGGGTCTGAAACACCGCGCCGACGGTACGATCCGGATTGTAGTCATGCGCCCAGGCGACGCGGCCGCGCAGCGTCATCAGGCCGCCGGCAGCGGCAAATGACCTGTCCGCGCGCAGGCCGAGCTCGGTGCGGCTGCTGGTCACGTCCTTGGCGGCATAGTTGAGGGCGAAGACGTTGCTGCCGGCCACGGCGAACTCCGAATAGCTCGGAAGGCTGAACATGGTGGCCTGCAGAGCCGCGTAGGGCGTGACGCCGATCCATGACATCGCGTGGCGATAGCCACCCTCGACACGGCCCGAAAACGCGTTGGTATTGAACTGGGCGCGCAGCTGGTCGAACCCGGCGGCGGTGACGATGCGATTGGTGGTCACATCCTGCCAGCCATAGGCCAGCGCAGCCGTGATATAGGCCGGTCCGGCGGTATGACGCACGAAAGCGCCGGCCTGGAACAGATCGGAGCGGCCCCAGCCGAGGCCGTTGACGCCGAAGCCGGTAGCGCCGCCGGCAAGCGCGAAACCGGCGATGGTCGACGGCGAGAAGCGGTAGTCGAGACCGACGGCCGTGCCGTAGACGCTGCTGGTGGTGCTGTTCGAGCCGAGGCCGGCATTGCCGTCGGTCGTCTGGGAGCCGCCGTAGCCGGCCGCCCACACGTCCCAGCGCTGCTCGAAAGTCGCGGCCGGTGCCTTGCGGTAGATCGAGGCGAACGCGTCGCGCGCGCTCTTGTCACGCGGGGTCCTGCCGGTCGCGGCATAGGCACTTGCGCTCGCGTCATCGGCATATGGCGTCGCACCTGAAGCGCCGCTGCGTCCCGAGCCGTAGATTTCGGTCAGCAGGCCGAGGAACAGATTCATCGCGTTGAATGTCGTCTGCTGCGAACCTGTCGCCGACTCGCCGGAGGCCTGCGTCAGGCCGTTGGGGCCGAGGCCCGCAAATTCGGCTTGCAGGAAACCATTGGCGTTGAAGAAGTTCTGAAGCGTCGTGGCGACGTTCTTCTGATTGATGTTGAGAGCGTATTTCGCGCCATAGTCGAGCGTGAAATTGAGATAGACGGTGCCACCAGGATCCACGTTGGTCGTGCCGATGAGACCACCGGGCGCGGCAACGCCGGCAAAGTTGTCGGTAGCCGAGCCGGAAAACTGCATGATCTTGTAGTGGGGCAATATGGTGCTGCCGGCATAGAGCGAGACGCCGGCGGTGCCATTCAGGGTAACGTTGCCAACAACGTTTGCAAAACTCGCGGTGGTTCCGCTGCCGACCTGCACGAGGTACAGCGCACCGGACTGCAAGGCGAGGTCACCCAGAACCAGCATGCTCGAGCCGGGGTCACCGTCACCAGGCGCATAGATGCCACCGCCGGCGATAACGGTATTGCCGACGATTCCTGCGCCGAACAGCGCGCCGCCCGCGTTCACGGTGGTCAGGCTCGATTGCGAGATATTACCGTCGACCCGCAAGATGCCGCCATTGACCGTGGTGGTGCCGGTATAGGTGTTCGTGCCGGAGAGGATCAGCGTGCCGCTGCCGACCTTTTCCAGCGAGCCCGGACCGGCGGGACCGCAACTGCAGGGATCGTAGTCGCCGATGACACCGCTGACCTCGGTCGAGCGGTTGTTGCCGCCGACGACGAGCGTGTTGCCGCCGCCGATATAGTAGAAGCCGCTGCCTTCGATCGAGCCGGCCGTGATGCGGCCGTCGCTGTTGGGACCGACGCTGACCCCGAAATCCACGATGCCTGTCCCGGTGGTGATGAACCGCGCATTGCCGCCGGTGGAATTGTCGAAGAACTCGGTCTTGCCGCCGTCCCTGGTGACGATGGTGGCATTGCCGGCCGTGGTGAACGCGCCGAAATTGGTCCGGCCGCCGAACTCGTTGATGATCGTCGCGTTGCCCGCGGTCGCGGTGTCGGATCCACTCAGCGTACCAAACACAGTCCCGCTGAGATCATTGTTCACGATGGTCGCCGAGCCGGCCGAAGATTGCTCGAGGAACGCGACGCCGCCACCATTCTGGTTGGTGATGCTGGCCGTGCCCGCGTTGGTGCGGCCAAAGAAGCCGGTCAAACCGCCATCATTGATGATGGTCGCCCGGCCAGCCGTCGCGGTATCGGTCCCGCCGCCGGCCAGATCGCCGAAATACAACTGACCTCTGTTGGTGATCACCATCGCGCTCGCGGAGGTCGCGTTGAGAAACGTCGTCGTGCCGGAGAAGTCGTTGAGCAGCGACGTGATGCCCGACGTGTCGGCATTGACGATCTTGAACAGGCCCTCGTTGGTGACGGCGCCGATGATGCTGGCGGTATGGGTCGCATCGCCAAGCTGCAGCGAGCCGCAGTTGCAGATGAACGTGTTGCCGGTATAGGTGTTGGCGCCGAGCAGGGCCAGGATGCCGGGCCCCTGCACGGAGATGCCGCCGCTGCCCGTGACGCGGGAAGCAATCGCGGCCGAGGGGGCGCCGCTGCCCGTGACATCGTTGGTGACGAACGGGGTGCCGCCCGGGGCCAGCCTGAGGTCGCCGCCCTGGATGGTATAGATCGAACCATCACCGGTGAGATCGAAGCCCACGAGACTGGTGAGCTGCACGCCGCCTGGCGTTACCGTCACCGTGCCGCCTGTGGCCGGCGTCGAGGGACCGCCGCTGCCGAACGTTGTGCCGGATGACGACGGATCGTAAGCGGTGCTGGTCGAACCGGAGATATCCGTCCAATTGGTGGTGGTCGTGTCCCACACGCCGCCGCCGCCATTGACGGCACCGTTCGGCGTGGTCTGCGATCCGTTGAAGAATTGCTGCGCTCCGGCGGAGGTCATGGCGGCAGATGCGCCCAAGGTGAGGCCGACCCAGAATGCCGTGCGAATTGCGACAGTGCTCAGGTGCGAGCAACCCGGCCCGCTCGATCGCAACCAAACTTCCACACTCTTCCCCTCACGGACGGCGCTCCTGGCGGCACCGCGCGGAACTTAGGCCATGAGGATGATCGGTAGAACCGGTATGCGTCGAGAATCCGCCAATGGCAAAGCAACCTGAACAGATTCAACCGTCCATGTTGCAACAGCGCCACGGTTTGCCGGGGCACTATTCCCATTCCGCGCATGCGCAGACCTCTCGGAACGTCGGCGCTTATGGACGGCCATTCACATCCATGGCCGATCATCCAGGCATCGAGCTCAACCTGTACCGGCGGCGGTGGCTAGTAATTCGACGCCGCCGCCTCGTTCGGAATGCCGTCGATGGGACACTCGTCGGTCCCCGGCGTCGAGCGGGTCATCGCCTCGACCATGTCGCGCGTGCCTTCGGGATCGGCGATCCAGTTCTTGTAGAAATCATACGGACACGCCGCAACGCCGCGCGGGCTGTCGCCGGAATTGATCATGCCGGTGTAGCCGCGGTGGACCAGCTTGTAGAGATGGTTCTGCGACTGGCCATTGCGGCGCGCATCGCGGATCAGATGCTTCGACAGCTGGGCGTACTGGATGCCGTAATCCTCTTCGCCGCACTCGCCGAGTGTGCGGCCATCGAAGCCGATGATCGCGGAGTGGCCGAAATAGGAATAGACGCCGTCGAAGCCGGCGGCGTTGGCGACCGCGACGTAGACGTTGTTCGCCCATGCCATGGCCTTGGAGATCAGGACCTGCTGCTCCTTGGCCGGATACATGTAGCCCTGGCAGCGCACGATCAGCTCGGCGCCCTTCATGGCGCAGTCACGCCAGATTTCCGGGTAGTTGCCGTCGTCGCAGATGATCAGGCTGACCTTGAGGCCTTTCGGGCCGTCGGAGACATAGGTGCAGTTGCCGGGATACCAGCCCTCGATCGGCACCCACGGCATGATCTTGCGGTACTTCTGGACGATCTCGCCCTTGTCGTTCATCAGGATCAAGGTGTTGTAGGGCGCCTTGTGTGGGTGCTCCTCGTGGCGCTCGCCGGTCAGCGAGAACACGCCCCACACTTTCGCCTTGCAGCAGGCCTCGGCAAAGATCGCGGTCTCTTCACCGGGCACCGCCGAAGCGGTCTCATACATTTCCTTGGAGTCGTACATGATCCCCTGAGTGGAGTATTCGGGGAAGATCACGAGGTCCATGCCGGGCAGGCCGACCTTCATGCCCACCACCATGTCGGCGATCTTGCGGGCGTTGTCGAGCACCTCTGCCTTGGTGTGAAGGCGGGGCATCTTGTAGTTGACCACAGCGACGCCGACGGTGTCGTTGCTGCTGGAAATGTCACCGTGAAGCATTTTGGACGCTCCTGTAATTTGCTTGTTTGATGTTGGCGCGTGGCGTCAGTGGCTGATCATCCAGGGGCGCGCGGTGGGAAAACCCTTGGCGCCGCTCTTGCTCTTGGTCATCAGCCGCGCGGGTTTCTTCTTGTCCGCCGTGCCCTTGTCCTTGACCGTCTTGCCCGTGGAGCAGCAGCCGCAGCCGGGACCGTGCGAGGCCTTGTATTGCGCGAGCGTCTGCGGCGCGTGCGTGCTGCGCTCGTTGACGGCGTGCGCCTTGCGCTTTTCCGCCGGCATGCAGAAGAAATTCGGTGCCGTCAGGATCACCCGCGGCGCCATGGTCTCGCAATGCGGACAGCTTTGCGGATCGTCGCATTCCGCCATCGGGCGCAGGTCCTTGAACGGACCGCAGTCGTCACAGAGATATTCATAGACCGGCATCGCATCATCCCCACGCTCTTGCCTGTTCAACGCACCTCGCGGCGGATGCGGGGCGGCAAATACGCGCCGTCCCGCATCCCGTCGCGCAGGGATCACTTGTCCGCCGAGATCGGCATCTGGATATCGCCCGTGATGTGCTTGATGGGTCCAGCCGCCGACGGCATCACGTCGAAGTCGAAGATCTCGGTCGGCAGCCACAGCGTGGCGCAGGCGTTGGGCACGTCGACCACGCCGGAGATGTGGCCCTGGCACGGCGCGGTGCCGAGGATCGAGTAGGCCTGCGCGCCGGAGTAGCCGAACTTCTTCAGATACTCGATGGCGTTGAGGCAGGCCTGGCGATAGGCGATGTGGACGTCGAGATAGTGCTGCTTGCCGGCTTCATCCACCGAGATGCCTTCGAAGATCAGATAGTCCTTGTAGTTCGGCGTGATCGGCGACGGCTTGAAGATCGGATTCTTGATGCCGTATTTCGCCATCCCGTCCTTGATCACCTCGACCTTCAGATGCAGCCAGCCGGCCATCTCGATCGCGCCGCAGAAGGTGATCTCGCCGTCGCCCTGGCTGAAGTGCAGGTCACCCATCGAGAGACCGGCGCCGGGCACATAGACCGGGAAGTAGATCTTCGATCCGCGCGACAGGTCCTTGATGTCGCAATTACCGCCATGCTCGCGCGGCGGCACGGTGCGCGCGCCTTCGGCGCCGATCTTGGCCTTGACGTCGCCCTTGGCGCGGCCGCCATGGGCGGTCGGCGCGAACGGCGGGTTGGCGAGGCCTGGCACGCGGGTCGGATTGGTCGAGATCAGCTCGGCCTCGCGCTTGTTCCACGTGTCCAGCATCTTCGGATCGGGCAGACAGCCGATCAGGCCGGGATGGATCAGGCCGGCAAAATTCACGCCGGGCACGTGGCGCGACGAGGTGTAGAGGCCCTTGATGTCCCAGATCGACTTCTGCGCCAGCGGGAAATGGTCGGTGAGGAAGCCGCCGCCATTCTGCTTGGAGAAGAAGCCGTTGAAGCCCCAAAGGCTCTCCTTCATCGGGCCGACATCGAGCAGGTCGACGACGAGGAGATCGCCGGGCTCGGCGCCCTTGACGCCGATCGGGCCGGAGAGGAAGTGCACGATCGAGAGGTCGATGTCGCGCACGTCGTCGGCGGAATCGTTGTTCTTGATGAAGCCGCCGGTCCAGTCATAGGTCTCGATGATGAAATCGTCGCCGGGATTGACCCAGGCCACGATCGGGATGTCGGGGTGCCAGCGGTTATGCACCATGTCATTTTCGTAAGCCGACTTGGTGAGATCGACCTTGATCAGTGTCTCTGGCATCGAGATGCTCCCCTTTTACACGGTTGGTTAGACGGACAGATATTTGGAGACCTGCGCGGCATCGACGCTGTCGCGCGGATCGTCGCGCACGATCTCGCCGTTCTCGATCACCAGCACACGGTCGGCGATATCGAGTGCGAAGCTCAGGACCTGCTCGGACACGACGATCGACAGGCCCTTCTCGTCGCGGATGCGTTTCAGGGTGCGCGCCATATCCTTGATGATCGAAGGCTGGATGCCTTCGGTCGGCTCATCCAGCAGCAGCACCTTCGGCTTGGTCGCGAGTGCGCGTGCGATCGCGAGCTGCTGCTGCTGGCCGCCGGAGAGATTGCCGCCGCGGCGGCCCTTCATCTCAAGCAGCACCGGGAATAATTCATAGATGTCTTCAGGCACCTCGGTCCCGCCGGAGACGACGAGGCCGGTTTCGATGTTCTCCTTCACCGTCATGGTGGAGAAGATCATGCGGCCCTGCGGCACATAGGCGAGGCCCTTGGCCACCCGCTCGTAGCTCGGCAGACCACCGAGCTCGGCGCCGTCCATGGTCACCGAGCCACTCTTGGCGGGCAGGATGCCCATCAGCGATTTCATCAGCGTGGTCTTGCCCATGCCGTTGCGGCCCATGATCGCGACGATCTCGTTCGGCGCGACCTTGACGTTGAGCCCGTGCAGCACCTCGCTCTGGCCGTAGGCGACGTGAAGATCGGAAATTGCCAGCATCATCGCGCTCCTAGTGACCGAGATAGACTTCAACGACCTTGGGATCGTTCTTCACCTTCTCCATGGTGCCCTCGGAGAGGATCTGGCCCTGGTGGAGCACGGTGACCTTGTGCGCGATATCCTCGACGAATTTCATGTCGTGCTCGATCACCAGCACCGAACGGTTCTTGATGATGCGGTTGAGAAGCTCGGCGGTCTTGGCGCGCTCGGACACGCTCATGCCGGCGACGGGCTCGTCCAGCATCAAGAGGTCCGGGTCCTGTATCAGCAGCATCCCGATCTCGAGCCATTGCTTCTGGCCGTGACTGAGCAGATCGGCGTTCACGTTGAGCCGGTCGTTCAGGAAGATCATCTCGGCGACCTCGTGCACCCGGTCGCGCACGGCGGCGTCGCGGGTGAAGGTCAGCGCGCCGAACACCGAGCGGCCGCGCGGATACGAGATCTCGAGATTCTCGAACACCGTGAGATCGTCGTAGATCGAGGGGTTCTGGAATTTGCGGCCGACGCCGGTCTTGACGATCTCGTTTTCCTTCATCCGCGTCAGCTCCTTGCCACGGAACTGGATCGAGCCCGACGTTGCTTTGGTCTTGCCGCAGATCAGGTCGAGCACGGTGGTCTTGCCGGCACCGTTGGGGCCGATGATGACGCGGATCTCGTTCTCGTCGACATAGAAGGAGAGATCGTTGACCGCCTTGAAGCCGTCGAACGAGACGGTCAGCGCTTCGACGGCGAGCAGGAATTCCTTGGGCTGGTGACCTACGAGCATGATGATCTCCTCACTCTGCCGGGGCGCCGTCGGCGACCGAACTGTCGGTCCAGCCGTCAGGTTTCGGTTTGCGCGACGAGATCAGGCGATCGATGCGCGGCTGCACGTAGTCGCCCCAGATCCCAGCGAGACCGTTCGGGAAGGCCAGGACCACGGCGATGAACAATCCGCCAAGACCGAACAGCCACAAATCGGGAAAGGTTTCCGACAGGCTGGTCTTGGCGAAGTTGACCAGCAGCGTGCCGTAGACCGCGCCGAGGATCGAGAGCCGGCCGCCGACCGCGGTGTAGATCACCATCTCGATCGACGGCACGATGCCGACGAAGGACGGCGACATGAAGCCGACATTGAGCGCGAACATGGCGCCGCCGATCGCAGCGAACACGGCGGCGATGCAGAAGGCGAAGATCTTGAAGTTCGCGACGCTGTAGCCGGAGAAGCGGACCCGGTCCTCCTTCTCCCGCATCGCGACCAGGATGCGCCCGAGCTTTGAGTGACGGACGAACTGCGCGATCATGATGCAGGCGAACAGCAGTCCGACCTCGAAGAAGTACAGCACGATCTTGGCGTGATCAGGCCGGATGTCCCAGCCCTTCAACGTCCGCAGGTCGGTCATGCCGTTGATGCCGCCGGTGTAGCCCTGCTGTCCCACGATCAGGATGGTGAGGATGGCCGCGACCGCCTGGGTGATGATGGCGAAGTAGGTGCCGCCGACCCGGCGCTTGAACATCGCGGTGCCGATGATGAGAGCGAAGATGCCAGGCACGAGAACGATTGCGGCGATCGTGAAGGTGAGGCTGCTGAATGGCTTCCAGAACAGCGGCAGCGTGGTGATCTGATTCCAGTCCATGAAATCGGGAATGCCGGGCGTCGACTGGATCTTGGTGTTCTCCACGCTCGACGCCTCGAGCTTGAGAAACATCGCCATGCAGTAGCCGCCGAGCCCGAAGAACACGCCCTGACCGAGGCTGAGAATGCCGCCATAGCCCCAGCAGATCACCAGCCCCAGCGCGACGAAGGCATAGGTCAGGTATTTCGCGACCAGATTGAGCCTGAAGACATCAAGTGTGAGCGGCAGGATCACCACCAGGAAGACCGCGAGCACCAGAATTCCGATGAGCTCCGATCGGTTGAAGAAGCGATTGTCGGTCATTGCATCAGCCCCAGTTTCTCACTTGCGGACCTTGAGGGCGAACAGCCCTTGCGGCCGCAGCATCAGGATTCCGACAACCGCGAGCAACGTCAGCACTTTCGCCATCGAGCCCGACATGAAGAATTCGAGGGTGGATTGCGTCTGCGAGATCGAGAAGGCCGAGGCGATGGTGCCGATCAAACTGGCGGCACCGCCGAACACGACCACCAGGAACGTATCGACGATGTAGAGCTGCCCAGAGGTTGGCCCGGTGGAGCCGATCATCGTGAAGGCGCTGCCGGCGACACCGGCGATGCCGCAACCGAGACCGAAGGTGTAGCGATCGACCTTTTCGGTGTTGATGCCCACCGCGCCAGCCATGATGCGGTTCTGCACGACGGCGCGGACCTGACGGCCCCAGCGCGACTTGTACATGACATAGGCGACGCCGATGGTGATCAGCACGGTGAGGCACATCACGAAGACGCCGTTGATCGGCACCTCGATGCTGTCGGTCACGTGCAGCGAGCCGAGCATCCATTGCGGCAGCTCGACGCCGACCTCGCGTGCGCCGAACACGGAACGATAGGCCTGCTGCAGCATGAGGCTGAGGCCCCAGGTGGCGAGCAGCGTATCGAGCGGGCGCTTGTAGAGGTGCCGTATCAGCACCCATTCCACCAGCATGCCCAGCGCGCCGGACGCGACAAAGGCCAGGATCATCGCGAGGAAGAAGTAGCCGCCGAACAGGCTCGGCAAATAGGTCTGGAATAGATTGGAGGTCATCCAGGTGACGTAGGCCCCGAGGATCATGAACTCGCCATGGGCCATGTTGATGACGCCCATCTGGCCGAAGATGATCGCAAGACCAAGCGCCATCAGCACGTAGACCGAGAACAGGATCAGTCCCGCAAAACCCTGCATGACGAAGATGGAGCCAAGGTCGCCAATCGAGTAGTCGCCGAACATCGATGTCCTCCGTCAGGGAAAGGGTCCCGCGTCGCGAACAGGTTCGCGACGCGGGGGTCTTGGGCATGGACTTGCGATCCACGCCAGGGAGCGGTTTTGCCTTGAGGGAGACCGCGGCAGAGGCTGCGCTTCTTACTGTAGCGCTTCCTACTGGTAGCCCTTGGGGAACGGATCCGGCTCGACGAGATCGGCGGTCTCGTAGATCAGCTCGAACTGGCCATCGAGCTTGGCGCGCCCCACCCGGGTCTTCGACCAGAGGTGATGATTTTCGTGGATGCGCACGTAACCTTCCGGAGCACCCTTGAATTCCACGCCCGGCGAAGCCGCCGCGATCTTGTCGACGTCGAAGGAGCCGGCCTTCTCGACCGTCAACTTCCACAGCCACGGGCCGAGATAGGCAGCCTGGGTGACGTCTCCGATCACGGTCTTCTCGCCCCACAGCTTCTTGAACGCGGGCACGAAGGTCTTGTTGTTCGGGTTGTCGAGCGACTGGAAGTACTTCATGCAGGCATAGGCGCCCGCGATGTTCTCACCGCCGATGCCGTCGATTTCGTCTTCGGTCACCGAGATCGTCAAGAGCGGCTGCTTGGCGAGGTCGATGCCGGCAGCCTTGAGCTGCTTGTAGAACGCGACGTTGGAACCGCCGACGACGTCGGTGAAGATCACGTCGGGCTTGGTCAGCTTGATCTTGTTGATGACCGAATTGAACTGGGTATTGCCGAGCGGATAATACTCCTCGCCGACGACCTTGCCCTTCAGCACGTTCTCGACGTGCTTGCGCGCGATCTTGTTCGAGGTGCGCGGCCAGATGTAGTCGGAGCCGATGAAGAAGAACGACTTCGCGCCCTTCTCCTTCGCGATCCAGTTCAGGCCCGCGAGGATCTGCTGGGTCGCCTCCTGGCCGGTGTAGATCACGTTCTTGGACTGCTCGAGGCCTTCGTAGAAGGTCGGGTAGTAGAGCATGCCGTTGTACTGCTCCATGACCGGGAGCACGGCCTTGCGCGAGGCCGAGGTCCAGCAGCCCATGATCGCCGCGACCTTGTCGTTGACGAGCAGCTTCTTGGCCTTTTCGGCGAAGGTCGGCCAGTCGCTGGCGCCGTCTTCCTGGATGAACTTGATCTTGCGGCCGAGCACGCCGCCCATGGCGTTGATCTGCTCGATGGCGAGCTTTTCAGCTTCGATCGAGCCGGTCTCGGAGATGGCCATGGTGCCGGTCGCCGAATGCAGGATGCCGACCGTCACCTCGGTGTCGGTGACTGCGAGACCCGTGGTATTGACCGCCGAGGTCGCCGGGGCCTGCGCAAAAGACGCCCGCGGCAGCATCGTGATGGCCGGCACGGCCGCCATTCCCATCAATAATTTGCGCCGGAGCGGCGACAACAGGCCCTTGTTTGCTTCGTCTGACATGAGCACCCCACTTTTGTTCGAGGACACGCGATTGGTGCCGTGAGGATGGCTCGAATTTGTGCAACGCAAGCATACGCAAGATCGCGTATACTGCACCGCAAAATGCCGACGTAGGCTTTTGGCACGGGTTTTGCGAGGGATCCGGGTCGTATCGGAGTGGGGTTAAGTGGCAGGGCGGCAGCGAATAGACCGCGTCAGGCGCCAGTACAACCAATGGGTCGCCAACCAGACGCTGGAAGACTACGCGCTGCGCTTCACGGCCAAGAGCGCGCGCCGCTGGTCCACCGCCCGCGTCGCCAACACCGCGCTGGGCGCGATCTCGTTCCTGGCGATGGAGGCGATCGGCGGCACCATCACCCTGAACTACGGCGTCGCCAACGCCACCGCCGCGATCCTCGTGGTTTCGACCATCATTTTCTGCTGCGGCGTGCCGATTGCCTATTATGCCGCCAAATGCGGCATCGACATTGACCTGCTGACGCGCGGCGCTGGTTTCGGCTACATCGGCTCGACCATCACCTCGCTGATCTACGCGTCCTTCACCTTCATCTTCTTTGCGATCGAAGCGGTGATCCTGGCGTCCGCGCTCGAGATGTGCTTCGGGATTCCGCGCCCCGTAGGCTATCTCATCAGCGCCGTCGTCATCATCCCGCTGGTGGCCTACGGCATCACACTGATCAGCCGCTTCCAGCTTTGGACCCAGCCACTCTGGATCGTGCTCCACATCATGCCGTTTGCAGCGATCGCCTGGCACAACCCACACTCCTTTACGGAGTGGCGCAAGTTCTCGGGCGAGCACGGCGACCTCAACGGACATTTCGATCTGCTGCTGTTCGGTGTTGCGGCCTCGGTCGTGTTCTCGCTCGTGGCGCAGATCGGCGAGCAGGTCGACTTCCTGCGATTCCTGCCGCGCGACCGTCGCGCCTCCAGGACCTCCTGGTGGATCGCACTGATGAGCGCGGGGCCCGGCTGGATCGTGCTCGGCGCGCTGAAGCTTCTGGCGGGCTCGTTCCTCGCCTTCTTCGCGCTCGGCCACGGCGTGCCGCCCGAAGAGGCCGCCGAGCCGGCGCATATGTATCTCGAAGCCTTTCGATACGTGCTGTCGCAGCCCGACCTCGCGCTGGCGCTGACCGGCACCTTCGTGATCCTATCGCAAGTCAAGATCAACGTCACCAACGCCTATGCCGGGTCGATCGCCTGGTCGAACTTCTTCTCGCGCCTGACCCACAGCCATCCCGGCCGCGTGGTCTGGCTGGTCTTCAACGTCATCGTGGCGCTGCTGTTGATGGAGATCGGCGTCTACAAGGCGCTGGAGCAGACGCTGGCGCTCTATTCCAACGTCGCGATCGCCTGGGTCGGCGCCCTGGTCGCCGACCTCGTCATCAACAAGCCGCTTGGCTTGCGGCCGCAGCAGATCGAGTTCAAGCGCGCGCATCTCTACGACATCAATCCGGTCGGCGTCGGCGCGATGACGATCGCGACCATTCTCTCCATCAGCGCCTTCTACGGCCTGTTCGGGCCGACCGCGAAGGCGCTGTCGGCCTTCATCGCGCTGGCGGTTGCCTTCCTCGCCGCCCCCCTGATCGCATGGGCGACCGGCGGCAAATACTATATCGCGCGCAAACCGAAGCGGAGCTGGCAGAACATCGAGGCGATCCAGTGCTGCATCTGCGAGCACTCGTTCGAACCGGAGGACATGGCCTCCTGCCCCGCTTACGCCGGGCCGATCTGCTCCCTGTGCTGTTCGCTCGACGCCCGCTGCCACGACCTCTGCAAGCCGCATGCGCGCGCACAGACGCAGTTCTCCGAGACGCTCGGCAAGATCCTGCCGCAGCCGATCTACCAGCGGATCAATTCGCAGCTCGGCCATTACATCGGCGTGTTCGTGATCTCGGCCGGGCTCGTCGCGCTCGTGCTGGGGCTGATCTATCTCCAGACCTCCGCGAGCGTGCATGGCGAGAACATGCTCGTCTCCGACGTGCTGTGGAAGGTGTTCTTCTCGCTCAGCATCATCATCGGCGTGGTGGCCTGGCTGTTCGTGCTGGCGCAGCAGAGCCGCCGCGCCGCGGAGGCCGAGACGCGGCGGCAAACCACGCTGCTGATCCAGGAGATCGACGCGCACAAGCGCACCGACGCCGAGCTCCAGCGCGCCAAGGAGGTCGCCGAATCCGCCAACCTCGCCAAGAGCCGCTATGTCGTCGGCCTCAGCCACGAGCTGCGCTCGCCGCTGAATGCGATCAGCGGCTATGCGCAGCTCCTCGAGCAGGATGCGACGCTGAACACCAAGCCGCGCGACCAGGTCCGCGTCGTCCGCCGCAGCGCCGACCATCTCTCCGGTCTGATCGACGGCATTCTGGATATCTCCAAGATCGAGGCGGGGCGGCTGTATCTCTCGCGCGACGAGGTGCGCCTCAGCGAATTCCTCGACCAGCTCGTCGGCATGTTCCGGCTTCAGGCCGCCGCCAAGGGCATCGACTTCGTGTTCAGGCGTCCGGCGCATTTACCGGTCGTCGTGTATGCCGACGAGAAGCGGCTGCGCCAGGTGCTGATCAATCTGCTCTCCAACGCGATCAAATTCACCCAGGCCGGCAGCGTGCAGTTCGTCGTACATTATCGCAGCCCCGTTGCCGAGTTCGAGGTGATCGACACCGGTCCCGGCATCCAGGGCGACGATCTCGAGCGCATCTTCGCGCCGTTCGAACGCGGCGCCCTCGGTGTCTCGCAGCCGCAGACCGGAACGGGCCTCGGGCTGACCATCAGCCGGCTGCTCGCCGGCGTCATGGGCGGTGACATCAAGGTCGTGAGCACGGTCGGCACCGGCAGCACGTTCAAGGTCAAGATCCTGCTGTCGGAGGTCGCCAATCCCCAGCGCATCGCGCCGGTGGAGGCACCGGTCTCCGGCTATCACGGCGCGCGCAAGACGATCCTGATCACCGACGACGACCCCGTTCATCGCGACCTCCTGCGCGAGGTGCTGACGCCGCTCGGCTTCATCCTGCTCAGCGCCACCGACGGCCCGGGCTGCCTCGCGCTGGCGCAGCATTGCCGGCCCGATCTGTTCCTGCTCGACATCTCCATGCCCGGCATGGACGGCTGGACGGTCGCGGAGACGCTGCGCGCGAGCGGCCATCACCAGGCCCGGATCCTGATGGTCTCGGCAAGTGCGCTCGAGGCTCACGGCACGCCGCTGGCACAGCCGTTCCACGACGGCTATCTGATGAAGCCGATCGACATTCCGCGGCTGCTGGAGACGATCCGTCAGCTGCTCAAGATCGAGTGGCAGTACGGCCCGGACGAGATCGCGGTGCCGTTCTGGCAGCCCGAGAGCGGCTCAAGGCCGCCGGCGCGACACATCGAGGAGCTGATCGGGCTCGGCCAGATCGGCTACGTCAAGGGCATCCAGCTGAAGCTCGACGAGATCGGCAGCGAGCATCCGGAGCATGCCGATTTCGTCGCCCAGATGCGATCGCTGGTCGACCGCTTCGATCTCGACCAGTACATGGCCACATTGAAGACGTTGCATGCGCATGAGCATTGAGTCGAAGAAGCGCGACGTCGCGCTCGTTGTGGATGACTCTCCCGAAACGCTGCGACTGCTCACCGACGCGCTCGACGGCGCCGGCATGACGGTGATGGTGGCACTCGACGGCGCGGCCGCGATGCGCATCGTCGACCAGATCACGCCCGACATCGTGCTGCTCGATGCGGTAATGCCCGGCATGGACGGCTTCGAGACCTGCCGCCGCCTCAAGCGCGATGCGGGCCTTGCCAACATCCCCGTGATCTTCATGACCGGCCTTGCCGAGACCGAGCATATCGTGCGCGGGCTGGACGCCGGCGGCGTCGACTACGTGACCAAGCCGATCGTGATCGAGGAGATGCTGGCGCGCATCCGTGTCCATCTCGGCAACGCCCGCCTGACCCAGAGCGCGCGCGCCGCGCTCGACGTCTCCGGCCGCTTCCTGTTCGCGGTCAACCGCCAGGGCAACATCCTCTGGGCGACCCCGCAGGCGCAGAAGCTGCTGTCCGACCACCACGGCGCACAGGCCGACGACTTCGCCCTGCCGCCATCACTGCTGCAATGGCTGGAGCAGGCCAAGGGCAAGGGCAGCTCGAAGTCGCAAGGTGCTTCCCTGCCCGACAATCCGCAGCTCCGGTTCTATTACATGGGCGAAACCGCGCCCAACGAGTTCCTGCTGCGGCTGTCCAAGGAGTCCGGCTCGGCGCTGCCCCCCGAATTCACCAGCGAGCTCGGTCTCACCACCCGCGAAGGCGAGGTGCTGGCGTGGCTCAGCAAAGGCAAGACCAACCGCGACATCGCGCAGATCCTGGGATTGAGCCCGCGCACGGTCGACAAGCATCTCGAGCAGATCTATTCGAAGCTGGGGGTCGAGAACCGGACGGCGGCGGCGGCGATTGCGGCGAATGCGACAAGGCGGAATTCGTGACGGTACTGCGAATGAGTTGAGACGCCGTTCACCCAACCAACTGTGGTCGTCCCGGGCTCGCTTCGCGCCCCCGGGACGACAGTGGAATTCGTAGCTGCGGCGTGAATGAGTTGAGGCGCCGCATGCCCAACAGACGGTGTCGTCCCGGCGAAGGCCGGGACCCATAATCACAGGGAGAGATTTGGCGAAGATTGGTCGTGCGGGATTAGCACCATCCGCAATCGATAGACCTCGCGGTATGGGTCCCGGCCTTCGCCGGGACGACAGCGGAATATTGGGCGATCGCTAGCCGCCCCTTGCACGGACGCCCCACCTCACCCGTAAACGAACGCTTTGTCGTCCAGATCCGTCTTCGGGATCTCGTCCTTCTCGGTCCAGTAATCCTGGCTGTGCTGCCATTCCGGCTTGTCGCCGCGCTTGGGCAACAGATTCATGTTGCGCATCATGTAGCCGGGATTGAAGTTTTCCGGATCGATCCAGGGCAGGATCGGCATGTTGTGGTCTTCGGGACGCAAGCTCACCTCGACCTTCTTTTTGCCCTTCGCCTTCATGTGTCCGAGCAGGCGGCAGACGAAATCGGCGACGAGGTCGACGCGCAACGTCCAGCTGGCGCGGAAATAGCCGAACACCCAGACCATGTTCGGCACACCCGTGAACATCATACCGCGATAGGTGACGGTGTCGCCGAAGGCGAGCGGCTTGCCGTCGATCTCGAAGGCAATGTCGCCCAGCGCCGCAAGGTTGAAGCCGGTCGCGGTCACGATGACATCGGCTTCGAGCAGCTTGCCCGATTTGAGCTGGATGCCGTTCTCGACGAAGCATTCGATCTCGTCGGTGACGACGGAGGCCTTGCCGCTGGCGATGCCCTTGAACAGGTCGGCATCCGGCACGAAGGCGATGCGCTGCCGCCACGGCCGGTAGCTCGGCGTGAAGTGCGTCTCGACGTCGTAATCCGGACCAAGAACCGCGCTGATCTGGCCGATCAGTTCCTTCTTCACCTGCTCGGGCTTCGACACGCAGAGCTTTGTGAACGCATCCTGCTCGAACAGGATCTTGCGGCGGACGATCTCGTGGATCCATTCCTCGTCGACCTGGAGCCGGCGCAACTCCTCCGCGATCTCGATGGCGTTGCGGCCGAGCCTGAAATAGGTCGGCGAACGCTGGAGCATGGTGACATGCGCGCATGTGTCGGCGATGTTCGGCACCAGCGTCGCCGCCGTCGCGCCCGAGCCGATCACGACGACCTTCTTGTTCGTGAGGTCGATGTCATCAGGCCAGGTCTGCGGGTGGACGATGCGGCCCTTGAAGCGGTCCATGCCCTTCCACTCGGGCGTGTAACCCTCGGAATGGCGATAATAGCCCTGGCACATCCAGAGGAAGTTTGCGGTGAAGGTCTTGGGCTCGCCGGTGTCGGTCGTCACCGCCTCGATGGTCCAGAGATTCTGCTCGCTCGACCAGCTCGCCGAATTGATCTTGTGCTTGTAGCGGATATGCCGCGCGATGTCGTTGTCCTCGATCACCTCGTTCATGTAAGCGAGGATCTCTTCGGCGGTCGCGATCGGCGGCCCGACCCACGGCTTGAAGCTGTAGCCGAAAGTGTGGAGGTCGCTGTCCGAGCGAATTCCGGGATAGCGATGCGTGGTCCAGGTGCCGCCGAACGTCTCCTGCGTCTCCAGGATCACGTAGCTTGTGCCCGGAAGCTGCTTGGTGACGTGATAGGCGCTGCCGATGCCGGAGATGCCGGCACCGACGATCAGCACGTCGAAATGCTCTGAAACCTGTTTGGCCGTGGCGTGACTGCGAACAGCGACATTCATTGTTGCTTCTATGCCTTGCTTGTCTTTTTGGCCGCCCTTGATGAGCGACGCGTTTCCTCCGCGACAGGCATGATCACCCGCCGCGCTTCCGCTTCAACATGGCACAGATCAAGTTGCGGTCAAATCACAGCGCCGCACCCCAGCTCCGCGCGGTCTGCAAGATCCAGTCGCGGTATAGCGTGAGCGGCGTGACGCCGGTCAGCCCGCCGCAACCGGCGGCGCCGTTCGGCCCCGTGGACCAGCTGATGAGGCCGACGAGCACGGCGCCGTTCGGCTTGTCCTCGAACACGGGACCGCCGGAATCACCGGTGCAGGCGCCAATTCCGTCGCGAACACCGTTGGTTACGGGATCGACCAGCCGGATCTGAAGGGTGCCGGGCTGGCCGGTGACGACGAGGCCCGCGACGCGCGTCGCGCCGCCGCTCTTGCCGTCACCGCGCACGGTGACGCCAATGCCGGCGATGACGAAGCGGTTGCCGACCTGGATTGGAATATTCGGCATGCCGACCGGCACCGTCGATTTTCCCTTGAGTGGAATTTCCAGTTGCAGCAGCGCCACGTCGGCGGTGGCGCGATGTGCCTGCATCGCCTGCATGTTGAAGCTTGGATGGATCGCGACGGTGCGGACATTCAGCAATTGCGGCTGGCCGTCGGCGCCGCGATCGACGATCTTGTAGTCCGCGCCGGGCTGCACGCAGTGGGCGACGGTGAGCACGAGTCTTGGCGCGATCAGGCTGCCGGTGCAGAAATTGCCGCGTGAGCCGACGATGGTGACGACGGCACGCGCAACGCCATCGGTCTGCGGCGTGCCGCCACCGACGATAGCATCGGCGGGCGTGGCGAGCAGCAGCGCAGCGACGATGAGAATTGCAAGCTTCTTCATGGGAACACGCCTTGGCCGCGGCCTTGGGTGGGGTTGCTTCGGACTGGCCCTTGCCGATAGCGCATGCTAGCCGTCTTGGAAAGGAATTGACGAGGGCAGGACATTGGCGATCGAGGCTGTGATCTTTGATTTTGGCGGCGTGCTGACGAGCTCGCCGTTCGAGGCGTTCGCGCGGTTCGAGACCGAGCGTGGACTGCCGATCGACATCATCCGGCGCACCAACGCCGCCAATCATCTGGAGAACGCCTGGGCCAGGTTCGAGCGCGCCGAGGTCGACATCGACATCTTCGACACGCTGTTCGCGGAGGAGTCGCGCGCGCTCGGCGCGGAGGTGCGCGGCCGCGACGTGCTGCCGCTGCTCCAGGGCGATCTGCGTCCCGAGATGGTCGAAGCTTTGAAGCGCATCAAGGCCGGGCTCAAGACCGGCTGCATCACCAACAATCTGCCCGCCAACGCCATCGGCAGCATGACCGGGCGCTCGCTCTACATCGCCGAGGTGATGGTGCTCTTCGACCACGTCATCGAGTCCGCCAAGATCGGCCTGCGCAAACCCGACCCACGCATTTACAAAATGATGGTCGAAACACTGAAGGTCGATCCAAGGAATTGCGTCTATCTCGACGATCTCGGCGTCAATCTGAAACCCGCGCGTGAGATGGGCATGACCACCATCAAGGTCACCAGCGGCGCCCAGGCGATCGCCGAGCTCGAGAAGGCGACAGGGCTCAAACTCCGCTAGAGCGCCATTCTCCGTCATTGCGAGCCCAGCGAAGCAATCCAGAATCCCACCACAGTCTGGATTGCCTCGCTGCGCTCGCAATGACGAGATCGGGGCGACTGTCTCGTGAAACGCCCTACTCCGCCGCGGCGGCGATCCGCTCGGGAAACGCGGCTGCGAGCGAGGCGCGGTCGGGCTTCAGCACACCTCGTTCGGTGATGAGGCCGGTGACGAGACGCGCCGGCGTCACGTCAAACGCGTAATTCGCGACCGGCGAGCCCTCCGGCACGATGCGCACCGTCTCCAGCCTTCCGTCGGCGGTGCGGCCGGTCATGTCGGTGACCTCCACGCCGCTGCGCTGCTCGATCGGGATGTCGCGGATGCCGTCATGGACGGCGAAATCGATCGTCGGCGACGGCAGCGCGACGTAGAACGGCACGCCGTTGTCGTGCGCGGCGAGCGCCTTGAGATACGTGCCGATCTTGTTGCAGACGTCGCCATTGGCGGCGACGCGATCGGTGCCGACGATGGCGAGATCGACCATGCCGTGCTGCATCAGATGGCCGCCGGTGTTGTCGGGGATTACCGTGTGCGGCACGCCGTGATGGCCGAACTCCCAGGCCGTGAGCGAGGCCCCTTGGTTACGCGGCCGCGTCTCGTCGACCCAGACATGGATCTTGAAGCCGCGCTCATGCGCCAGATAGATCGGTGCCGTCGCCGTGCCCCAGTCGACGGTCGCAAGCCAGCCGGCGTTGCAATGGGTCAGCACGTTGACCGTCTCGCCCGGCTTCTTCGCCGCGATCGCCTCGATCAGCGTCAGGCCGTTGGCGGCGATGCCACGATTGATCTCGACGTCCTGCTCGACGATCTCATCGGCGCGGGCATAGGCCGCCTCCGCCCGTTCAACGGGATCGATCGGCGCGAGCGTCGCACGCATCTCGTCCAGGGCCCATTTCAGATTGATTGCGGTCGGGCGTGCCACGACGAGCGTCTCGTAGGCGCGCTTCAGGCCGGCATCGGAAGCGTCCTCGCGCATCGCGAGCGCCATGCCATAGGCCGCGGTGGCACCGATCAGCGGCGCGCCGCGCACCAGCATGTCGCGGATGGCCACTGCCGCGTCGTCACACGAGGTCAGGCGCGCGACAATGAACTCATGCGGCAGCCGGCGCTGGTCGATCGCGCCGACCGACCAGCCGTCGCGCTCGCGCCAGATGCTGCGGAAATGCTTGCCGTCGACCTTCATGGCGTTCTGCCTTTCGTATCACGCCCGCAGCACGCGCCCTGCCACCGCATCGAGCTTCTTCAGAAGCTCCGGGTCACGCGCCTCGGGCGCGGTGATCAGCGCGGTATCGAGCGCGCGATCCGAACCGATCGGGCACGGCTCATGCTCACGCGGAAAGTCTTGCGCCAGCCGCGCCACCAGCGCCTTTGCCTTGTCGGCATTCGAGGTCAGCACGCGAATGATGTCCTGCACGGTGACGGCGTCATGGTGGGGATGCCAGCAGTCGAAATCCGTCACCATCGCCACCGTGGCGTAGCAGAGCTCTGCTTCGCGCGCGAGCTTCGCCTCGGGCATGTTGGTCATGCCGATCACGGAATAGCCAAGGGTCTTGTAGATCATGCTCTCCGCAAGGGTCGAGAACTGGGGCCCTTCCATGCAGACATAGGTGCCGCCGCGCGCGATTGCGATGCCCTCGGCCTCGGCAGCCGCGGCGAGGTGGATGCGCAGCCGCGGCGAGACCGGATGGGCCATCGACACATGCGCGACGCAGCCGCGGCCGAAGAACGAGCTCTCGCGCTTGTGGGTGCGATCGACGAATTGATCGACCAGCACGAAGGTGCCGGGCGGCATCTCTTCCTTGAACGAGCCGCAGGCCGACAGCGAGATCAGGTCGGTGACACCGGCCCGCTTCAGGACGTCGATATTGGCGCGATAGTTGATGTCGGAGGGCGACAGCCTGTGCCCCTTGTCGTGCCGCGGCAGGAACACGATCGGCAGGCCTGCAATGGTCCCGCGCCGCAGGGGCGCCGACGGCTCGCCCCACGGGCTCTTGATCACCTCTTCGCGCGCACCCTCGAGGCCCGGCAGGTCATAGATGCCGGAGCCGCCGATGATGCCCAATACCGCCTGCGTCATGCCTGTTCCACCCTGTCTGCTCCACGAGACATGGTTAAGCTATGCCAGTTTTGCGGCGGTTTTGGAACGGGGGTTGGGGGTGGGGGCGGTGCTATGAGGAGCGTGAGGCGCTCGCCGCACATTCAATGTCGTCCCGGCGAAGGCCGGGACCCATAGCCACAGGGAGTGGTTTGGCTAAAACTGGTCGTTCGGGACTACAACCATCCGCGATCGATGGATTCCGCGGTATGGGTCCCGGCCTTCGCCGGGACGACGCCGATAGATTTGACTAAGCCGCGGTCGCCGGCTGCAACTGGGTCATCACCATCCGCTCCAGCGTCTCGACGGACTGGAAATTCTCCGGCGTGATCTCCGACTGCGGAATGGTGAAGTCGAACTCGGCTTCGACGCCGAGCATCAGGTTGACCATGTCCATCGAGGTCAGGCCGACGTCGACGAGCTTTGCCGACGGCGTGACGTCCGCGGCGAGCGCGTTCTGTTCGAGGATGCCCTTCACCAGCTTGATGATGCGATTGCGCACGTCGGTATTGAAGGCCTGCATCGGCAAATTCCCGTTTGTCTAGTCGGACCGGACTGCCGCCTACGATGGGCAGGGACGGCCGATCTCGCAATGGCCGGCACCATTACTTCGCGTTTCTTAGTAAACGATGACTCAGATTGTCTGGAATCCTGGCTTCTTCCAGATCCCTAACGTGATCACGGAAATTCCGACCATGCCAACAACCGGCCCTTAACTGTTCGTTCGGAATTTGGCTTTGTTTACCCTGTATTTCATCGACGAATTTGAATTAAATCCCTAGCCTCGTCTCACAAGCAAAGATGGTCGGAGGATCGCTTACACGGCATCGCGAATGATGCCGGCGATCTCGAACGGCAAACCGGAGGCGGACGAGCATGAACGTGCGTGAAGCAGTCCTCACTGTCGACGAAACGCAGACGATCCTCCTCGAGCAGGGTCCCTCCCTGATCGAGCGCGCCACCCGAACCGCTGCAGCGGCAGCGGCCGACGCAGACGGGGTCGATCGCGACGCCCGCTTCCCGCACAAGGCTTTCGACATCGCGCGTGAGCAGAAATTGCTCGGCGTCATGATCCCGGTCGAGTTCGGGGGCTTCGGCGCCTCGATCTACGACGTCACCGACATCTGCTACACGCTCGGGCGGGCCTGTGCCTCGACCGCGATGATCTACGCAATGCACCAGACCAAGGTCGCCTGCGTCGTCAGGCACGGCCACGGCATTCCCTGGATGGAAACCATGATGCGCCGGGTCGCCCGCGACCAGTGGCTGCTCGCCTCCTCCACCACCGAAGGCCAGAACGGCGGCAACATCCGCGCCAGCGCGGCGGCCGTCGACGTCGCCGGCGACACCGTCTCGCTACTGCGCGACGCCACCGTGATCTCCTACGGCGCCGAGGCCGACGGCCTCGTCACCATCGCCCGCCGCGCCACCGACGCCGCCGCCTCCGACCAGGTGCTGCTGGCGCTCGCCAAGGACGATTACTCGCTGAAGCGGACGCTGGGCTGGGAAACGCTCGGCATGCGCGGCACCTGCTCCACCGGTTTCGAGCTGAGGGTCGACTGCCCGTCCGACCGTGTCTTCCCGGAAGCCTACGACAAGATCCATGCCCAGACGATGACGCCGTTCGCGCATCTGTGCTGGTCCTCCGCCTGGGCCGGCATTGCCGCTGCGGCCGTGACGCGCGCGCAGGCCTTCATCCGCAAGGCGGCCCGCAGCTCCGGCGGCCAGATGCCGCCGGCGGCTGCGCATTTCACGGCCGCGAAGATGTCGCTGGCAAAGCTGCGCGCGTTGATCGCTGCCAATATCGACGCCTTCGCCCGCGCCGAGCACGACGAGCGCGCACTCGGCTCGCTCGACTTCCAGTCGTCGATCACGCTTCTGAAGGTGCAGGCCTCCGAGCTCGCAGTCGAGACCGTGATGCATGCGATGCGCACCGCGGGTCTTTCCGGCTACCGCAACGACGGCGAATTCACCATGGGCCGTCACCTGCGCGACGTGCTGTCGTCGCCGATCATGATCAACAACGACCGTATTCTGGCCAACGCCGCGACCGCGACGCTGATGAGCGGCATTCCGGCGAGCCTTCGGGACTGACACTTTTCGAGACTGACGTGCCTTCGCCCAATAAGAACAATTTCAGATAGCAGGAAGTCGAATATGAACATTGCTGTTCTCCCCAACTCGCCTGACACCGCGCCGCAAATCTCAGATCCGCTCGATCATCTCGCCGACAAGCTGTTCCACAGCATGGGCTCGGACGGCGTCTATGCCCGCACCGCGCTCTACGAGGGCATCGTCGAGCGTCTCGCCGCGCTGATCACCAGCCATCGCGAAGCCGGCACCGAAGCGCTGCGCTTTCCACCGGTGATGAGCCGCGCACAGCTCGAGAAGTCCGGCTATCTCAAGAGCTTTCCGAACCTGCTCGGCTGCGTCTGCGGCCTGCACGGCACCGAGCGCGAGATCAACGCCGCGGTCAGCCGCTTCGACGCCGGAGGCGACTGGACCACGTCGCTCTCGCCGGCCGACCTCGTGCTGTCGCCGGCCGCCTGCTACCCCGTCTATCCGATCGCGGCCAGCCGCGGACCCTTGCCGAAGGGCGGCCTCCGCTTCGACGTCGCCGCGGACTGCTTCCGCCGCGAGCCGTCGAAACATCTCGACCGGCTGCAATCGTTCCGGATGCGCGAATATGTCTGCATCGGCACGCCCGATGACGTTTCCGATTTCCGCGAGCGCTGGATGGTGCGCGCGCAGGCGATCGCCCGCGATCTCGGCCTGACCTTCCGCGTCGACTATGCCAGCGATCCCTTCTTCGGCCGCGTCGGCCAGATGAAGGCGGTGAGCCAGAAGCAGCAGCAGCTCAAGTTCGAGCTCCTGATCCCGCTGCGCTCGGAAGAACAGCCGACCGCCTGCATGAGCTTCAACTATCACCGCGAGCATTTCGGCACGACCTGGGGCATCCAGGACGCCAATGGCGAGCCGGCCCACACCGGCTGCGTCGCCTTCGGCATGGACCGGCTCGCCGTCGCGATGTTCCACACGCACGGCACAGACCTTTCGGCCTGGCCCGCCAAGGTGCGGGACATCCTCGGCCTGCAGCCGCATCTCGCGGCCGATGCCCATGGCGAGGGCTGGCGCTAGCATGATCCGGAAAAGTGCGAAGCGGTTTTCCGAAAAGATCATGCTGAAACGATAGACCGAACGAGGCCTGCCATTTCCACGGGTAAGACGAGCGTGATCCACACCAAGGTCAGATGCCGCGAGATCACCGAGGCCGACGTCGATGCGGTCGCGGACCTGCTGACGCGCGGCTTCGTCGGCCGCTCGCGCAATTACTGGATGCAGGGCCTGCGCCGGCAGGCCTTCCGGCCCGTGCCGGAGGGCTATCCGCGCTTCGGCTACATGCTCGACAATGACGGCACGCCGGTCGGCGTGCTGCTGCTGATCTACACGGCACGGAAGGACTGCGAAGAGACCGCGATCCAGTGCAATTTGTCGAGCTGGTATGTCGATCCGGCCTATCGCAACTACGCCCCGCTGCTGACCAAGATCGCGCAGCGGCACAAGGACGTGACCTATCTCAACATCAGCCCGGCGCCTTGGACCTGGCCGATCATCGAGACGCAGGGTTTTCGCGCCTATTGCCGCGGCATATTCTTTTCGGTGCCTGCACTGGCGCGGCCCCCGCGCTGGAGCAAGATCGAAGTCGTCTCGCAGCACGCCAAGACGATCGAGGGACTTTCCGAGGCCGAGACCGAACTGCTGACGCGGCATGCGCGCTACAATTGCCTCAGCCTCGTCTGCCGCACGCCGCAGGGAACCTTCCCCTTCATCCTGCAACCGGTGCGCATCCGCCGCGGCTTCATCGCGCCGCCCGCGATGAAGCTGATCTACTGCCGCAGCGCCGCCGAGTACGCCGCCTGCGCAGGCCGCATCGGCCGGCTGCTGCTGCGGCTCGGCAAGATCGCGGTGGCTCTCGATGCCAACGGCCCGGTTCCCGGCCTCGTCGGTATTTATACTGAGCGGCGTGGCCGCAAATATTACAAGGGCCCGCACCAGCCGCAGCTCGCCGATCTCACCGACACGGAACTCGTGCTCTACGGGCCGTAGGAGATCGATCCGTCCCTGTAGCCCGCATGAGCGTAGCGACATGCGGGAACGACTGCCCCGGATATCGCTGCGCTCATCCGGGCTACGGGACTGAGATTTGTCGCGCGCTCCCGGCCAACTCTGGCTTGCAGCTACCTTCGCACTCGCGCGCTCGTGTCGCGCACTCTCCGCATTGCCAGTCACCCTCCGTAAACTACTGCGCTTAAGGGAATTTTCCGGGGTCTTCGTTACCCTCGGTGCTCGAATTACGCTGCGTTAAGTCGATTGCCCGCCGAGATCACGCCGACCCCATGACGTCGACCTGCGATAACGAGCTTGGTGCACGCCGCGAGCAGGGCCCGGAGGCCCTGGTCGCGCTGAGCCAGCTTGCGCTCGACCACATGGAGCAGGGCGTCTGCGTCTACGATGCCGACAACAGGATCGTGCTGGTCAACCAGCGTTACCTCAGCCTGTTCGGCATGTCGGCCGATGTCGTGCGGGTGGGCACGAGCTATCGCGAGGTGCTCGCGCACAGCGCGACGCGTGGGAATTTTCCGGAAAGCGAGCTCGACACGCTGTATTCGACGCGGATCGCGCAAATCGCAGGCGGCAAGCCGTTCCGTACCGAGCAACGGCTGTCGACCGGCCTCGTCATGGCACTCGAGCTGAAGCCGCTTCCCGGCGGCGGCTGGATGACGATCTGCGACGACGTCAGCCGCCTCTCCCGGCTCGAGGCGGAATTGCGCGTGCAGACCGAACGCAGCCAGCATGCGCTCGCCAACATGTCCCACGGCCTCATCATGTACGGCGCCGACAGCCGCCTCGTCGTCTGCAACGAACGCTTCCTGAACCTCTACAACCTCGACCCCGAAATCGTGAAGCCGGGCGTCACGCACAGCGCGGCCATCGAACACTGGCTCTCGCGCGGCAATACGCCGGGCATGTCGGCCGACGAATTCCGCGACACCAGGCTCGAGGACGTGCGCGGCCAGAAGGCGAAGACGCTGCTGGTGATGCGCTACGACGGGCGGATGGTGCAGGCGGTCTCCCGCTTCCTGCCCGACGGCGGCTGGGTGACGGTGCACGAAGACGTCACCGAACGGCTGCGATACGAGGAGACGCTGAGGCAGCAGAACTTCATCCTCGACGCGGCGATGGAGAACATGGCGCACGGGCTCGCCTTCTACGACAGCGACATGCGCCTGCGCGTCTGCAACACCACCTACCGCAAGATCTACTGGCTGTCGCCGGAGGAAACCAGGCCCGGCACGCATCTCGGCGAGTTGATCGAACGGTCGATGGCGAACGGCGCGTTCGCTTCGGAATACAGCCCCCAACAGCTCCTGGAAGCCGCCAGCGCGCGGATCGCGAACCGCGATTCCTCGCCGATGCGCCGGCGCATGACGAACGACACCGTGATCTCGGTGCGCTACTGCGCCCTGGCCGAGGGCGGCTTCGTCGCCACCTATGAGGACATCACCGAGCGCGAGCGCGCGATCGAGGAGCTGAGCGAGCAGTATCGCCGCTTCGACGCGGCGCTGAACAACATGAGCCAGGGCCTGTGCATGCTCGATTCGAGCCTGCGCGTGATCGTCTGCAATCGCCGCTATATCGAGATGTACGGGCTATCGCCCGACGTTGTGAAGCCGGGCATTTCGATGCGCGAGATCATGGATCACAGCTGCGAGCTCGGCATCCATCCGAACACGACCAGCGCCAGGCTCTACGCCGACTATGTCGAAAGGCTGCGCGAGGGCGAGCACACGCTGCACCGCCATTTGAGCGACGGCCGTATCATCAAGCTCAATCACAAGCGGATGGAGCTTGGTGGCTGGGTCGTCACCTATGAGGACGTCACCGAGCGCCACAAGGCCCAGGCCCGCGTCGCGCACATGGCTCGGCACGATTCACTCACCGACCTGCCCAACCGCACGCTGTTCCGCGAGAAGATGGGCGAGGGACTGAACCAGGTCGCGATCGCCGGCGGCGCCATGGCGGTGCTGTGCTTCGACCTCGACAATTTCAAGACCGTCAACGACAGGCTCGGCCATGCCGCCGGCGATCGCCTGCTGCGCTGGGTCGCCGCGCGCCTGAAGGAGAATGTCGGCGAGCACGACACCGTCGCGCGCCTCGGCGGCGACGAGTTCGCCGTTCTCCAGCGCGGCCCGCAGCCACAGTCGGCCGAAAAGCTCGCACGCCGCCTGGTCGAGATCATCGGCCACCCGCCACCGCTGGAAAGCCAGTCGATCCATGTCGGCGCCTCCGTCGGTATCGCGATCGCGCCCGATCACGGGCTCGATGCCGACGAGCTGATGAAATGCGCCGACCTCGCGCTGTACCAGGCCAAGGCCAGGGGGCGCGGCGCCTATCAGCTGTTCGAACCCGAGATGGAGGAAGAAGCCCGCAGCCGGCACGCGCTGGAGCACGATCTGCGCGGCGCACTGGAGGCGCGTGAATTCCACCTGGTGTTCCAGCCGCAGGTGCGGCTCGACTCCTCCGAGCTCACCGGCTTCGAGGCGCTGCTGCGCTGGAAGCATCCCTCGCGCGGCTTCGTCTCGCCGGCCGAGTTCATTCCGATCGCCGAAGAGAACGGGCTGATCGTTCCGATCGGCGAATGGGTGCTGCGCACGGCCTGCGCGACCGCGGCGTCCTGGCCCGATGTCACGGTCGCGGTGAACCTGTCGCCGGTGCAGTTCCGCTCGCGCGGGCTGGCGGCGATGGTCACGAGCGCGCTCGCGGAGGCCGGCCTGCCGCCGCAGCGGCTCGAGCTCGAGGTCACCGAGACCGCACTGCTCGACGACAGCGAGGCGACGATCGAGATTTTGCACCAGCTTCGCGCACTCGGCGTGCGCGTCAGCCTCGATGATTTCGGCGTCGGCTATTCCTCGCTGAGCTATCTGCGCAAGTTTCCGTTCGACCGCATCAAGATCGACCGCTCCTTCGTCGGCACCCTCGGCGAAAGCCCGGAGAGCGTCGCTATCGTCCGCACCATCGCGAGCCTCGGCTCCGTGCTCGGCGTCGAGACCACGGCTGAGGGTGTGGAGACCGAGGAGCAGCTCGACTTCGTGCGCGAATGCGGCTGCACCGCGGTGCAGGGCTATTACTTCGGCAGACCGTGCCCGGCGACCGAGGTCGGGCGCACCATCGAGACGCTGAACGCGGTTCGCCGCGTGGCGTAAGGGCGCCGCCCACATCAAATTCCGTGTCTCGGCACGCCCCCAAACGGCCAATTGTCGCACATGCCGTTTCCGGCGGGATAGCCGCGTCGACCGCTGCGCACGGTCCGCGCAATGCGCTTTTCTTCTCTCGTGATTTCGGGGACAATCCCGTCATAACAAAGAGCGACGGCGGCCCGAACGAGGCCGCTGCGAGGGAGGTATCCGATGTCGCGGTTCGGGCTGAGGACGGCTGTATTTGCCGCCATACATGTTGCCGTGGGAGCGCTGCTCGCGACCGCGGCCGGCGCGCAGGACTATCCGAGCAAGCCGGTCACGCTGATCGTGCCATGGCCGGCCGGCGGCTCGACCGACATCTCGATGCGCGCGATCGCCGACAGCGCCTCGAAAGTGCTGGGGCAGCCGATCGTGATCGACAACAAGGCCGGCGGCGGCGGCACGGTGGGCCCTGCGACCATGGCGGCGGCCGCGAAGCCGGACGGCTACACCATCTCGCAGATCCCGATCACCGTCTTCCGCCTGCCCTTGATGCAGGAGGTGTCGTGGGATCCGGCAAAGGACTTCACCTATATCATTCACCTCACCGGCTACACCTTCGGCGTCACCACCAACGCGGAGTCGCAGTTCAAGAGTTGGAAGGACGTGGTCGAGTTCGCGAAGGCGAATCCGGGCAAGGTGACCTATGCGACACCGGGCACAGGAACCTCGCTCCATATCGGCATGGAGCAGATCGCGGCGATGTCCGGCATCAAGCTCACGCAGGTGCCGTTCAAGGGCGGCGCCGAGACCAACGCCGCGGTGCTGGGGCAACACACCATGCTTCAGGCCGATTCCACCGGATGGCGGCCGTTGGTGGACGCCGGCAAGCTGAAGCTTCTGATGGTGTGGACCGGCGCGCGATCGCCGAACTATCCCGACGTGCCGACGCTGAAGGAGCTCGGCTATCCCATGGTCTACGATTCGCCGTTCGGCATCGCCGGCCCGAAGGGCATGGACCCCAAGATCGTCGCCAAGCTGCACGACGCCTTCAAGAAAGCGGTCGAAGATCCCGCCGTGATCGCCACGCTCGCCAAATACGACATGGTGCCGAACTACAAGAACACCGAGGACTACAGGAAGTTCGTCGTCGAGGTCACGGAGTCCGAACGTAAGGTCATCGACACGCTCGGGCTTGCGAAGAAGTAGAATAGCGAAGAACAATTTGGGTTACTGCAAATTCTGACGTCATCCTGAGGTGCGAGCCACCCTTGCGGCTCGCCTCGAAGGATGGACACGGGCACCGTCGCCCTTCGAGGGCCGCTGAAGAAGCGGCCACCTCAGGGTGACGGTGATCTAAAAGGCGCTTCAGATGGACAATGACAGCAACGTCAAACTCCGCCTCTCCAACTCCGAACTCTGGGGCGGGCTGATCGGGCTCGGGCTCGGCGGCTTCGTGATCTGGCAGGGCCTGAGGCTCAAGCTCGGCACCATCAACGATCCCGGCTCCGGCTACGTGCTGTTCTACACCGGCATCCTGATGTGCGTGTTCGCGACCTTCATCATCGTCTCGGCCGTCACCGAGGGCGGGCCGACGCTGGCCTCGCGCTGGGAAAATGTGCGCTGGAGCAAGCCGCTTCTCGTCATCGCCTGCCTCGCCGCGTTCTCCTTCGCGCTGGAGCCGCTGGGATTTCTGCTGTCGTCGGCCCCCTTGATGCTGCTGATGTTGCGGCTGATCGACCCCGTGCGCTGGACGCTCGCGATCCCGATCGCCGTGCTGGTGCCATCAGGCATGTGGTGGGTGCTCAATCGCCTGCTCTTGATCCAGCTGCCCTCCGGCCTGTTCGGGATCGGCTGATCGCATGGATACGCTCGTCAACGTCGCGCATGGGTTCGGCGTCGCACTGCTGCCGATCAACCTGCTCTATTGCTTCATCGGCGTCTTCATCGGCACGCTGGTCGGCGTCCTGCCGGGCATCGGGCCGATCTCGGCGATGTCGCTGCTGCTGCCCGTGACGCTGTCGGGCACGCCGGAATCCGGCATCATCATGATGGCCGGCATCTATTACGGCTCGATGTATGGCGGCTCGACCACCTCGATCCTGGTCAACATCCCCGGCGAGGCGGCCTCCGTCGTCACCTGCATCGACGGCCACCAGATGGCCAAGCAGGGCCGCGCCGGCCCCGCGCTCGGCATCTCCGCTTTCGGCTCCTTCATTGCCGGCACGTTTGCGCTGGTGGCGCTGATGCTGGTGGCGCCGAGGCTTGCCAGCATCGCGATCGCGTTCGGCCCGGCCGAATATTTCAGCCTGATGGTGCTCGGCCTCGTGGTGCTCACCTTCCTCACCCAGGGCTCGATGCCGAAGGCGCTGCTGATGGCCTGCATCGGCGTCGTGCTCGGGCTGATCGGGCTCGACAGCATCACGGCGCAGCCGCGACTGACCTTTGGCCGCATGGAGCTGATCGACGGCATCGGACTCGTGCCCGTGGTGATGGGCCTGTTCGGCGTCGCCGAGGTGCTGCTCAACACCGAGCAGGCGATCAAGCGCGACATCATCAACGCCAAAATCACGCAGCTGTTGCCTAACAAGGCCGATTGGCAGGCCAGCGCCGGCCCCGTCGCGCGCGGCACGCTGCTGGGCTTCCTGCTCGGCATCCTGCCGGGCGGCGGCGCGGTGGTGGCCTCGTTTGCGTCCTATGCGCTGGAGAAGCGGCTGTCGAAAACGCCGGAGCGGTTTGGCCATGGCGCGATCGAGGGTGTCGCGGGCCCGGAGTCCGCCAACAATGCGGCGGCCGGCGGCGCGTTCATCCCGTTGATGACGCTGGGCATCCCGCCGAACGTGGTGATGGCGCTGCTGTTAGGGGCCTTCGTCATTCACGGCCTGCAGCCGGGGCCGCTGCTGATCACGCAAAACCCCGGCCTGTTCTGGGGCATCGTCGCCAGCATGTATATCGGCAACGTGATGCTGCTGATCCTCAATTTGCCGATGATCGGCATGTGGGTGCAGCTCCTGAAGCTGCCCTACAACATCCTCTTCCCCCTCATCATCCTGTTCACGATCCTGGGCGTGTACTGCTCCAGCAACAACGTGTTCGACGTCTATGTGATGATCGCGTTCGGGATCATCGGCTATTTCATGCGCAAGCTCGGCTACGAGCCGGCGCCGCTGGTGCTCGCCTTCGTGCTCGGACCGATGCTGGAGAACAATCTGCGCAAGTCGCTGATCCTGTCGCAGGGCGATCTCTGGACCTTCGTGCAGCGGCCGATCTCGGCGGCGTGTCTTGCGCTGGCACTGGCGCTGCTGGTCGCGCCGCTGCTGCCCGCGCTCCGCAAGAAGCGCGAGCTGGTGGCGCTGGATGAGGGGGCGTGATCAATCCTCGCCGGTTCCTTCGAGTCGATCACGCAGAGCGTTGAGCACGCGATGGGCCGTCTCGACCTCCTTCACTGACAGCCCATCCGACAGGCCGTTGACCCACGGGACCTGCAGGCGGCCGGCCGCATCGTAGACCTGCCTGCCCTTTTCAGTGAGCACCACAAGCTGCGCCCGGCGATGATGCGGGTTGACCTCGAACACAACGAGACCATCGCGCTCGAGGTCGTTGACGATGCGCTGCACGTTCTGGCGATTGGCGCCGAGATTGCGGGCGAGCCAGGCGACCGGCTCCGGGCGCTCGGCGTCGGCGATCGCCCCCAGGATCTGCCAGCGCGCACTGGTGAGGCCAAGCGACGTCACCAGCCGATCGCCGGCGGTCAGAAGCAGGCTGTTGGCACGGAACAGGTCGAGGATGAGGCCGGTCAGGGCTTCGCCCGCCGGGGTCCGCTTGGTCTTGTTCATTTGGCACTACTATTCCGTATTGACATCATCATGTCAATTAGCTATGTCCCAGACTGTCGAATTGACATGATGATACCAAATTGACCGGAGCAATGTTATGCCTCAAATGCGCCCCCTCGACCCTGCCTTCCCGATCGACCGTCAAATCGCGCTCGAAACCGGTCCCGTGGTGCTCGTGAACGTGTTCACGCTCGACGCCCAGGATGAGCAGAGCTTCCTCAAGACGTGGCAGGACGACGCCGCCTTCATGAAGCGCCAGCCCGGTTTCATCTCCACCCAGCTTCACCGCGCAATCGGCGACAGCCCGACCTATCTGAATTACGCAATTTGGGAATCCAACGCACATTTCCGCGCTGCGTTCACGCACCCGGAATTCCGCACCAAGATTGCGGTCTACCCCGCATCCGCCGTCGCGAGCCCGCATCTGTTTCAGAAGGTCGCGGTGCCGGGTATCTGCGTGGCGTAGCTGCCACATTGTCATTGCGAGTGCAGCGAAGCAATCCAGACTGCCGCCGCGGAAAGTTTCTGGATTGCTTCGCTGCGCTCGCAATGACGGAGGGGAGAGTCGAGACCACGAGAACAATCGTGGGCAAAGGCGCATTGCGCCGTGCCCACCATCGCGCCCCGAATGCAAGGGAAAAGGTGGGCGCGCCTCCGCCTTCGCTCTTCGAGCTACGGCGGACAAGCCGCTTCGCCCACCCTACGATACCTACGATGTCTCAGCCCGCCGCAGGCAGCACGCTGGGCGCGCCCCACGGGCGCTCGGCTGACGCCAGCCCGATGAGACGGCCCTGGATGTAGTCGCAGCCCCAGTCGCGCAGCATGTTTGCGGCCTCGTCGTCCTGCACCCATTCGGCGACCGTCTTGATGTCGAGGCGGCGGGCGAGGTCGATCAGGGTCTGCACGAAGGCGCGATCGTCGGCGGAACGGGTGATGTTCTGCACGAAGGCGCCATCGATCTTGACGATATCGACGCCGAGCTTGCGCAAATTGCGGAACGAGGTGTAGCCGGCGCCGAAATCGTCGATGGCGATGCGGCTGCCGAAATTCTTCAGCCGGGTGACGAAGCCGCGGACATCGTCGATGTCCTGGATCGCGACCGTCTCGGTGATCTCGACGATCAGCCGCTCGGCGACGCCGGGATGGGCCAGCATCAGCGACTCGATTCCCGCCCACCAGTCCGGATCCATGGTGGTGTCGGGCGAGATGTTGAGGCTGAGACTGACATCGGGCGCGGCCGCGAGCTCGGCGACCACGAGTTCGAGCACGCGGTGATCGACGAGGCGGATGAGGCCGAGCCGCTCGGCGACCGGCACGATGTCGGGCGCGAGTAGCACCTGGCCGTCGCCCTGGTCCATCCGCACCAGGCATTCGTGGAACGCGCGCTCGCGCGAGACGGCCGAGACCACCGGCTCATAGGCGAGCTTGATGCGGCGCTCGTTCAGTGCGGTGACGATCTCGTCGGTGACGCGGATGTTGACGCGGCGCTGCGCGTCGCGCGTGGCATCCGGACGCCACGCCGCGAACGAGCCGGAGCGCCGGCGCTTTGCCGCGTCCAGCGTCTCATGGGCACGGTTGACCGCCTCGTCCGTATTGCGGGCATAGCGCGGCACGCTGACCGCGCCGATCGAGGCGGTGACCGAGACCGGACCGGATTTCGTCGGCACCACCTCGTCGCGGATACCGGCGAGGAAACGCTCGGCTGCGACGTTCATGTCGTCGATGGTGCAGTTCTTCAGGATCAGGCCGAACTTGTTGCCGGAGAAGCGCCCGAGCACGTCGCCGCCGCGCAGCCGCGCGCGAATGCGTTTGCCGACGTCGAGGATCACGGCGTCCGCAACGTCGAAGCCGAAGGCGTCGTTGACGCGGGCGAGATGATCGATGCCGACCAGCATGAAGGCCGCGGTCGAGCGGAAGCGGGTCGTCTCCTCGATCGCCTCGGCCAGCGCCGCGATCAGGTGGGAGCGGTTGAGCTCGCCGGTCAGCGGATCGAGCCGGGCCAGCCTGGTCAATTCCTCGTCGCGGGCGTGGCGCTCATTGTTGATGCGGACGGAGCCGATCGCGCGGACCGGGCGGCCGTCGGGGCCGGCGAACCAGCGGCCGGTCTCCTCGACCCAGACCACGGGATCGGAGGCGCTCATGCGCACGCCGTATTCGAGCCGGTAGGGCGTGCCGTCGGCGCCGTGCACGGCGGATGTCTGCGCCAGCGCGGCGGTCCGCAGCGACGGCGCGGGCTCGATCAGCTTGGCGAATTCGGCGCCGGTCGCGAGCCGCTTGGCGGGGATGCCGGGGAAGACGGCACTGAGCTGCTCACCCCAGACGATGACGTCGCTGGCGATGTCCCAGGCGAACACGGCCTGGCCGAGCGCGGCCAGGATGTCGGAGGCTTGCGGCAATGCGGGGGTCAATATCGCCTCGTTTCGGGACAGCGGGGAGTCCTGTGCCGGCACAGGATAGAGCCAGATTCGCCCCCAACCCTAGGCAAAGTTGATAAACAATTTGGAAACCATGTTTCGGAGCGGTGCGGAACCAAACCGGCCCGGCCGGCATAGGCCTTGCGAGTACATCACTCGCACCGGCGCCCGCGTCCCGAAACGCGACAATCTTCGCCGGATCAACGGTGATTGCGATGTTGAGTACCGATCGATCGGACTTGGCGGACTACGGCACAGGCTCGGCCCTGGTGCCGCTGCTGCCGACGTTACAGTGGGTTAACAAGGCGCCGATGCCTCGCCCCGATCCGAGCTTCGTCACCCAGCTCATCGCCAATGCCGAGCATTTGCCCCAGGCCAGCCGGCTGCGCCGTGCCTCCTCCGAAGATGCGCGGATGGCCTATGGCAGCAAGCGCCCGCTCGGAAGCGTCAGCGCGCGCACGCGGCAGGTGGCTTGAGATCGATCAGCGCGGCGCTTCAGGCGAAGACGGCGTGCCGTTGCCGTTGCCCGGCTGCAAATGCGGCGAGGGGATTTCCGGCGAGGACGTGCCTTGCACCGGCTTCGGCGCCGGATGGTCCATCAGCACGGATTCGGCGACCGATTGCGCGGAGGGCGCGGGCGGCACCGGGGCTGCCTGCGGTACCGAGACCGGCTCGAACTTGGGCTCGGACGCAACGTCCTCCGGCGGCGCCTCGGCCTGGCGCTTGGCCTTGCGCGGCGCCGGCACCGTCGTCTCGGCGACATAGGTGACGCGGCGGCGCGTGCGCTGGGCGATGCCGCCGAGGAAATCGGCCATCGCTAGCAGCACCAGCAGGAAATAGGTGGAGTTGCCGAATTTGGGCCACATCACGAATTCGGCCGCGGCGGCGCCGAACAGGATCAGCGACAGCAAGTGATCCATCAGGAATTTCGCGCCGGGCCTCGCGCCCTTGACCACTTCGAGCAGCAGCAGCACCACGCCAAGCGCGAGCAGGAGATCGGAGAGCGTGACCGGCCAGGTCTCGCCCGTGATCATCGGCACCTTGAACAGCACGTCCGAGAAGGACACGCTGGGCATCAGGAAGGCGATAATGTTGTAGACCGCGAGCGGAATCAGAAGCAGCGGGAAACCGACCATCGGCAAAATGCCTTCTCGATCAAGATATCCGGACAGAACAACGCAGCGGCGAAGCATTCGCTCCGCCGCCGTCACCGTCATATCTCATGGGGTGGCCGAAATCAGGCAGGTCAAATCGTCCCGCCTGAAGAAAAAGTCCTGACCTCAGGACTCTTTCTTCTTCAGGACCTGCCGGCCCTTGTACATGCCGGTCTTGAGGTCGAGATGGTGCGGACGACGGAGCTCGCCGGTGTCCTTGTCTTCCACGTAGGTCGGCTTCTTGATGGCGTCTGCCGAGCGGCGCATGCCACGGCGCGACGGCGAGGTTTTTCTTCTCGGAACGGCCATTTCAATATCCTCTAGGGATTGGTGTTATCAGGGCATCGTCCGCGAGGGACGGCTCAGCACCCGCAATACGAGGCGAGCTGAATGCCGATCAAGGCCGCGCTTATAGAGGAAGGCTGGCCGCAAAGCTAGGCTCTTGGGCCGGAAAATGCGCCCGAAAAGGGCCCGAAATCAGCGATTTTCCCGCCAACAGGTCGCAAGCGTCGTTGCCTGCGCCCTTGCCACATAGGTCCCGGCCAGCCGCCGGACACCCGGCCCAGGGTTCCTGGCGCTGCGTTTGACCGGATTCGGCAGGATCGAGGCCAGAAGTGCCGCCTCCCGGGGGGAGAGGCTGGCGGCCGATTTGCCGAAGGCATAGGCGCTGGCCGTCTCCACCCCAAACTGACCCTGCGGACCGAGCTCGGCGATGTTGAGGTAAATTTCCAGGATCCGCGGCTTGGGCAGGACGAAATCGATCCACAACGCCAGCGGGAATTCCAGCGCCTTGCGGATGAAGTCCCGCCCCTGCCAGAGGAACAGGTTCTTCGCCACCTGCTGGGTGATGGTGGAGGCGCCCCGGAACGGCGTACCGTCCTCCTTCGCGTCGTCGATCGCTTCACGCAGCGCGCCCCAGTCGATGCCGTGATGCTTGCAGAAATGAGCGTCTTCGGCCGCCACCACCGAGCGCGGCAGGTAAGGCGACATCGCCGCGAGATCGATCCATTCCCGCTGCATCGGCGCGCCCCGCAAGCTTCGCCAGGCCATCAGCGTCGAAACGGGATGGCCGGCGCGGTAGAACGGCGCGATCACATAGGGCGCGAGAACTACGACCGCGAGCGCTAGCAGCAGGATTTTAACGATGCGCAAATCGACCTTTCCGGCGCAAAATGAAACGCGGCCACGGGCCCAGCCATTAAGTCTGTGATAATTCGGGTCTTTTCCAGCACTTTTTAGGCCTTCCAAACGATTGACTGAGGCGGGCTCATAAAGGATTGTCCCGCCGAATTTTAGTTCTGGAGCCCTTCTTGATGACCGGCACGTCCCCGTCCGATTTCGCCAAACGTCTGGACAAGACCGCTGATGACACCGAGGCCCTGCTCGGGCGCCTCCTGGCGGACGACATCCTGCCCGATGAAATCGCCCGTCCCAAGCGACTGATGGACGCAATGCGCTATTCGAGCCTGAACGGCGGCAAGCGCCTGCGGCCGTTCCTGGTGGTCGAAAGCGCGGCCGTGTTCGGCGTGCCGCGCGAGGCGGCGCTGCTCGCCGGTGCGGCGCTCGAATGCATCCACTGCTATTCGCTGATCCATGACGACCTGCCCGCGATGGACAATTCGGACCTGCGCCGGGGCCGTCCCACCCTGCACAAGAAGACCGACGACGCGACCGCGATCCTCGCCGGCGACGGCCTGCTCACGCTCGCTTTCGACATCATTACCCGCGACGAGATCCATCGTGACGCCAATGTGCGGCTGCTCTTGACGCGCGCGCTGGCGCGCTGCGCCGGCATCGGCGGCATGGTCGGCGGCCAGATCCTCGACCTCGCCGGCGAAGGCCGCTTTGGCGGCAACGAGCCGATCGATGTCGCGCGCATCCAGCAGATGAAGACCGGCGCGCTGCTGCGCTACGGCTGCATCGCCGGCGCGCTCCTCGGCCAGGCCACGCAAAAGGAATATCAGGCGCTCGACGACTACGGCCGCGCGCTCGGCGAGGCCTTCCAGATCGCCGACGATCTGCTCGACGTCGAAGGCGATGCGGCCGCGCTCGGCAAGCCCTCGGGCCAGGACGCAGCGATGGGCAAGACCACCTTCGTCACCCAGCTCGGCATCGAAGGCGCCAAGCAGCGCGTGCGCGACCTGCTCGCGCGGGCCGACAGCGCAGTCTCGATCTTCGGCGATCGCGCCGCCGTGCTGCAAGCCGCCGCGCGGTTTGTCGCCGAGCGCAAGAACTGACCCTGCGATGACGGGCATCGACAAAGACGATCCCGTCCTCGCGCGCTTCCAAAAAATGTCGCGGCCGATGCGCGTGATTTACGCGCGGCCGCGAACATTCATTTCACTCGGCTTCGGCATTCTGGTGTTTCTGTTGCTGCCCGGCACCCTGCGGCTGGCGACGCGGCTCGTGCTCGGCTGGGATGCGCTGATCGCGGTCTATCTGGTGCTGGTCTACGTGATGATGCTGAACAACGACCACCAGCACATCCGCCGCAACGCAGCGATGCAGGACGACGGCCGCTTCGTGATCCTGCTGGTGACGGCGATCGGCGCGTTCGCGAGCATCGCGGCGATCGTCGCCGAGCTCGGCGCCCATCGCGGCGCCGCAGAGCTGACGATCGCGATCACCACCATCGCGCTGTCATGGGCCGCCGTGCACACCACCTTCGCGCTGCATTACGCCCACGACTATTACCGGCACCCGCCGGGCGGGTTGCAGTTCCCCAGCGGCGACAAGGAAGACCACGCCGACTATTGGGACTTCGTCTATTTCTCCTTCGTGATCGGCATGACCGCGCAGGTCTCCGACGTCGGCATCACCGACAAGACCATCCGCCGCACGGCGACGGCGCACGGCATCGTGTCCTTCATCTACAACACGGCATTGCTGGCGCTGACGGTGAACATCGCGGCAAGCGCGATTGCGACGTGATCCCCCGACATTGTCCCGGCTCCGCCAGGACGATGTCGGGAAGCAGTAGCCTTCTCAGTTGCAGACCTCGGCATTGGCATCGACGTGAGGGCCGCCGCCACCGCGATATACGAGGCGGCAGCCGGGCCTGACCGGCCGGCAGAGGAGATCGTTGCAAAAAATCCGACCGCCGCCGCTCGAGGCGCGACCCGCGCCGGCCGCCGCAGCGGCACCATAGCCGCCCGCCGCACCAGCAGCCGCGCCGCCGGACTGACGACCCTGCCGTGCGGGACGCTCATCGCCGTCGTCGCGCTTGGCCGTCGTCGGCTTGGCCGTTGCGGGCTTGGCGGCACGCTGCTTCTCGCACTCGTTGTCGTCGTTGACCGCATAGCCGTCACGACAGACGATCTTGCTGCATTTGTCGCCGTCGGCCTTGAAACCGTGCTCGCAGACCAGCGGGCAGACGCGCGACGGTTTTGACTTGACCGCATCGAGCGCATCGGTGCTCGCCACCTTCACGTCCAGCTTGGTGCCGGCATAGCGATTGAACTGCGACAGCGACCGCTGCGAGGAGTTATTCCAATTGCCGTCGGCCTGCCCGGAGAAGCAGCCGACGCGGCCGAGCTCGGTCTGCACCGAGCGGCTGAGATCGGCCGGCGCAGTCGCGGGCGTCAGTGACGCGACGTTGGTGCCGGCCGGGCTCGCCGTGCTGGCCGGCGCAGCGGCCGGGGCCGTGGCGGCAAGGTTGACGCGCTGCTGCTCGGCGGCGGCCGCCTGCTGCTGCGCCTGCTCCTTCGCCTTCTGGGCGGCAAGCTGCGCCTGCTCGGCGGCCTTCGCGTCGGCCGCAGCCTTGGCCTGCGCATCCTTCTGCGCACCGAGGGCGGCAAGACGATCGCGCTCGGCCTCGGCCTGCTTGGCCTTCTCGATCGCCGCCGCATGAGCCTGCTCGGCACCGATCTTCTCGAGCTGGAGCTTGGCGAGACTGGAATAGAAGCCGTCGGGATGCTGGGCGAGGAAGGCATCCCATGCCGCCCTGTTGCCGACCTGGAGCGCGAGCTCGTAGTCGCGGCGGATGTCAGCCTGCGGGTTCGCCACAGGCGCCGCTGCAGCCACCACCTTGACCGGCACCAGCGGGACATCGTCGCCGCCGAGCGAGCCATAGACGAACGGCTCCTGCTTGTTGCCGGTCGACTTGAGCACGTCGTCGCGCACGAAGCCGAAGGCACGGCGGACATCGAGGCCCGGCGTCGTCAGGTGCTTAGACAGCGCAACCGTAAAGGGGCTATTGGCGCCGTCGCCGTCCTGCGCCGTGAAGCCAGCCTTGGCCGAATAGGCAATCAGCGTGTTGGGGCTGGTCGGCTCGACCTTGGCGAGGCCCCGGCCGATGCCGCGCGAGGCCACTGTGCGCTTCATGGTCTTGCCGAACGGGTTGTCGCGGCAGGCATCCAGGATCACCAGGCGGAGCAGCTTGGCGGGTTCGACGGCGACCAGGACGCGGTCGAGCGAGAGTGCTTCGTCGTAGACGTCGGTATCGCGCTGGAGCCTGGCGTCAACGGGGATCAGATAGTTGGAGCCTTCGACCTCGATGCCGTGACCGGCATAATAGACCACGGCGATGTCGGCATCGCGGGTCGCGTCCGCGAAGTCGCGCAGCGCGCGCCGCGTATCCAGGGCCGACAAATCGTGCCGGTAATCGACAGTGTCGAAACCGGCATCCTTCAGCGTCTTCGCCATCACCGAACCGTCATTGACAGGGTTGGTGAGTGACGGCGCATGCTGATAGGCCGAATTGGCCAGCACCAGCGCCACGCGCTTTCCGGCAAAAGCAGGTTCGGCGCCGAACAGCAGCGCGAGGGCGAGGAGAAGCGGGCAAAGTCTGAGCAAATTGCGCATGACACGACTTCCGAAAGTTCAGGACCATTCGAGCCCTTTGGGATCGTTCTAGCAAGCTCCAGCGCCGGTGCTCGTGATGGTGGTCACCAAGGCGGCGCCGACGACAGACCGAATGCCCCCTCTGGTTTGCCGCGCAAGCGCCGTCCCGGTTCGCTGAGGCGTAGGTTGGGTTCCCTCATCCATCCCCGACGTGCCCCCGATATTGCGGCAGATCGTCCGTAATCTCATGCCAGGGCGCCTTCGAGCCGACGAAAATATGGGCGCTCGGCCGGATCGAGGGGGCATCGACCAGGGTTCCCATGGCGACATGGACCCATTTTCCGTCGCGCACCCGGGAATAAAGCAGCGAGCCGCAACGGGCGCAGTGGGCGTCATGGGTGGTGTCGTCCCCGAAAATGATCCGCTGGTCGTCACCCCGGACGATGCGGAGCTTCTCTTGCGGAATGCCGGCGAACGGCTTGAAAGCGGAGCCGGTGGTGCGACGGCAGTTCGAACAATGGCAGTTCATTGCGTAAGAGAATTGGTCCGCTACCTCGTAGCGCACGGCGCGGCAATAGCATTCGCCGGTGAGAATACGAGCGTTCGAGTTTTCTGATCCGGTCATGGCAACGCCTGCGCGCAAATGGCTGACACACCCATAGCGCATTTTGATGCGTACGACTAAATTCCCCCGAGCCATCATTCAAAGGGATGACCCATGAGCCAGAATCGGTCGAGCGTCGAAGCCGTCGTGCAAAGCTATTTTGACGGGCTCTACGAGGGCGACGCCGACAAACTCGGCGCCATCTTCCATCCCTCCGCCGATCTGCGCTGGGTCGAGAAGGGTGAATTACAGGTACTGACCGTGCCGGATTGGCTCGACCGCGTGCGCAAGCGTCCCTCCGGCAAGGCCGAAGGCAAGCCGCGCGAGGATTTCATCGTCACCATCGACCGTTCGGACGACAAGACCGCCTTCATCAAGGTCCGGTGCCAGCTGCCGCCACGGTTCTTCACCGACTACCTGGTGGCGATGAAGCTCGCCGACGGCTGGCAGATCGTATCGAAATCGTACCGGTATGACCTGAGGGAGTGAGATCTCGACCTTCCGCTACCCGAAATCGGGTGCACTCGCTTCCCATCCTCCGTAATTGCGAGCCAACGGGGCCGCGCTGCGCGCGGACCTGTTGGCTCGCAATGACGACGTGGGAACATCCCGCGCGACATTCCCTTCCCCCTTATTCCATCTCGTCCATAGGTCCCCCATGCATCTCGACCGCCGCTCCCTGCTCGCCTCGCTGTGCTGGATGGCCGCTTCTCCCGCGCTTGCCGCCGCCGCGCCGCCTGAGCTCGAGGCCTATGAGCGCGAAAGCGGCGGACGGATCGGGCTCTATGCGGAGAACCTTGCGACCGGCGCGAAGATCGCCTGGCGCGCCGACGAGCGGTTCGTCATGTGCTCGACGTTCAAGGCCTCACTTGCGGCCTGCGTGCTGGCGCGGGTCGACCGCGGCCAGGAGCAACTCGCGGCCACGATCCCTTACGGCCAGGCCGACCTGCTGAGCTATGCGCCTGTTGCCAAGCAAAATCTCGCGGCCGGCAAGATGTCGGTCGCCGAGATGTGCAAGGCGATCGTCGAGCTCAGCGACAACACCTGCGCCAATCTGCTGCTGGCGCGGATCGGCGGGCCGGCCGCCCTCACCGCGTTCTGGCGATCGCTTGGTGACACCACCTCACGGATCGACCACAACGAGCCTGAGGTCAATCGCTCCGCGCCCGGCGATCCCCACGACACCACGACGCCGGCAGCGATGGCCGGCAATCTGCGGCGGCTGGTGACGGGCGAAGCGCTGTCGCCGGCGTCACGTGCCCAGCTCACCGAATGGATGGTGGGCTGCAAGACCGGCGCGAACCGGCTGCGCGGTGGCCTGCCTGCAAGCTGGACCATCGGCGACAAGACCGGCAACAACGGCAAGGACGCATCGGGCGATATCGCAGTCGCCTGGGCCAAGCCGGACACGCCGATCCTGATCGCGGCCTACACCCAGGGCGGCTCGCCGACTGGCCCGCAGATCGAGGCCGCGTTCGCGCGCATCGGACGCATGGTGGCAGGGCGCCTGGCGTAAGGCCGCCGCATTGACCTCTTGGCCGCTTCCGGGCGAAGACAGGCCATGATCGCAGCGAAATTCCAGACCTTCCTCATCCTGCTCGCCGTGCTGGCTGGCACCGCGCTCGTCGCCCGCCGTTTCAACATCGCGCCTGCGATCTTGCTGATGCTGTCCGGCGTCGGCCTCGCCTTCGTGCCGGGCATGCCACCGGTGGAACTGCCGCCGGAGCTGGTGCTGCTGATGGTGCTGCCGCCGCTGATCTACTCGGCGAGCGTCGCCATGAGCTGGCGCGAGTTCCGGAACAATCTGCGCCCAATTGTGCTGCTCGCGGTCGGCGCGGTGATCTTCACCGCGGCGATGGTGGCGGCCGCCACGCATTATTTGATCGGCCTGCCATGGACCATCGGCTTCCTGCTCGGGGCCATCGTCGCGCCGCCCGACGTGGTGGCGCCGCTCGCGATCGCGCGACGGCTCAACATACCGCGCCGCCTCCTGGTCATACTCGAAGGCGAAGGGCTCGCGAATGACGCCACCGCACTGATCCTCTACCGCTTTGCGCTCGCCGCCATCATGGTCGGCCATTTATCGCTGCCGCTGGCGGCCGGCGAGTTTGCCCTCATCGTCGCCGGCGAGATCGCCTTCGGCATCGGCGTCGGCTGGCTCTCGCTGCGCTTCCGCAAATGGGCGAAGGATCAGCAGGTCGAGCTCACGCTGTCGCTGATCACGCCTTACGTCTCCTACTGGCTGCCCGAGCATGTCGGCGGCTCCGGCGTGATCGCCACCGTCGCCTGCGGGCTCTATGTGAGCTGGAACGGCCCGCTGCTGATCTCCTCGGCGACGCGCCTGCAAGGCATCTTCTTCTGGGACCTCATCATCTATCTGATCGAGGGCTTGCTGTTCCTGCTCACCGGCTTCCAGATGCGCGCGCTCTACGAGAAATCGAAGGCGTTCCCGCTCGACGACATCCTCATCGCGACCGCCGTCGTGCTGACGATCATTGTGACCGCGCGCTTCGCCTGGCTCTATCCCGCGACCTATCTGCCGCGGATCTTCTCCAAATCATTGCGCAAGCGCGACCCGTCGCCGCCATGGCAATGGCCGTTCGTGCTCGCCTTCACCGGCGTGCGCGGCGCGGTGTCGCTGGCGGCGGCGCTGGCGCTGCCGTTCACGCTGCCGGGCGGCGAGGCCTTTCCGTATCGCGACCTGATCCTGTTCGTCGCCTTCGGCGTCATCTTCGTCACGCTGATCGGCGTCGGACTGACGCTGCCGCCGGTGGTGCGCTGGCTCGGCGTCGCTGAAGCCGGCCGCAACGAGCATGTCGCCGAGCATGAGGCGGAGATCACGGCGCGGCGCCAAGCGCTCGACGCCGCGCTGAAGTCGCTCGACGCTCTGGCCGAGGGAAAGGAGGTCTCGGATGAAGTGATGAGGCTTCTGCGCGCCCGCCACGAGATCCGCGCCAACCAGCTTCCCGATTCCCTCGATCCCGCGCACCACGACGTCTCCGCCGCCGGCACCGCGCTGACTCGCCAGCTGATCGTCGCCGAACGCAAATTCATCCACGACCTCCTGCGCGACGGCCAGATCACCGACGAGACGCGGCGCCGGATCGAGCGCGATCTGGATCTGGAGGAGGCGAGTTTGGCGAACCGGGAGTATCGGGGCGTGCCGCTGTAGGCACACTGTCGTCCCGGACAAGCGAAGCGCAGATCCGGGCCCCCATAACCACAGGCAGTGGTTTGACGAAGACTCGTGGTTATCGGCATCGCGCCACAACTGCTCCCTGGGGTTATGGGTCCCGGCGTTCGCCGGGACGACGGCGGAGCGATTGGTCAGCGTCATCACCTCGTTATTACGCTCGCAATGACGCTTACTGAACCGGCTGCGCAAACTACCGCCTCCCGCAAAACTCCCCCATTGCCGCCGCGACGGCTCCCGCGATCAGCTCCTGCCGCTCCAGGGAGTTCATCGCCATCTCCTCGTCGCGGTTGATGATCGAGCCGGCTTCGAGCAGCACCGCGGCGCTGTTCGTTCGCGACAGCACGACGAGCCCGTCATAACGGTAGACACCGAGATCCTTGTCGAGCAATTGGCGCCGATAGCGGCCCATCACCGGCAATGTGTATTGGCTGGCATAGTGCAGGCCCTGCTCTTTCAACTGCCGGCCGATCATCCGGGCCAGCAACAGGCTGGTGGTGAAGTGCGAATTGCGTTCGGATACGAACAGCGAATGGCCTGAAAACCGATCGCTGAAATAACTCATCGCGCCGTCGAATTCCCAGGTCTCGAGCAGCTTGTCCGGCACCGAGTCGTGATGGATCGACAGCAGGAGATCGGCCCGACCGTCATTCGCGGCACTGACGCGCTTGAACAGACTCGGCCGCGCCTTGCCGTCCGTGACGAGCAGGCGGGTTGCGGCAAAGCCCTGGTCCCTGAGTTTCGCCGTGATCAGTCGTCCGAGCCGGAAATTGAAGCCGAACTCCGGATCATTGCGCGCGCTCAGCGCGCCGTAGGAGTCCGGGGTGTGCCCGACATCCACGACGATCCGGAATTTCGGCATTTCACATCTGGCCGATGGCGCCGGCGGCTTCGGCCTGAACTTGGGCCCGGGCTTCGCCATTGTTCGCGCGGCAGCGGCATGTCCGCGCTCAACGGGGGCCAGCGACGACAGCAGGGTCGACGCGACCAATCCAGCGATGATGCTGCGCAACTGCCCCAAGCGCTACTCCGCTGCCGCGACCTTGGGACGGCCGACGAAGCCTGCGGCGTCGCCAAAACGTTCCAGCATCACCGCCGGCAGGTCCTTGGCCTTGCTGGCGACGCAGGCGCCGGAGCGCACCGCGTAGCGATCCTGGTGTGCGGCCTGCGGCGGCGGCTCGCCCTGCTGAAGCGCGCGCGCCAGCTCCATCACGACTTTCCGGAAATGCATGATGCCGAGATCGGTCGGGCCGAGATGCTCCCGGGTACGGTCGGCGATCGGGCCCTGGCTGTCCTGCACGGCGGCGTCCTGCTCGGAGACGCCCTTGATGCCGGTGTAGCTCCTGGTCTTCTGGAGCTTGCGGTCGATCAGGTAATCGTTTCCCTTGTGGCGCAACGGCACGTAATTGTCGTCGACCTCCGCGATCACGCCGTTGCCGCGATCGAACGCGTCGCGTTCGGCTTGCGTCAGCGGCCGCACGGGATTCCAGGCATAGGTGTAGATCCAGCAATTGGTGTCGGTGACGGGCACGAAGGTCTGGCCGAAGATGTTCTCACCCGGCATCGCGCTCGGCGCGTAGGCGTGGAACGGCATCAGGAACTGCGCGATCCGCCAATAGATGTTGTCGCTGCCGGTGAGCCGGCCACCGGCGATCGTCAGCCCCGCCTCGTGCGGACTAACCTTGATCACCGGGCGCGGATCCTCGGCGATCCAGCGCATGTGATCGGTGCTGACGCGGACAAGCGGATTCACAAAGTGCTTCTTGATGTCCAGAATCTCGTCCTCTTCCTTGTCGAAGGAGAGATGGGCGAAGGTGAAATGCGCGGTGTCGATCGAACCCTCCAGCGCCTGCACCCAGTTGCAGTCCTGCCATTTCTTGCTGACGTAACGATGCGAGGCCGGCAGCAGCGCCATTTCGAGATCGGGCAGCTCGGGCATGGCGTCCGCCGGGCCCATATAGGCCCAGATCATCTCGCCCCATTCGCGCGCCGGATAGGACTTGATGCGGATGAGATCCTTGGCGTTGAGATCGGGATAGGAGGTCGGCATGTCCAAGCAGCGACCATCGGTATCGAACTTCCAGCCGTGATAGACGCAGCGAATGCCGCATTCCTCGTTACGCCCCAGCCACAGATTGGCGCCGCGATGCGGACAGTATTGATCGATGACACCGACAACGCCGCGCGAATCGCGGAAGGCGAGCAGCTCCTCGCCGAGCACGACGATCTTTTTGGGCTCGCTGTCGGGCTCGGGCAGTTCTTCGGACAGCAGGACGGGAATCCAGAAGCGGCGCAACAGCTCGCCCATGCCCGTTCCCGGACCGGCCTCGGTCAGGAATTTGTTATCCTCGGCGCGGAGCATTGCGGATCCTCCCGATTTGTTTTTTTGGGAAGATTGGCGCGGGAGGGGGAGGACGTCAACGCAAGAAGCGGCGCCTACACCGGCCGCTCCCCCTTCACCGTCACGCGGGTACCCGAGCGCGTGTGCGGCCAGTAGTCCCACATCGCGCGGTGCTGGGTGCAGCGGTTGTCCCAGAAGGCGATGGCGTTCTCGGTCCAGCGGAAGCGGCACTGGAACAGCGGGTTCTCGGCGTGCTGGTAGAGATAGGCGAGCATCGCGTCGCTCTCGTCGCGCGGGATGCCGTTGATGTGGCGGGTGAAGCCGCGGTTGACGTAGAGCGCCTTCCTAGCCGTGACCGGATGCGTGCGCACCACCGGATGCTCCGCGTTCGGATAGGACGGACGATCGGCGACGCCATAATTGGCATAGAGACCGCGATAGATCGGCTCGCCGTCATGCAGCGCGGTCAGACCGTCGAGATAGGCCTTCATCCGATCCGACAGCGCCTCATAGGCCGCATACATGTTGGCGAACAGCGTGTCGCCGCCGCGTGGCGGACACTGCTTGATGTAGAGGATCGAGCCCATCGGCGGCTCGAGGTCGCAGGACACGTCGGAGTGCCAGCCTTCGCCATTGGCGCGCGGCGAGTTCTTGTCGGCGTAGATCTTCATCAGCGCTGGGTCTTCGTCCTCGTGCGGCGCGGCGGGATGGAAATGCAGCTCGCCGAACTTGCGGCCGAAGGCGAGATGCTGCTGTGGCGTGATGTGCTGGTCGCGGAAGAAGATGACGAGGTTTTCCGCGAGCGCGCGGTGAACCTCATCCATCTGCCGGTTGGAACGGCCATCGCCATCGACGAGCTTGCCGATGTCGACGCCGGATATTTCGGCGCCGATGATCGGTGTGAGCTTTTCGACCGCGATCGTTTCGTAAGGCGCGCCGTCTTCGGCCATGTGACGGTAGCGCGGGCCCTGCTTGCCGGCGAGTGAGCTCATGGCGTGTCTCCCGATCGTTTTGATTGAAGACATCGTAGCCCGGATGGAGCGAAGCGCAATCCGGGAACGGTCGCCCCGCGTTCGGCAGGGCCCCGGATTTCGCTGCGCTCCATCCGGGCTACGGTCGCGCAAAAAAATAAGGCGGGTTACGCTTCGCGAACCCGCCTTACGATTCCAATGTTTGGGGACGCCTACTCCGCCGCAGTCACCGGCACCTTCGCGCCCTGGCCGTAGCGCTGGTCGATGTAGTCGATCACCAGTGCCTTGAAGTCGGCGGAGATGGTCGGGCCGCGCAGCGTGCGGAACTTCTTGCCGTCGACGAAAACAGGCGCGGCCGGCGCTTCGCCGGTGCCGGGCAAGGAGATGCCGATATTGGCGTGCTTGGATTCGCCGGGGCCGTTGACGATGCAGCCCATCACCGCGACGTTGAGCTCTTCCACACCCGGATATTTCGTCTTCCAGGCCGGCATCTCGTCGCGGATGAAATCCTGGATCGAGCGCGCCAGCTCCTGGAACGTGGTCGAGGTCGTGCGGCCGCAGCCGGGGCACGCCGCAACCAGCGGCACGAAGGTGCGGAAGCCCATGGTCTGCAAGAGCTCCTGGCCGACCTGCACCTCACGGGTGCGGTCGCCGCCGGGCTCCGGCGTCAGCGAAATGCGGATGGTGTCGCCGATGCCCTGCTGCAGCAGGATGCCGAGCGCGGCCGAGGAGGCGACGATGCCCTTCGAGCCCATGCCGGCCTCGGTGAGACCGAGATGGATGGCGTAGTCGGAGCGCGACGCGAGGTCCTGGTAGACCGCGATGAGGTCCTGCACCGCCGAGACCTTTGCGGATAGGATGATGCGGTCCTTCGGCATGCCGAGCTCTTCGGCACGCGCGGCCGAGAGCAGCGCCGACTGCACCATGGCCTCGCGCGTCACCGCGCGCACGTCGCGCGGATTGGCGGAGGCGGCGTTCTCGTCCATCAGCTTGGTCAGCAGCTCCTGGTCGAGCGAGCCCCAATTGGCGCCGATGCGGACCGGCTTGCCGTTCTTGTTCGCGATCTCGATGATGTCGGCGAACTGGGTGTCGCGCTTGTCCTTGAAGCCGACATTGCCGGGATTGATGCGGTACTTGGCGAGCGCCTCGGCGCAGGCCGGATAGGCTGCGAGCAGCTTGTGGCCGATATAATGGAAGTCGCCGATCAAGGGCGTGGTGATGCCGCGTTTGGCGAGGCCGTCACGGATGTGCGGGACGGCGGCTGCGGCCTCCTCGCGGTCCACGGTGATGCGGACCATTTCGGAGCCGGCGCGCGCGAGCGCTGCGACCTGGGCGATGGTGCCGTCGATATCGGCGGTGTCGGTGTTGGTCATCGACTGCACGACGATCGGCGCCCCGCCGCCTACGGCGACGTCTCCGACCTTGACCTGGGTGGTCCGGTGCCGGGGCGCCGGGCCCGCGATGTCTGAATCGATGGTGTTCTCGAGCTTGTTCATGGGGTCCAAATATCAGGTTTTGGTGACGTTCAGCAATGCATCGCGCGGCGCCGCAGCCGTTTGGCTGGGACGGTTAACCAGAAAAAGCCCAGCAATTACAAGGACCGCGGCGGCCCCGAACGTCAGGCTCAAGGTGTCGTGCATGATGAAATAGCTACCCACCACGCCAAACAAAGGGGTGATGAAGGTAAAAGCAGACAATTTGCTGGCCGAATAGGCCTTCACCAGCGCGAACCAAAGCGTGAACGTGGTTCCCACCACCCAGATCGCCTGGAAAGCCATCAGGGCGAGGGACAGCGGCGCCGGCGTGTGGGTGATGGATTCGCCGAACAGCCAGGCCGCCAGGCCCAGGATCGGGATCGAGGTTGCAACCTGGTAGCCCAGCGCCTTCTCCGGCGCGGCGAAGCGCAGCCGCGTGCCCTTGGCGACCAGGGTGGTTGCCGCCCACAGCGCGGCACCGCCGACGATCATGAGGTCGCCGAGCAGCACCTTGGCATCGACATCCGGCTGGGGCACGCCGATGGCGAGCGCGACGCCGGCAAAGCTCACCGCGAGTCCCAGCCATTGCGTGCCGCCGAGCCGTTCGCCGAGCACCTGGTAGGAGCCGAGCGCGACGAAGAACGGCGCGGTGTAAAGAAACACCACGGCCCGGGACGCCGGCGTGAGGCGCAGGCCCTGGAAGATCAGCACGAACTCGATGCCGAACATCAGCCCGGCGATCAGGCCGGGCTTCCAGGTCCCGTCCTTCTCGAAGAATTTGACGCCACGCAGCGTGCCGATGATGAACAGCACCGGCAGCGCGCCCATCGAGCGGATCATCGCCTGGAGCATCGGCGGGATGTCCGGCAGCACCAGCTTCACCGCGATCTGGTTGAAACCCCAGGTCAGGCACAGCATCAGCATCAGGGCGATGGCGCCGGCACTGAGGGGGCGCCCGGCGGACGGTATGGCTTGAGGTGAGGACATTTCTTCCCGAATACCGGCTTGGCGCCGTTGTTGCTTTATGCAGTTTTCTGACAATGAGTGCAGACGCCCGTGATCTCCACCACGGACAATTTGGGGGCGAAGCCTGAGCTGCGCGCGGCGGCGTTGATATCCTTGGCGAAGGACGCTGACGGGATCTCGCCGACCAGGCCGCAGCGCTCGCAGATCAGGAAAGCCACCGCCGAGGTCGCATCGTGGTCGTGGGCGGCGCAGGCGAGATAAGCGTTGCGGCTTTCGATGCGGTGCACGAGGCCGTTCGCCATCAAGAAATCGAGAGCACGGTAGACCGTGATCGGCGCCGGCCGCGGCATCGACTTGGCGAGTTCGTCGATCACCTCATAGGCGCCGAGCGGCCGGTGGCTGGAGAGCAGCGCCCCGAGCACTTGGCGGCGAATCGGCGTGAATTTCTGCGCGCGCTGCTCGCAGACCTCCTCGGCATGCGCCAGCGCGTCCGCAGTGCAGCGGCCGTGATCGTGGTCGGGCGCGGGAAATGCCGGCTTTGCGAGGGTCATTTGGCCTGCCTTCTAGCATTTCGGCGAGGGAACCCAAAGCACGACCGGCGAACGGCGGTCAGCCATGCTCTTGCTGCGGGACAGCGTCCCGTTACCCCGCCATGAAAAAATCATAAGCTTGCTTATAGTATCCCAAGCTTATAGGAGACCAAGCTCATGAGCCGCGGGCCCGTGGACCAGAACTTCCTGTTTACGCTCGCCGAGCTCTATCGCCTGCTGCGTGTCTACGCCGACAAGGAGGCGTCGCGCTTCGGCATCACCCGCGCGCAATGGGCGGTGCTGGCCAAGGTCGAGCGCAGCGAGGGCATGAAGCAGTCGGAGCTCGCCGAGCTCCTCGAGGTGCAGCCGATCACGCTGACGCGCCTGATCGACAAGCTCTGCGACAATGACTGGATCGAGCGCCGCAATGACGCCTCGGACCGGCGCGTCAAGCGCCTCTACCTGAGGAAGGCCGGCCGGCAATTGCTCGGCAAGATGAGCGGGCTCAGGTCCGAAATCACCGCCAACGCGCTCGACGGCATCAATCCGGCGGACGCTCACCGTCTCCTCACCCAACTCGAAGCAATCAAGGAAAACGTGCGTACCGCGATCCAGACATCCGGAGCGGAACAAGCGCGTAAGGAGCAGCGCTATGGCTGATCAAGTCATCAAGTTCCCGCCGGAGCAGAAGAGCGACAGCGGCAAGCCCACCAAGAAGGCCGGCACCGACCCGCGCCGCCGCCTGATCGCCGGCCTGCGCCGTTATCGCCGCTTCCTGCTCCTGGTCGTGCTGCCGATCGTCGTCGCCATTGCCGGCTTGGCCTTCTATCTGAACGGCGGCCGCTATGTCGGCACCGATGACGCCTATGTCGGCGCGCAGAAGGTGCTGGTGACGCCCGACATCTCCGGCAAAATCGAGAAGGTCGTCGTCAGGGAAGGTCAGCTCGTCAAGCAGGGCGATGAGCTGTTCGAGATCGATCCCGTGCCGTTCCGCCTCGCGGTGGACGAGGCCAGGGCGCAGCTCGCGCAGGCGCAGTCGACCTATGACAATCTCCGCGCCAACATCAAGATCTACGGCGACATGCTTAATCTCGCCCAGCAGGGCGTCGACCTCAAGCAGCGCGACGTCGAGCGCAAGCAGGCGCTGGTCAAGAACAGCTACGGCTCGCAGCTCGACCTCGACAACGCGGCGAACGCGCTGGTCACATCAGGCTCGATCGCGCAATACGTCAAGCAGCAGATCTCGACGGCCAAGACGCAGCTGCTCGGCGATACCGACCTGCCGCTGGAGAAATTCCCGCCCTACGCGCAGGCCAAGTCCAAGCTCGACAACGCCGAGCGCAATCTCGATCACGCCGTGGTGCGGGCGCCGATGGGCGGCGTCGCGACGCAGGTCGAGCAGATCCAGCTCGGCCGCTATGTCAGCGCCGGCACGCCGGTGTTCTCCATCATCGACATCGCCCATCCCTGGGTCGACGCCAATCCGAAGGAAAGCGACCTCACCTACGTCACCGAAGGCCAGCCTGTTACCCTCGAGGTCGACGCGTTCCCGAGCCACGTCTTCAAGGGCAAGATCGGCTCGCTCTCGCCCGGCACCGGTGCGCAATTCGCGATCCTGCCGCCGCAGAACGCCACCGGCAATTTCGTCAAGGTGGTGCAGCGCGTGCCGATCCGCATCTATTTCGACGAGACCGACAAATACGTGCGGAAGCTGAAAGCCGGCATGAGCGTCTACGCCACCATCGACACCGGACATCGGCGCTCGCTCGCCGGCCTGCTCGGCCTGTCGGCGACCGCGGGCCAGGACAAAGACTAAGCCCAAAGACTAAGCCAAAGACCAAGAACAAGGACTGATCCGATGTCCGGCCCCAATGCCAGCCTGATGGTCCCCGGCCTGCGCCGGAACATGGTGACGATCTGCGCCATGACCGCGACCATCATGCAGGCGCTGGACACCACCATCGCCAACGTCGCCCTGCCCTACATGCAGGGCACGCTGTCGGCCTCGCAGGACCAGATCAACTGGGTGTTGACCTCCTACATCGTCGCCGCCGCGATCATGACGGCGCCGGTGGGCTGGATCGCCAACCGCTTCGGCCGCAAGCGCATCTTCATCATCTGCTCGGCCGGCTTCACCATGGCCTCGGTGCTGTGCGGCCTCGCGCAGGACATCAACCAGATGGTGCTGTTCCGCCTGCTGCAGGGCGTGTTCGGCGCGGCGCTGGTGCCGCTGTCGCAGTCGGTGATGCTCGACTATTACACGCTCCAGGAACGCGCCAAGGCGATGTCGATCTGGGGCATGGGCGTGATGATGGGCCCGATCATGGGGCCCTCGCTGGGGGCCTGGCTCACCGAGACCTATTCCTGGCACTGGGTGTTCTTCGTCAATCTGCCGTTCGGCGCCATCACCGTGCTCGGGCTGATCATCTTCATGGACGAGACCAGGAAGGATATCAGCCTCAAATTCGACTGGTTCGGCTTCGCCGCGCTGGCGGTCGCGATCGGCTCGCTTCAGCTCGCGCTCGACCGCGGCGAGCAACTGGGCTGGCTCGAATCCAACGAGATCGTCGCGGAGTTCATCGTCTCCGCCGTCGCGTTCTACTTCTTCGTCGCGCACTCCTTCACGACGTCGACGCCGTTCATCCGCTTCGCGCTGTTCAAGGATCGCAATTTCGTCACCGGCTGCATGTTCATGGTCGTGATGGGGCTCGTGCTGTTCTCGACCATGGCGCTTGCCTCGCCCTACATGCAGAACGTGATCGGCTACCCCATCATCACCGCCGGCCTGCTGCTGGCAAGCCGCGGCTTCGGCACCTTCTTCGCCATGATGCTGGTCGGCCGCATGATGCGCTATTTCGAGGCGCGCACCCTGATCATCTCAGGCCTGACGCTGACCGCGGGCTCGCTGTTCCAGATGACCGGCTGGACCGACCTCACCCAGGTGCCGGAGATCGTGACGGTCAGCGTCATCCAGGGCTTTGGCTTCGGCCTCGTCTTCGTGCCGCTCTCGACGGTGGCGTTCCTGACCCTGTCGAACGAGCTGCGTACCGACGGCACCGCGATGCTGACCCTGATGCGCAACGTCGCGAGTTCGGTCGGCATTTCCGTCGTCATCGCCCAGCTGACGCAGGGAACGCGCCGGACCTATGCGATCCTCTCCGAGCACATCAACCCGTTCAACCACGCGCTCCAGATGCCCGACGTCAGCGGCCTCATCAATCTCTCCACCGATGCCGGCCGCGCCATGGCCGACAGGATGGTCAGCGTGCAGGCGCAGATCATCGCCTTCGCGCACGACTATATGCTGGTGATGGTCTTCATCCTCTGCACCATCCCGCTCGCTTTGCTGATCGGCTCGACCAAGGCCACGCTGCGCAAGCAGGCCGCGGGGCCGGAACATGCGGTGATGGAGTAGGTGGCTCTGCGGAGCACGCTACGCTGTCGTTGGGAGTTGAGCCGGAGCATCAATCTCCGAATCTGTGGGGCGAGTTACCCCAACAATTCCTCACACCCCAAATCCTCGACCGCGATCATCACCCGCTCCAGATTGTTCCACCAGATCAACGGCGGGATGTTGATGCTCCACTGCCAGACCGGCCTGGTGATGTGCCAGAGCACCGACCAGCGGTAGTCGCGATCGAGCGCACCGCGCGTGTAGCCGGTGATGCCGCTCTCAATCAGCGTGTCGTGGTAGAGATTGAGCAGCGAGCGTTCGAGCGCCTGCCGGCGTTCCGGATACCAATGCATGGCCATCATATAGGCGAGGTCGTTGGTCGGAACGTTGATACTCCACAGATCAAAATCGAAGATGCGCACGGTGTCTGCGACGCCGGCGCGGGGCAGCATGAAATTCCAGATATGGGCGTCGCCGTGGGTGATGCTGAGGTGCCGGCGTGAATGGTAGCGCTGGGACAGGCGGTCCGACTGATCGATGAGACGACGATAGAGGATGCGCCGCTCCTCGCTGAGGCGATCCCCGAGCAGGTCGGCGAAGCGGTCATAATGGCCCGCAAACGTCTCCATGTGTTGCGCGCTGTCCTCGGTGCTCGCCCAGGTGCCGGCGGTGTCGCCAAGTCCGGGATGGTCCCACCACGCCGCGTGCCAGCGTGCGAGGGTCGTAACGATCGCAACCGCCTGATCGCGCGATGGCGGCAGCGGCCAAGCCGTCGCGATTTCGTGGCTGTCGGTGAGGTCCTCGAGCAGAAGATGCCAAGTGAGGCTGCCCTCGTCGAAATGTCCGTCGAAGCAGCGGGGCGCGAGTCCCGGCGGCATTTTCGGTGCGAGCTGGGTGTAGAAGGCCACTTCGTGCCGGCCGCCATTTGCCAGCGTCTGCGCGAATGCGGAATTGGCAGTCTTCAGGATCAGCGATTGCGGGGCACCGGCGGATTCTCCGACATAGCGCAGGCCAAGGCGGATGATGTGTGACACGACGGTGTCACGCTGATGCAGCACCTTCACCTCGCGGACGGCGCCAGCGTCCAGCACGCCGCCCCTGCGTAGCGCGGCCGTCAGTTGGGCGGGCTCAACGACCGCCGGCAGTTGTGGAGGTGTCATAGCCACGATGCCCCTGCCCCGCGCCATCCTGCACGATCACAATCCCGGGCACCAGCGGGGGGACCTGGCGCCCGGCTTCAGGCCGCAGCCGTCGAGTCGCGCACGGTCCGGACCACGACCGACCGCAGCTGTTCGAGATTGGACGCCATGCCGGCGATCGCCTGCCTGACCTCGCCGGCGCGCTCGTTCACGGAGGCGGCGTCGCGGCTGACATTGCCGATCTTGGCCGAGACCTCCTTCGCGGCGGACGCCGATTCGGAAATCGACCGCGCGATCTCCCGCGTCGCGGCGTCCTGCTGTTCCATCGCGGCGGCAACCGAGGTCGCTACACCGTCGATCTCGACGATGTGGCCCCCCATCGTCTCGACGGCATCGACCGCGGCCTGCGTCGAGGCCTGGATCTCGGCAATCAGCCGCCCGATCTCCTCGGTGGACTTGGCGGTCTGGTCGGACAGGGATTTCACTTCGGCGGCGACCACCGCGAAGCCGCGGCCGGCCTCGCCGGCACGCGCCGCCTCGATCGTGGCGTTGAGCGCCAGCAGGTTGGTCTGGCCGGCGATGCCGCCGATGAGGTCGGAGACCTCGGCAATCTTCTTCACCGATCCCGCCAACGCCTGAATGGTCGAACGCGCCTGCTCGCGGCCGGCAACGGCCGATCTGGTGACCGTGCTGGTCCGCGCGACCTGGCCCGCGATCTCGCGGATCGAGGCGCTCAGTTCTTCGGCCGCGGCCGAAACGGTCTGGGAGCTGCCGAGTGCCTGGGTGGAGGCGGCGGCCACCGCCTGCGACTCCGAGGACAGCGATCGCGCGATCTCGGACAGGCTGGAGACGGCCCGCTCGACGCCCTGGCTCGCCGCACTCGCGGTGTCGACCGAGCGCCCGGTCTCGCACTCGACGGTCTCGGCCATCTGGTGCAGGGCGCCGCGCTTGGCGCGCGCGGCCTCCTGCTCCTTCTGCAACTGCTCCTCGCGCAGCCGCGTATTCTCGATCGCGGCCTGCTTGAACACCAGAAGCGCGCCCGCCATCGAGCCGACCTCGTCCTGACGGTGGGCAAACGGAATGTCGGCGGCGATATCGCCGGTCGCGAGCTTTTGCATCGTATCCGTCATGCGCACGATCGGGCGCACCACGCCGAGGGCAACGCCGAGCAGCCCGGCGGCAATGAAGGCCAGGACGGCGGCGGTCACGCCGAGGAGGATGTAGAGGATCGAGCTGTCGCGCTCCGCGGCCAGCTTCTCCATGTCGGCATTCTGCTTGTTGGCGCTCTCGACGATGCTGTCGATGACGGCGCGATGCGCGGTGTAGGCGTCCTTGAGCTGCGCGTAGGCGCGTTCGGCGGCAGCCATGTCCTTGGCCTTGAGGGCCGGCAGGAACTGGTCCGACAGGAGCTTCCAGAACTTCTGCACCTCGGCATCGGACTTTGACACCAGCGCCGTCTTCAGGTCGGCCGAGAGGCTGGAAGCGATCCAGAATGCCTTGCGCTCGTCGTAATCCTTGCGGAGCTGGACCAGGCGCTCGCCATGGGCCGCCAGCTGGTCCGGCTCGCGCATGGCGAGGGTCGCCTCGAGATAGGCCTCGATGACATATTCCGGGGGCGGCAGGACGTCCGCGATGAGGTCGTTGCCGAGCTTGATGTCGGAATAGAGCGGCCCGCCGACCTTGAGCTCGCGCAGGGCGTAGAGGCTGGTGGAAACGACCGCCGTGAAGCCGATGGCGAGCACGATCCCGAATGCAATGACCGCAGAAGAAAGGGAGAGACGAATTTTCATGGAACAATCCAATGCCGCTGGTCGAAATCCGAATGGACCCTAAACAATTGCGGTAAACACGGGATTGCTTCGCGCGGAAATTGTATCCCGCGGACACCGGAAAATTACGGGAATTGAACGTCGAACGGCCGGTTTTGAGTCGGCGAGACCGACTCACGGCGCGAAGAGAGCGAAGTGAAACGACTCAGGCCCGATGCAGCGCAGCAGCCAGCTCGGTTGCGCTGGATGAGAAACGCGTGCCGGCTGTCGATATCGCCGGCACGCTTTCGCTTCAGACGTCGAAAAACACCGTCTCGTCGTCGCCCTGCAAACGCAGGTCGAGGCGATAGACCGCCTTCCCCGCCTCGCGCGTCGCAATCAGCGTGGCGCGGCGATCGGCCGGCACCAGCGCCAGCACGGGATCGGCGGCATTGCCGGCCTCGTCGCTGAAATAGATCCGGGTGTAGAGATGCCGCAGCATGCCGCGGCCGAACACCGCAAGGAGGATATGCGGCGCCTGCGGCTTGCCGTCGGGATCGGGCACCACGCCCGGCTTGACGGTGTCGAAGGCATAATTGCCGTCCTTGTCGGTGCCGCAGCGGGCGAAGCCGCGGAAGCTGGCATTCGGCAGCGCGCGCTTGTCCTGCGGGTCGGCGAAGCGCCCTTGGGCATCCGCCTGCCAGATCTCCAGCATGCAATCCGGCACGGCGACGCCGTCGCCGTCGAACACGCGGCCCTCGATGCGGACACGATCGCCCGTGACGTCGGGCGTCAGCGTCGAGTTGGTGAACGCGTCGTTCCACGCATAGTCACCGGTCGGCGTCAGCCCGTATTTGAAGAACGGACCGACCGTCTGCGATGGCGTGATCCCGTTGTCCTTCACGTTGTCCTGCACTTAATGGTTCTCCATTGGCGTGGCGTTCTTGCCGCGCAGCACGATGTTGAAGCGGTAGCACAGCGCCCATTCGGGCTGGGTGTTCTCGAGATCGAACGACGAGACCATCCGCGCGCGCGCCTTCTCGTCCGGCACCGAATTGAAGATCGGATCGAACGGGAACAGCGGATCGGCCGGGAAGTACATCTGCGTCACCAGACGCGTGACGAAGGAATGACCGAACACCGAGAGATGGATGTGCGCGGGACGCCAGGCGTTATGGTGATTGCCCCACGGATAGGCGCCGGGCTTGATGGTGACGAAGCGGTAGTAGCCGGCGGCATCGCTCTGGGTGCGGCCTGCGCCGGTGAAGTTCGGATCCAGCGGCGCCGGATGCTGGTCGCGGACATGGACGTAGCGGCCGCAGGAATTGGCCTGCCAGATCTCGACCAGAGAGTTCGGCACGCCGCGGCCGTCCTCGTCGAGCACATGGCCGTGCACGATGATGCGCTCGCCGATCGGCTCGCCGCTGTGCTGGGTGGTGAGATCGTTGTCGCCCTCGCGCACGGTTTCGTGGCCGTAGACCGGGCCGGTCAATTCCGACAGCGTGTGGCGCATCGGGATCAAGGGCTTGTTCGGGGCACGCTTGACCGAGCTTTTATACTCGGGCGACAGCGGCAGCGGATGCGCCTTGTTGCTGTCGACGGGATAGATGAATGTCATTGGCGAACTCCTCCCCGGCCATTTTAGTCCGGCCGGTCAACGCTTCCGCCAATCATTATAGGATATAACTAATTGTTGGAAGCGAGTTTAGCAGCCTCTCTGGGCCGGCGCATGGCACAGACGCGCCCTATTTGATCGGCGGACGCGGCAGCACGGCTTCACCGGCCTCGAGCCGGTAGGTGTGGTCGAGCGAATACCAGGGCGTCGCGACGTCGGGCGCGGCCGGATGCGGCGTATCGTGGCGCAGGAACTTGCCGATCAGCGCCTGCGTCACCCCGAACTGCACGTCGCTGTCAATATGCGGGTCGGCGGGGTCGTAGACCTGCGAGATCAGCACCTTGAATCCGGGCTTGAAGATCAGGGCGTGCAGATGCGCGGGGCGATAGGGGTGCCGGCTCTGCGCTTTCAGCAGGCGGCCGACCACACCATTGGTCGGAATCGGATAGCCCACCATCATCACCGAACGGAAGGCGAAGCGTCCCTCCTGGTCGGTCGTGAACTTGCCGCGCAGGTTCATGTCCGCCTGCTCGGGGTCCTGGTTCTCGTAGAGGCCGACCGGCGAGGCGTGCCAGACATCGACCTCCGCGCCCGCGAGGGGACGGTCGTCCTTGTCCACGACGCGGCCGCTGACGAACAGCGGCGCACCCGGGGTCTCGGAGCGGACGATCGATCCGCCATTCTCGACCCGCGGCGAATTCAACCGCCAGAACGGTCCGAGCAGCGACTGGTCGGTTTCCGTATTGCCCTGATCGCCATTGTTGAGCAGGCACACCAGCGGCGAGACGCCGAGCGAGCCCGCCATCAGCACGACTTCGTTATGCGTGTCGGTCGTCAGCTTGCCGAGCTCGGCCACGATCGCGGTGGCGTCGCGGAATTCCGCCTCGGTCAGGCTGATATCGCGCACGAATGCGTGCAAGTGCTTGACCAGTGAGACCATGATCTGGCGAAGCCGCGGATCGGACGTCCGCTCCATCACCGCCAATGCCGCGGCCGTGACGTCCTGCTCGCGCTCGATGATCATGGCGCCATCCTTCTCCCTGTCATTCCGGGGCAGCCCGTAGGGCCGAACCCGGAATCTCGAGATCCCGGGTTCAGCCCTTTCGGGCTGCCCCGGGATGACGGTCCACTGCGTGGACCGTCAATTCAGCTTCTCGATCGCCACGGCAACGCCCTGACCGACGCCGACGCACATGGTGGCGAGCGCGAGCTTGCCGCCGCGCTTCTCCATGCCGTGCACGGCGGTGAGCGCCAGGCGCGCGCCGCTCATGCCGAGGGGATGGCCGAGCGCGATGGCGCCGCCATGCGGATTGACGAAATCGGCATCGTCGGCAACGCCGAGCTGGCGCATGCAGGCGATGCCCTGCGAGGCGAAGGCCTCGTTGAGCTCGATCAGGTCGAAATCGCTGATCTTCTTGCCGAGCCGCTCCATCAGTTTGCGGGTCGCCGGCACGGGACCAATGCCCATGATACGCGGCGGCACGCCTGCCGAGGCAAGGCCGAGGATGCGGGCGCGCGGCGTCAGGCCGTGCTTCTTCACGGCGGCTTCGGAGGCCAGGATCATCGCGGCGGCACCGTCATTGACGCCGGAGGCGTTGCCGGCGGTCACCGTACCGGGATTGCGCACGATCGGCTTCAGCTTGGCGAGGCCCTCCAGCGTGGTCTCGGGACGCGGATGCTCGTCCTTGTCGACCGTGATCGGACCGACCTTGCCGCCGGGAATGGTGATCGGCGTGATCTCTTCGGCGAAATAGCCGGCTGCGATCGCGGCGCCCGCGCGCTGCTGCGAGCGGATGGCGAAGGCGTCCTGGTCGGCGCGCGAGACCTGGAATTCCTCGGCGACGTTCTCGCCGGTCTCAGGCATCGCATCGACGCCGTACTGCGCCTTCAGCAGCGGATTGATGAAACGCCAGCCGATGGTGGTGTCGAAGATCTCGGCCGAGCGCGAGAAAGCTTCCGGCGCCTTGCCCATCACGAACGGCGCGCGGGTCATGGATTCAACACCGCCGGCAATCGCAAGCTCGATCTCGCCGGAGCGGATGGCGCGGCCGGCCGCACCGACCGCATCGAGGCCGGAGGCGCAGAGCCGGTTCAGGGTCTGGCCGGGAACCGAGTCCGGGAGGCCTGCGAGCAGCAGCGCCATGCGCGCGACATTGCGGTTGTCCTCGCCGGCCTGGTTGGCGCAGCCGAAGAAGACTTCGTCCACCTGTGCCCAATCGAGATTGGGATGCTTGGCCATCAGCGCCTTGATCGGGGCCGCAGCGAGGTCGTCGGCGCGCACCTTGGCGAGCGAGCCGCCGAAACGGCCGATCGGGGTCCGCACGGCATCGCAGATAAAGACGTCACGCATCGTTGTTCTCCCTGAATGCCGCGATCCGGCCCAAATTCTTCAATGTCGGCGGAGTTTTAGGAGGGCGCCCGCGGCAGGTCAATTGACTGATACGCGCGTGTTCCGAGGGACGTGCACGCCTGCCACGCATGCCGCAGTGCGGACAACGTGGAAAACCCGCCCTCCCCGGCCAAAGCGATAGGAGCGCGGGACGAAATTTTGTAGGTTGCGCCGCCCATGACAATGCAACAGCCCATTCCCGCGCCAGACCCTGAACCCACGCCCGCGCCGCAGGCGGAAGCTGCCGCGCGGGTCACGCCGATGATGGAACAGTACCTTGAAATAAAGGCGGCGCATCAGGGCCTGCTGCTGTTCTACCGGATGGGCGACTTCTACGAGCTGTTCTTCGAGGACGCCGAGATCGCCTCCAAGACGCTCGGCATCGTGCTGACCAAGCGCGGCAAGCACCAGGGCGCGGACATCCCGATGTGCGGCGTGCCGGTCGAGCGCTCCGAGGATTATCTTCACCGCCTGATCTCGGCCGGCCACCGGGTCGCAGTCTGTGAGCAGACCGAGGATCCCGCCGCCGCGAAAGCGCGCGGCAACAAGAGCGTGGTGCGCCGCGGCGTAGTGCGGCTGGTGACGCCGGGCACGCTGACCGAGGACACGCTGCTCGATGCGCGCGCCAACAATTACCTGCTGGCGATCGCGCGCGCCCGCTCGTCTTCCGGAGGCGATCGCTTCGGGCTTGCCTGGATCGACATCTCGACCGCCGAATTCATGGTGACGGAATGTTCGGGCGGCGAGCTCGCCGCGACGCTGGCGCGGATCAATCCGAACGAGGCGATCGTCACCGACGCGCTCTACAACGACAACGAGCTCGGGCAGACCTTGCGCGAACTGCCGGCGGTGACACCGCTGACCCGCGACGTCTTCGACGGCGCCACCGCCGAGAAGCGACTGTGCGACTATTTTGCGGTCGCGACCATGGATGGGCTCGCGCAGCTGACCCGGCTCGAAGCCACCGCCGCGGCCGCCGCCGTCACCTATGTCGACCGCACCCAGGTCGGCAAGCACCCGCCGCTGTCGCCGCCCGCACGCGAAGCCTCGGGCGCGACCATGGCCATCGATCCCGCCACGCGCGCCAATCTCGAGCTGACGCGGACGCTCGCCGGCGAGCGCCGCGGCTCGCTGCTGGACGCGATCGACTGCACCGTGACCTCGGCGGGGTCGCGCCTGCTGGCGCAGCGTCTGGCGGCGCCGCTGACGGACGCGCCGGCGATCGCGCGGCGGCTCGATGCGGTCGGCGCCTTCGTTGCCGATTCGGCCGCGCGCGAAGACATCCGCAGCATCCTGCGCGGCGCGCCCGACATGTCGCGGGCGCTGGCCCGTCTCTCGGTCGGCCGCGGCGGACCGCGCGATCTCGCTGGCCTGCGCGATGGCATCATCGCCGCCGACCAGGTGCTGGCGCGGCTCGGCGAACTCGACCAGCCGCCGCAGGAGATCGCGGCGGTGATGGCGGCCTTGACGCGACCATCGCGCGAGCTCGCGGCCGAGTTTGCGACGGCGCTCGACGAGCAACTGCCGCTGATCAAGCGCGACGGCGGCTTCGTTCGCCAGGGTTACGAGCCTGCCCTCGACGAAGCACGAAACCTGCGCGACGCCTCGCGCCTCGTGGTGGCCTCGATGCAGGCGCGCTACGCCGACGACACTGGCGTCAAGGGCCTGAAGATCCGCCACAACAACGTGCTCGGCTATTTCGTCGAGGTGACCGCGCAGCACGGCGACAAGCTGATGTCGGCGCCGCTCAACGCCACCTTCATCCATCGCCAGACACTGGCGGGCCAGGTGCGCTTCACCACCTCCGAGCTCGGCGAGATCGAAGCCAAGATCGCCAATGCCGGCGACCGCGCGCTCGGGCTCGAGCTCGAGATTTTCGAGCGGCTCTGCGCCAAGGCACTCGATATCAGCGACGACTTGCGCGCCGCCGCGCAGGGTTTCGCGCTGCTCGACGTTGCAACGTCGCTGGCGAAGCTCGCCGTCGACGAGAACTATGTGCGGCCGGAGGTGGATTCGTCGCTCGGTTTCGCCATCGAGGCCGGCCGCCATCCGGTTGTGGAACAGGCGCTCAAGCGCAACGGCGAGCCGTTCATCGCCAATGCCTGCGACCTGTCGCCGGGACCTGCGCAAAAGTCCGGCCAGCTCTGGCTGCTCACCGGTCCCAACATGGCCGGCAAGTCGACCTTCCTGCGCCAGAACGCGCTGATCGCGCTGCTCGCGCAGATCGGCAGCTTCGTGCCGGCCACGCGCGCCCGCATCGGCATCACCGACCGCCTGTTCTCGCGCGTCGGCGCCGCCGACGATCTCGCCCGCGGCCGCTCCACCTTCATGGTGGAGATGGTCGAGACGGCTGCGATCCTCAACCAGGCCGGCGAGCGCGCGCTCGTGATCCTCGACGAGATCGGCCGTGGCACCGCGACCTTCGACGGCCTCTCGATCGCCTGGGCCGCGATCGAGCATCTGCACGAGAGCAACCGCTGCCGCACGCTGTTCGCAACGCATTATCATGAGCTGACCGCGCTCTCGGCAAAACTGCCGCGGATGTTCAACGCCACGGTGCGGGTGAAGGAATGGCAGGGCAACGTCGTGTTCCTGCACGAAGTGCTGCCGGGCTCGGCCGACCGCTCCTACGGCATCCAGGTCGCGAAGCTCGCAGGCCTGCCGCCGGCCGTGATCACGCGCGCCAAATCGGTGCTTGCCAAGCTCGAAGCCCAGGACCGCGGCCAGACCGCCCGCGCCCTCGCCGATGATCTGCCGCTGTTCGCCGTGCCCTCACGCGCCGCCGCGGAAGCCGCGCCGCCGAGCGAGGCGGAGCGGCTGATGGACGCGGTGAAGGCGCTGCATCCGGACGAGATGTCGCCACGCGAGGCGCTGGATGCGCTCTATGCGCTGAAGGCCAAGCTGCCGAAGCAGTGACGGCGCCGTAGGGTGGGTTAGCCGAAGGCGTAACCCACCGCTTCTGTCACCGCAGCCATAGCCCGGATGAGCGAAGCGATATCCGGGACACCTGATCCCGCATGTCGCTTCGCTCATGCGGGCTACGATACTTTTGCCGCAGCGAGAAAAGCTGGTGGGTTACGCTGCGCTAACCCACTCTACGCATCCGAACGTTTGGCCTACGCCCGCGCCGCGATCGCCGCCGCTTCCGCCGCGGCACGCTGCATGCTGGTCGACATCTCGTTCGTGACCGTGCTCTGCTCCTCGACGGCCGCGGCGGTCGATGTCACGTATTCGCTGACATTGTTGATCGCCTGCTTGATCGAGCCGAGCGCGCTGACGACGTCGCCGGAGATGCCGTTGAGACTGCCGATCTCCTGGCCGATCTTGTCGGTCGCCTGCTTGGCCTGGTTGGCGAGGCTCTTCACCTCGGAGGCGACCACGGCAAAGCCGCGGCCGGCTTCGCCGGCGCGGGCGGATTCGATCGTTGCGTTGAGCGCGAGCAGGTTGATCTGCCCGGTGATGCTGTTGATCATCTCGACGATGCCACTCATCGCCTGCGCGGCCTCGGTGAGGCGCTGAGCCTGGGCGTCGGCGGCCGCGACCTGATCCACCGCGCTCAACGCGGTTTCGCGCGACTTGGTCATCGCCTCGGAAATTTCCCGCACCGAGGCGTTGAGTTCCTCGGAACCGGCGGCGACCGACTCCATCATGCCGCGAACGCGCTCGTTGCCCATGCGGACGAGCACCTGCCGCGTGGTGTCGGTGGCATATTTCACGACCTTGAACGGCTTGCCGTTGAGATCGAGGATCGGGTTGTAGGACGCCTGGATATAGACCTCCTTGCCACCCTTGCCGATGCGCTTGTACTCCGCCGCCTGGTACTGGCCGCGGTTGAGCGCGGCCCAGAACTCGCGATAGGCCGCGCCGTCGCGCTCCGACGGGTCGACGAACATGCTGTGATGCTTGCCCTTGATCTCGGCGAGCGAATAGCCGAGCGCGCCGAGGAAGTTGGCGTTGGCGGTGATGATGGTGCCGTCCATGTTGAACTCGATCACCGCCTGCGCCTTGTCGATCGCCGCGATCTGACCGGCGAGATCGGCGTTCTTCAGCTTCTCCGCGGTGACGTCGGTCGCGAACTTGACGACGCCGAACGGCTTGCCGTTCTCGTCGAGCAGGGGATTGTAGGAGGCGAGGATCCAGACCTCGCGGCCGCCCTTGCCGATGCGCTTGAACTCGCCGGCCTGGTATTCGCCGCGGTTGAGCTTGGCCCAGAATTCGCGATAGGCGCCGCCGTCACGCTCGGACTGAGCCACGAACAGGCTGTGGTGCTTGCCCTCGATCTCGGCCAGCGAATAGCCGAGCGCCTTGCAGAAATTCTCGTTGGCCGTGACGACGGTGCCGTCGAGCTTGAACTCGATCACGGCCTGGGCGCGGCTGATGGCGGACACCTTGGAGGCTTCCGTCATGGCGCGAATCTTCTTGGCGGTGATGTCGGTCGCGATCTTGACGACCTTCACCGGCTTGCCGTCGCCGCCGAGCACGGGGTTGTACGACGCCTCAATCCAGATCTCGCGGCCGCCCTTTGCGATCCGCTTGAACTCGGTCGCCTGGAACTGGCCGCTATTCAGCGCGGCCCAGAACGCCTTGTAGGCGGCGCTATCGCGCTGATGGGCCGGCACGAACATCGAGTGGTGCTTGCCCTTGATCTCCTCCAGCCCATAACCCAGCGCTTTCAGGAAGTTTTCATTCGCGGTGAGAATGGTGCCGTCCATCGCGAACTCGATCACCGCCTGCGAACGGCTGATGGCGTCGAGCTGCGCCTGGGCATTGCCTTGGGGATTACGACCAAACATCAAAACATCTCCAGAATGGATCGCATGGTGCCGCAGCGCAGCACGCCTCAGACAGGCGAGCCGACGCTCTCGGACAGACCGGGCGTTCGAGTATGACTAGCTGTGAACTATGTGGGTCCGTTCACGCGTACAGGGGACCCACTTCGATGCCGATTTCCGCCCAAACGCGGAAGCGACAGCCGACAAGTATCTTTACGGTGAATGCACCAAATTTAGATTAATGCACCTATCGAAATCGGGCAGCCCATCTCAGAAGAAATACGGAGTACTGGAGCCGAGAATGGCCGGCGGAAGGAGCGGAGAAACGCGAATTAGCAACGATCGAATCGATACTTAGCAACGTCGCGACATGACGGGATGCGGTCCCGCGCCCGCATTTCCGCGAGACTACTGTCCAGGATGCTGACCCATCAACGCAACGCCTTCCGTCGCCCGTTCCACCACAGCTCGCGGCCGTCAGCGGTCCGCTTTGGCAAACGGCTCGATCAGCTTCAACGTAGCGGCGATGCGGATGCTGCGCTTGCCGGCGAGCGCGGTCGCTTCCATTTCGGCGCCCTTGTCATCGCAGTGGCCGGAGAAGCCGATGCCCACCTCGTAGCCACCGAACAAGGGATGCTCGCTCTTCGCCGGCGTGTGTTCCTGATTGACGAATTCGCCTTTCCAGCGACCGTTCGCCGAAGAATAGGCACCGAGATAATAGAAGAAGGCATCGCCGCCGAGGATGCGGCCGTAGCGCAGCAACATCACGCCGGTATGGCCACCGGCAATTCCATCCAGCATCCGGATGTCGATCGAATAGAGTCCGCTGACGATGCCGCCCTCGCCGACCGCACCGGGCGGGGGAACGTCATCCTCACCGAGCGGCGTCATCACGGCGCGAAACACCGAGGCGTCCTCGACCACTTCTCCCTCGAAGCGGCAGAGCTTGCCCTCCTGTCGACCGCGAATGCTGATTGTGACGGCGTCGGAACTGACCAGCGACCTGTGCTGCAGCGACCGGCTGTGGCGCTTCGTCCGGAGCCTGGCGACGATTTCGCCGTCCACAATCTCGTAGGTGCCGAAGTGGGCGAAGGCCGTGTTGCCGCCAAGCATTTTCCCGGCATGGGCGTACAGAACGCTGCGGCCGGAGCCGTCGTTGATATCGTATACGACCTTGTACAATCCCTCCATCACACGCCCCGATCTTGCTCTGTTGCCAGCTTAGCGGGTCTGCCAGCCCCGGTAACTATCTATCCTGACGCAGGGCTGAGGTCCAAAGCGTAGCGTACCTCGCCTTACGAAGCGCGGGGCGGCTAATGCACCGCCCTCTTCCGTCGCCCCATCCGCCACAGCGTCAGGTTCCAGCCGATGCAGGTGGCGAGTGCGCAACTCAAGCCAATCGCCGAGCCGAACTGCGTGACGGCGACATTCAGCACCGCGACCGCCATGCCGAATCCGAGCAGGCCCCAGGCGGAGTTGGCGAGCACGGCAGCGGTCGGCGGACCGCCGATGCGTGGATGCAGGATCAGCATGATGCTGGAGAACACCACCGGATACAGCGCGATGATACCGCTGATGCGGGGGCCGACCCAGCCCGACGTCGAAACCACGATGGCGACGAGGATCGCGACCAGCGCGGCACGCATGGGGACGTCGTACCAGCGCCGTGTCACCAGCGGCATCTTCGCGTGGCGATAGCCTGCAAGCAGCGGAATGCAGATGCCGAATGCGATCAGATTGGCGGCAAGCCCGGCGGTGAGCGACCAGTCGAACTGGCGGATGATCGAGGCCAGCACGATCCACACCGCGACGGCGCTGCCGCAACTCACCGCGAGATTGTGCCGCTGCGACAGCACGACATAGGTGAGGCACATGAAGATGGTCGCCGCATTCACCGGCAGGCTCGCCAGCGCGCCCTGCGCGATGAAGCCGGCGTCATGGTCGATGGCAAGAAAGACGTAGGACGGACCGGCCGAGACCGGCAGGGTCGCGATCAGTGCGCCGATCACGGGACCCGATCGCTCGGTGATGATCGAGGCCGTCACGACGAACGCCGCCGCGATCGCCATGCGCAGGAGGAGGAAGAGGATGAAGTGGAGGTCGGGGGACATTCTGTCTGTCATTCCGGGGCGCGCGAAGCGCGAGCCCGGAATCCATAACCACAGGCCGTAGTGGTTTAAGAGCTGGAGCAACGACCGTCCGAAATCACGACGGCCTGGGGTTATGGGTTCCCGCCTACGCGGGAACGACACCATCTGTGGAGTAGCGGCTTTCGCTACTCACATCCGCTGCATCGACACCGACACCTTCGGGCCGTTCTTGATGGTCTGGTAGACCACGCAATAGCGCTCGGTGAGCTTGAGCAGGAGATCGAGCTTGTCCTGCGGCGCCGGCGTGTCGACCTCGAAGCGGAGACGGATCTCGGCGAAGCCGACCGGCGTCTCCTTGTCGACGCCGAGCGTGCCGCGGAAATCGAGATCGCCCTCGGCATAGACGTTGCCGGTCTTGAGCGGCACCTCGATCGCGGTCGCGACCGATTTCAGCGTGACGCCGGCGCAGGCGACCAGCGCCTCGAGCAGCATGTCGCCGGAGCAGAGTTCGAGGCCGGAGCCGTCGGTGGCCGGATGCAGGCCGGCAAGCGCGATGGCGCGGCCGGTCTCGACCTTGCAGGCGATGCCATCGCTGTCGGTCGAGCCCTTCGCCTTCAACGTGATCAGCGCGGTCTTGGGATCGGTCTTGTAGCGTTCCTTGATCGGGGCCTGCATCTGGCGCAGTTGGGCAGCGTCCATCTTCGTTCTCTCCCGGAAAAATCGCCTCTCGATGTACCGGCTTGGGGAGAGATTGTCACCACCACATGGCCTGGCCGGGACCCAGGGTTGCGTCACGGTCGGGCACGCTGCGGTCGAGCGAACGGTCGAGTGACGTCAGCACACTTCGCTTGAAGTTCTCGAACAGCGGCGAATTGCGGTCGCGCGGCCGCCCGAGATTGATCTCGATCTGGTCGAACAAGCGCCCTGGCCGCGGCCGCATCACCAGCACGCGATCTGCCAGCACCACGGCCTCGTCGACGTCATGTGTGACGAGGATCAAGGTCGGGCGCGTGTCGGCCCAGAGGTCGAGCAGATGATCCTGGAGATCCCTGCGGGTGAAGGCGTCGAGCGCGGAGAACGGCTCGTCGAGCAAGAGCACCTCAGGCTGCGGCACCAGCGCGCGGGCGATCGCGACGCGCTGCGCCTGCCCGCCGGAGAGCTCGCGCGGCCAGGCCTGTGCCTTGTCGGCGAGCCCGACGCGCTCGAGCGCGCGCGCCACCTTCTCGCGCCGCTCGGCCGCGGGCAGATCGGCGAGGCCAAAGCCGATATTGTCGGCGACGCTGAGCCACGGCAAAAGCCGCGGCTCCTGGAAGATGATGCCGATCTTGGCATGGGGCGAACTGATCGCCTCGTCGTCGAGCGTTACCGTGCCGGAGCTGGCGCGGTCGAGGCCGGCGATGGCGCGCAGCAGCGTGGACTTGCCGCAGCCGGAGCCGCCGATGATGGCGACGATCTCGCCCTGCCTGATCTCGGCGGAGAAGCGCGCCAGCGCCTCGACGCCGTTGGGATAGGTCTTGCCGACCCGGTCGAGCGCCAGCATCGCGTTATGCCCCCCCGGCGCGCCCGAAGGCGTCCTGCCAGCGCAGGAAGGGCGCGGACCCGACCTCGATCAGCCAGTCCGTGAGCTTGCCGAGGATGGCGAAGATCACGATCGCGGCGAGGATCTGCGCAGGCTTGCCGAGCTGCTGGCCGTCGAGCAGGAGATAGCCGAGCCCTTCGGAGGCGCCGATCAATTCGGCCGCCACCACGAACATCCAGCCGAGACCGAGGCCGACGCGCAAGGAGACGACATAGGCCGGCAGCACCGCGGGCAGCAGGATGCGGCGGATCATCGCCGGTCCGGACAAGCGGAAGGTGCGGCCGACCTCGACGATCTTGCGATCGACCGAGAGGATCGCGCCCATGACGCCGAGATAGACCGGGAAGAACACGCCGACCGCGATCAACGCGACCTTCGAGGTCTCGAAGATGCCGAGCCAGAGGATGAACAGCGGCACCCAGGCCAGCGAGGGTATCGCGCGCAGCGCCTGCACGGTCGGATCGAGCAGCCGGCGCGCCAGCGACCAATAGCCTGAGATCGCCCCGAGCAGCGTGCCCGCGACGACGCCGAACGCGAAGCCGAGGCCGACGCGCCACAGCGTCGCGGCGATGTGACGGACGAGTTCGCCGGAGCGGGCGAGATCGGCGATGGTGACAAAGACGCGCGAGGGCGGCGGCACCAGCCGGCCGTTGGACCAGCCAGACCACACCACGAGCTCCCAGCCGAGCGCGAGCGCAAGCGGCAACAGCACACCCAGCACCGGCCGCGCGTAACGCGCGACGCGCGAGGGCGCGGCGGCGCTCTCGGCCGTATCAGAGGATCGTTGCAAGACAGGCGCGTCGGAGATCATGGCCGGTAGGAAGCGCGTCTGGTCAGGGAATGCAAGGGCGTGCGGCATTCTAGGCTGTCGTCCCGGACAAGCGCAGCGAAGCGGAGCGCCGATCCGGGATCCATAACCACAGGGAGGTGTGGTTACGGTGACTCGGAGTTACCGCCTTTGCCACAAACCACTCCCTGTGGTTATGGGTCCCGGCCTTCGCCGGGACGACAGCTGAGTATGTTGCTTGCGCATGCCCTCTCCGCGCCAAACTAATTCGTCGGCAGCGGGACCTGGTCGTCGATCAGCGCATCCAACGTCGCCTTCACGTCGACCTTGGCGTCGACGACTCCCGCCTGCTGCAACGCCAGGCCCGCGGCGAGGATCGACTCGCGCTGGGGCGCGCCGATGCGGCTATGCGTCAGCTCGGTGCGTTCCTTGAGCTGCTTGTCGACGACGGCCTCGGGAAGCTTGGTCACGGCGATGAAGGTCTTCTTGAGATCGTCGTAGTTCGCCAGCGAATATTTGCGCGCCTCTTCGTAAGTTGCGAGCACGCGGCGGGCGATGTCCGGATAGTCCTTCAGGAACTGCTCGCGCACATTGAGGATGCCCCAGGTGTTGGCGTCGGCCTTGCGATAGAACAGCTTGGCGCCCTCCTCCACCTCGGCCTGCGCCATCATCGGATCGAGCCCGGCCCAGGCATCGACATCGCCGCGGATCAGCGCGGTCTTGCCGTCGGCGTGCTGGAGCAGCACCGGCGTGATGTCCTTTTCGGTGAGGCCGGCACCAAGCAGCGCGCGCACCAGGAAGATGTGCGGATCGGTGCCGCGCGTCACCGCGACGCGCTTGCCCTTGAGATCCGCAACGCTCGCGATCCTGGACTCCTTGCCCGTGACCAGCGCGGTCCATTCGGGACGCGAATAGACGTAGATCGACTTGATCGGGTTGCCGTTCATCTTCGCCACCAGCGCCGCCGAGCCCGCGGTCGAGCCGAAATCGATCGAGCCGGCATTAAGGAATTCGAGCGCCTTGTTGGAGCCGGCCGACTGCACCCAGGTGATGGTGATGCCGTCCTTGGCGAACTCCTTCTCCAGCAGCCCCTTCTGCTTCAGGACCAGCGACACCGGGTTGTAGGTCGCCCAGTCGATGCGGATTTCCTTGAGCGGATCGGCCGCCCGCGCGGCGGGGGTCATGGCGAGCGCCATTGCTCCCGCCAACAGAATGCGTCGTGTCACCTTGGTCATGCCCGGCCTCCTCAAAAACTTCATTGTTTTTCAATGAGTTATATCTAGAGGTCAACGAGAAAATCCCACCCCTGAAGGCGGGTCGCCCGAGAACAACTTTGCCCGCTGCCGGGCTTTTCAAGCATGGAACGACTATTGCCAGCGAATGGCGGGTGACAGCGCCTGTCACCTCTTATATCCGGTGAGGCATGGACAGCGTCGCGACACAGCACAAGCAAGAGGTGGACGATCGCTTCGACACCGCGCGGATCACCGCCGCGGTCGATGCGCTTGCCGAAAAGCACCACGGACGCGAGGACGCGTTCCGCACCGCCATGGCGCAACTGCTCAAGGCCGAGCTGATCGCGTCGCGCGCCGCCGCACAGGCGATCCTTCTGAAGGACCGCCATGGCCGTCGCTGCGCCGAGCGGCTGTGCCATGTGCAGGACGAGATCATCCGCATCCTCTATTCGGCGGCGACCCGCCATCTTTACCGATCGCCGATCCCGAGCGGCGCCGAGCGCATGGCGGTGGTGGCGACCGGCGGCTATGGCCGCGGCCTGATGGCACCGGAATCGGACATCGATCTGCTCTTCATCCTGCCCTACAAGCAGACGGCCTGGGGCGAGCAGGTCGCCGAGGCGATCCTCTATTGCCTCTGGGACATGGGGCTGAAGGTCGGACACGCCACGCGCTCGGTCGACGAATCGATCCGGCAGGCGCGCGGCGACATGACGATCCGCACCGCGATCCTGGAGACGCGCTTCCTGACCGGCGACCAGCCGCTCTATGACGAGCTGGTCGAACGCTTCGACAAGGAAGTGGTGCAGGGCACCGCGTCCGAATTCGTCACCGCAAAGCTCGCCGAGCGCGAGGAGCGGCACCGCCGCGGCGGCCAGTCGCGCTACCTGGTCGAACCCAACGTCAAGGACGGCAAGGGCGCCTTGCGCGACCTGCACACGCTGTTCTGGATCGCCAAATACGTCTACCGCGTCCGCGATACCGACGAGCTGGTCGAGCGCGGCGTGTTCGACGCGCAGGAATATCGCAGCTTCCGCCGCTGCGCCGATTTCCTCTGGTCGGTGCGCTGCAATCTGCATTTCTACTGCGGCCGCGCCGAGGAGCGCCTCTCCTTCGACCTCCAGCGCGAGATCGCGATCCGGCTCGGCTACACCTCGCATCCCGGCATGCAGGACGTCGAGCGGTTCATGAAGCACTACTTCCTGGTCGCCAAGGAAGTCGGCAATCTCACCGCCATTCTCTGCGCCAAGCTCGAGGACCAGCAGGCCAAGCCCGCGCCGGTCTTGAGCCGGATGATGGCGCGGCTGCGCCCGACCCCGGCCAAGCGACGCGTTCCCGACAGCGACGACTTCATCGTCGACAACAACCGCATCAACGTCGCCGCGCCCGACGTCTTCAAGCACGATCCGGTCAACCTGATCCGCATCTTCCGCCTGGCGCAGAAGAACAACCTCGCCTTCCACCCGGATGCGATGCGCGACGTGACGCGTTCGCTCGGCCTGATCAACGCGCAGCTTCGCGAGAACCCCGAAGCCAACCGGCTGTTCATGGAGATCCTGACCTCCGACAACGCGGAGATCGTGCTGCGGCGCATGAACGAGACCGGCGTGCTCGGCCATTTCATCCGCGCCTTCGGCAAGATCGTCTCGATGATGCAGTTCAACATGTATCATCACTACACCGTCGACGAGCATTTGATCCGCTGCATCGGCTTCCTCCAGGACATCGAGCGGGGCGGCATCGAGGAGTTCGCGCTGGCGAGCGACCTGATGCGCAAGTCCCGGCCCGAGCACCGCTCCGTGATCTACATCGCCACGCTCTTGCACGACGTCGCCAAGGGCCGGCCGGAGGATCACTCGATCGCCGGCGCCAAGGTCGCGCGGCGGCTGTGCCCGCGGCTCGGCTTCAGCGCGGCCGACACCGAGCTCGTAGCCTGGCTGATCGAGGAGCATCTGACCATGTCCACGGTCGCGCAGTCGCGCGACCTGTCGGACCGCAAGACCATCGAGAATTTCGCCGCCGTGGTGCAGTCGGTCGAGCAGATGAAGCTGCTGACGATCCTCACCACCGCCGACATCCGCGGCGTCGGTCCCGGCGTCTGGAACGGCTGGAAGGCGCAGCTGTTGCGCTCGCTTTATTATGAGACCGAGCCGGTGCTGACCGGCGGCTTCTCGGAGGTCGATCGGGGAAAACGCCTCGTGGCCGCACATGCCGAATTCCGCATGGCCTTCGCCGAATGGCCGGCGGACGAGCTCGATGCCTATATCGCCCGGCACTACCCGGCCTACTGGCTCAAGGTCGAGCTGCCGCGCAAGATCCGCCACGCCCGCTTCGTCCGCTCCAGCGAGCAGGCCGGCCACAAGCTCGCGATCAATGTCGGCTTCGACGAAGTGCGCGGCGTCACCGAGCTGACCATCTTCGCCGCCGACCATCCCTGGCTGCTGTCGATCATCGCGGGCGCCTGCGCCTCCGCCGGCGCCAACATCGTCGACGCCCAGATCTACACCACGACCGACGGCCGCGCGCTCGACACGATCTCGATCTCCCGGGAATACGACCGCGACGAGGACGAGGGACGGCGCGCCACCCGGATCGGCGAGATGATCGAGGACGTGCTCGAAGGCAAGCTGCGGCTGCCCGAGGTGGTGGCGCGGCGCACCGTGCGCAGCAAGGCGCGGCCCTTCGTGATCGAGCCGGAAGTGACCATCAACAACCAGTGGTCCGACCGCTACACCGTGATCGAGGTGTCCGGTCTCGACCGGCCCGGCCTGCTCTACGAGCTCACCACCGCGATCTCGAAGCTCAACCTCAACATCGCCTCCGCCCACGTCGCGACCTTCGGCGAGCGCGCGCGCGACGTGTTCTACGTCACCGACCTGCTCGGCGCGCAGATCAACGCACCGACCCGCCAGTCCGCGATCAAGAGCGCGCTGACCCATGTGATGGCCGGCGACAAGGCGGTTCAGCCGGCGGCGTGAGGTCGGTCGCGCGCCCCTCTCTCCCCTCGTCATTCCCGGGCGCGCATAGCGCGAACCCGGAATCCATTCATCCGCGGAGTCGGTGGCGCGATAGATTCCGGGCTCGCCGCTGCGCGGCGCCCCGGAATGACGAGGAGAGAGAGGTTGCGCGCTCTACGCCTTCAAACCTCCACCCCCTCATGGCGCAGCAGCCAGCGCTTGCGCTCCAGACCGCCGCCGTATTTCACCAGCGAGCCGTCGGCGCCGATCAGGCGATGACAGGGCAGCACGACGCTGATCGGGTTGGAGCCGTTGGCATGGCCGACGGCGCGAATGGCTTTGGGCATGTCGATCCTTGCGGCGAGCGCGCCGTAACTCATCGTGGTGCCGGCGGGGATCTTGGCAAGCGCGGTCCAGACCTTTTGCTGGAACGGTGTGCCGGCGATGCGCCATGCGATGGCCGAAAGCCTTCCGAGATCGCCGGCGAAGTAATCCGACAGCGCGGCCTTCATCGCTGCCGGCGCAGAGCGCTCGCTCAGATCCACCGCGCCGTAATGCAGGCGCAGCAGCTCGCGCATGCGGTGCTCGTAGTCGTCCCAGTCGAGCGCGCGCAGGGCGCCCTCGGCATCGGTGACGAGCAGTGCGGTTCCGATCGGCGTCGCCAGACGATCGAGGCCGAAACTCTCGGGCGGAGTTGCTGATCGACCGGCCATTGCGACACCATCAATTCGGAACAGGCGTCGCAATTGCCATGCCGGACGTGCTACCGTCCACCCGAAAGCTGACGCTGGGGGAGCTCAACTTGATCCTGATCGCCAATATCCTGGTGGCGCTGGTCGCCGCACTGCACGCCTACTTCCTGATCCTGGAGATGTTCCTCTGGGACAAGCCGCAGGGCTTGAAGGTCTTTCGCAATACGCCGGAGAAGGCCGCGATCACGAAGGTGATGGCTGCCAATCAGGGCCTCTATAACGGCTTCCTCGCCGCCGGCCTGATCTGGGGCTTGCTTCACGGCAACCCGGCCTTCGCATTCCAGATCAAGGCATTCTTCCTGCTCTGCGTGATCGTGGCCGGCGCCTATGGCGCGGCGACCGTCAGCACGCGCATCCTGATCGTGCAGGCGCTGCCGGCGGCCCTCGCACTGGTGGCATTGTTCCTGGCCTAGGACTGCTGGTTAACATCCTTGGCCTGAGACGCTACGGCGCAGCGCCGCGATCCTTGCGCGGCGGCGAACGTTCCTCCACACTCCGCGGCAGCGATGGCGACCGTTGCAATCAACGGAAAAAGACCGTCGACCGGATATTCCGTCAGGAGGAACAACCCAACATGAGCAATCGCAGAGCCTTCATAACTGCCACGGCGGCACTCGCCTTCGCGTTCTCCGCCAGCCAAGCCCTCGCACAGAAGAAATATGACACCGGTGCGAGCGACACCGAGATCAAGATCGGCCAGACCGTGCCGTTCTCCGGCGCCTACTCCGTCTATGCCAATATCGGCAAGACCCAGGCCGCCTACTTCAAGATGATCAATGATCAGGGCGGCATCAACGGCCGCAAGATCAATTTGATCCAGTACGACGACGCCTATTCGCCGCCGAAGACGGTCGAGCAGGTGCGCAAGCTCGTCGAAGGCGACGAAGTGCTGTTCACCTTCCAGATCATCGGCACGGCCGCGAACGCCGCCGTGCAAAAATATCTCAACGGCAAGAAGATCCCGCAGCTGCTGGCCTCGACCGGCGCCGCACGCTTCAACGATCCGCAGAACTATCCCTGGACCATCGCCTACAATCCCAACTACGTGTCCGAGGGACGCATCTACGCCAAGTACATTCTCGCCAATCACCCCAATGCCAAGATCGGCGTGCTCTACCAGAACGACGACATGGGCCGCGACTATCTCGCCGGCCTCAAGAGCGGCCTCGGCGACAAGGCCGCCGGCATGATCGTCGGCGAAGTGTCCTACGAGGTCACCGACCCGACCGTCGATTCGCAGGTGGTCAAGCTGAAGTCGCTCGGCGCCGATCTCTTCTACGATGCCTCGACGCCGAAGTTCGCGGCGCAGGCCATCAAGAAGGTGGCCGAGCTCGGCTGGACGCCGGTGCACATCCTCGACATCAATGCGAGTCCGATCTCGGCGACGCTGAAGCCGGCCGGCCTCGACATTTCCAAGGGCATCATCTCGACCCAATACGGCAAGGAGCCGAGTGACCCGCAGTGGAAGGACGATCCGGGCGTGAAGGCCTTCTTCGCCTTCATGGACAAGTATTTCCCCGAAGGCGACAAGCTCAACACGGTCAACACCTATGCTTATTCGGTCGCCGAGTTGCTGACGCAGGTGCTGAAACAGTGCGGCGACGACCTGTCGCGCGAGAACGTGATGAAGCAGGTCGCCAACATCAAGGACTTCACCCCGAGCTTCGCGTTGCCCGGCATCAAGATCAACACCGGACCGAACGATTATCGCGTCAACAAGCAGATGCAGATGATGAAGTTCAACGGCGAGCGCTGGGAGCTGTTCGGCCCGATCATCGAGGACAACGGCCCGGCGGGCTAGCGGTTGCTTGATTCTGAAACGCGATCGGCGGCCTGAGGGCCGCCGTTTTTTTTGGGCCGCACTGCGCGAATTGATCGCGAGCTCACATCCATGACCGTCACCCTGAGGTGGCCGCTTCTTCAGCGGCCCTCGAAGGGCGACGGCCCGGCTGGTGGTCGCGTAGAGACATCGGGGCCGTGCATCCTTCGAGGCTCGCCCCACGATGCATTCGCATCGTAGGTCTCGCACCTCCAGCGACAACGGCTTCGCCGTTGCGCGGGGATGACGGGGAGAGGGACCGCCGCCTTGTGGCGTCTACTTCGGTATCTCCCCAAAGTTCTTCCCCACCGGCAGCACCGCGTGGCGGATCAGCCGCGAATCCTCCACGGCGGCCTGACGGTGCTTCACCGCCTCGCGGTAGACGGGATCGCGGATCATCTCGACGAAGGCGGCGACGCTCGGGTATTCGGCGATGAAGCAATGGTCCCAGCGCTCTTCCTGCGGGCCGATCAGCATCAGCTCGAACCTGCCCTGCCAGACGATGCGGCCGCCGAGGCGTTCGAACACCGGGCCGCTCTCGCGGCCATAGGCCGCATAGGCCTCCGCGCCGCTCGCCTTGCGGCCGTCCGGATAGGCGGCGTCTTTGCGCAAGCGCACCAGATTGAGCATCTGGATCGGGCCCGGACGGTCGTTGTCCCGGAATTGCGCAAAAATCTCCTTGGTCGGATCGATGTGGCCCATAGGTACTCCCTCGCGTGTTCCCTCTTGTTTTGTGGCGGCGATCCTAGCTTCACCGTCCGATGAGCGGAACTGCGGCGGGCGAATGCCGCACCTCCTAATCGCGCGTTAACGTCCGGGTAACCGGGCCTTAAACAGCGACCGCTAGCGTGCGGCGGGGCGGACTGACCGGGCGTTTTGCGTATGGCGTGGGGAAAGAAAAAGGGTGGGCGGAAGGAGCCGCTGTTCGGCTTGCCCGCGGCGCTCGCCGACCTGCGCCTGACCGCGGCCGACCGCGTCCCGGGCGGCGAGGACAAGCCGAAGAAGTCTGCGAAATCATCCGCCAAGAGCAAAACTGAGGATTCTACCGACGAGCCGCCGCGCGAGCGGAAGGCATCGGCCGGCCGCAGCGGCGCCAAGCGCCGGTCGAAGTCGCGCATCGGCGCCAGCCTTGGGCGCCTGGTCTATTGGGGCGCGGTGCTGGGCCTGTGGGGCGCGATCGCCGTGATCGGCGTCGTGGTCTGGGTGGGCGCCCATCTGCCGCCGATCCAGTCGCTGGAGATTCCCAAGCGTCCGCCGACGATCCAGATCGTCGGCATCGACGGCAGCATGCTGGCGCAGCGCGGCGAGATGGCCGGCGCCAATATCGCGCTGAAGGATCTGCCGCCGTACCTGCCCAAGGCCTTCATCGCCATCGAGGACCGCCGCTTCTATTCGCATTTCGGCATCGATCCCGTCGGCATCCTGCGCGCCCTCGTCACCAACGTGCTCCATCGCGGCGTGTCGCAGGGCGGCTCGACGCTGACGCAGCAGCTCGCGAAGAACCTGTTCCTGACCCAGGAGCGCACCATGCAGCGCAAGCTGCAGGAGGCGGAGCTCGCGATCTGGCTGGAGCGCAAGCATTCCAAGAACGAGATCCTGGAGCTCTATCTCAACCGCGTCTATTTCGGCTCGGGCGCCTACGGCGTCGAGGCCGCCGCGCAGCGCTATTTCGGCAAGTCGGCGAAGAACGTCACCATCGCAGAAGCCGCGATGCTGGCCGGCCTCGTCAAATCGCCCTCGCGGCTCGCGCCGAACCGGAACCCGGAAGGCGCGGAAGCGCGCGCGCAGATCGTGCTCACGGCGATGGCGGATGCAAAATTCATCACCGAAGCGCAGGCGCAGGCCTCGATCGGCCATCCCTCATACAACGTGAAGCCGGTCGGTGCCGGCACGGTCAATTACGTCGCCGACTGGATCGGCGAGGTGCTGGACGACCTCGTCGGCCAGATCGACGAGAGCATCAAGGTCGAGACCACGATCGATCCGAAGCTGCAGGGCGTGGCGGAAGCCGCCATCATCGACGAGCTCGCGGCCAAGAGCGTGAAGTTCAATGTCAGCCAGGGCGCGCTGGTGGCGATGACGCCCGACGGCGCCGTGCGCGCCTTGGTCGGCGGGCGGAACTATTCCGAGAGCCAGTACAACCGCGCGGTCACCGCCAAGCGCCAGCCGGGCTCCTCGTTCAAGCCATTCGTGTACCTGACCGCGCTCGAGCAGGGCCTGACGCCCGACACCGTGCGCCAGGACGCGCCGATCGAGGTCAAGGGCTGGAGACCTGAGAACTACACCCATGAATATTTCGGGGCGGTGACGCTGACCCAGGCGCTGGCGATGTCGCTCAACACGGTCGCGATCCGCCTCGGCCTCGAGGTCGGGCCGAAGAACGTGGTGCGCACCGCGCACCGGCTCGGCATCTCCTCCAAGCTGGAGCCCAACGCCTCGATCGCGCTCGGCACGTCCGAGGTCTCGGTCGTGGAGCTGGTCGGCGCCTATGCGCCGTTCGCCAATGGCGGCTTCACGGTGACGCCGCATGTCGTCACGCGGATCAGGACGCTCAGTGGCAAGCTGCTCTACATGCGCCAGGCGGACGAGCGCAACCAGGTGATCGACCCGCGCTATGTCGGCATGATGAACACGATGATGCGGGAGACGCTGATATCAGGCACCGCCAAGAAGGCGGAGATCCCGGGCTGGCCGGCGGCCGGCAAGACCGGCACCAGCCAGGATTACCGCGACGCCTGGTTCATCGGCTACACCGCCAACCTCGTCACCGGCGTCTGGCTCGGCAATGACGACAACTCGCCGACCAAGAAGGCCACCGGCGGCGGCCTGCCGGTGGAAGTCTGGTCGCGCTTCATGCGCACCGCGCACGAGGGCGTGCAGGTGGCGAACCTACCAAGTTCGCCGGGTGGCTGGGGTCTGTCGAACCTCGCGCAGGCGGCATCGCAAGTGTCGCCTCCGACAGCTGCCGCGCCCGGACCCGCACCGGCGAACAATGGCGGCTATCGCCCGCCCCCCACGCGCGCCAATGCGCGGCCGGAAGCCGCCGCAGGACTCGACGGCTGGCTGATGGACCGGCTGTTTGGCGGGAACCGATAGGTTCGTCGTGAGGTCGCCATGGCCTCAAAACAAAAACTGCGAAAACAACCCCATGCACAGTAGAGCGCGACGTCCGGCGTGACGCGCGGTGGATTGTGCGAAGCGCTTGATGAGACGTGGCAAATCGAGCGAACCGCGCATCGTCGCGACGTGCGGCGAGAATCGAGCGAGACGCGAGGAAGTCGCCGCATTCTCAACTGTCATTCCCCGCGAAAGCGGGGAATCGAGTACGCCGCGGCTTCTAGGTTCAATCACCGCCGTCTCTGGAATACTGGATCGCCCCCCTTCTGTTTAGTCCGGAGACATGGCTGACACCTGTTCGGACACATCACTGACAGGTTGGCCGCAGCTCAAGTCGATTGATGCGACCTGCCAGCTTGCGAAGAAGATGCCGTAATGGCCGTCATGATCCAAAGGTCGGATGGCGAGATCTTCGCGCGCGAAGGCTTGCGGAATTCTCCAGAAGCGTCCCTTGAAGGAGAGGTAGGGTCTTGTCGATGAGACCCTGCGCACGATCTCGCGTCACGCACGCAGCCGGGGATGAGCGCGGATATCAGCGCGTGAGCGGAGTGCGCGCCTCATTCTCCGCTGTCATTCCCCGCGAAGGCGGGGAATCCAGTACTCCGAGACATCGAGATTTATAATGGCGGCCGCGGCGTACTGGATCGCCCGCCTTCGCGGGCGATGACACCCCTTGCTGTGCCAACAGCGGCTCTAATCCTCGACCCCGTACCGGTGCAGGTCATTGCCGTGCGTGTCGAGCCACTTCTTGGCGCGCTCCATCGAGGGGCAGACCTTGCCGCAGACGCGCCAGAACCGCGCCGAGTGGTTCATCTCGACGAGATGAGCGACCTCATGGGCGGCGAGATAGTCGAGCACGAAGGGCGGCGCGAGGATCAGGCGCCAGGAGAACGACAGCGAGCCCGCCGAGGTGCAGGAGCCCCAGCGGCTGGACTGGTCGCGGATCGACAGCCGCTTGACCCTGACGCCGAGCTCGCCGGCATAGGCTTCGGCCGAACGCTGGAGATCGTGGCGCGCCTCGCGCTTGAGGAAGTCATGGACGCGGCGGTCGGCATGTTCGGCCCCGCCGGCGACGCAGAGAATGCGTTCACCGCTGTCGCGCACCTCGGTCCACACCGTGCCGCGCGCACCGGCGCGATGAACGATGCGATGGGAAACGCCGCGAAGCGGTATCACTGTGCCAGGCTGGAACGGCGCGGCCTTCGGCAAACGCCCGAGACGTGCCGCTATCCATGCACCGTGACGCTGTGCGAAGTCCTTGGCTTCCGCGAGCGTGCCGCGCGGCGGCATGGTGAGGATGGCTTCGCGATCGCTCGGATGAATTCTGAGCGTGTAACGGCGCGCGCGTCTGTGCCGACGCAGCCGAATCGCAAAAAACTGCGATCCATGGGTGATGACGAGGGTCTTTGGCTCGTGGGGCCGCCGATAGAGGAGTGCGCGAGTGGCCATGTCTGTGAGTCCGGGGAGCAGGAGTTCGCCCGGATTCTGCCATAACCGCCGCCAGGGAAAGCGCTCGGCGCAAAAACAAATCATTTGCCCAATATACAGGGGTCTGGCGTCCGGGAGACCCTACAGACTGGGGTTGGAACCCGCTTTTTTCGCCCCCGCTGGATGCATGCGACACCCCCAAGGGGTGAGGGGGGACTCACTCCTATAAGGCTACCTAAATACCGCGAATCTGGACGGCAACAGGCCCTGCCGGAACCTCCGGCAGCACCCGAATTTTCGACGGGAAAGCCGAAATACGCGCCCAGAGCCGTTCCGATCGAATCGGAACGGCTCTGGATTCCTGTTTTGACGCGTTTTCTTTACGCGAACCGGTCGCCACTTCGCTCGAAAACGCTCTATTCGGCTGCGAGAGCCTGCAACGAGCTCGGATTCGCTGCGGAGACCATGAAGTCGTGAATCCGCGGCACGATTTCCGACTTGAAACGCGAGCCGTTGAACACGCCGTAATGTCCGACGCCCTTCTGGACGTAATGAACGCGGCGATGATCGGGGATCGAGCTGCACAATGTGTGCGTTGCTTCGGTCTGACCGAGACCGGAGATGTCGTCGTTCTCGCCTTCGACCGTCATCAACGCCACACGCTTGACCTTGGAGGGATCGACGCGGGTTCCACGATGGGTCATCTCGCCCTTCGGCAGCGCGTGCTTCACGAACACGGTGTCGACCGTCTGCAGGTAATACTCGGCGGAGAGGTCCATCACCGCGAGATATTCGTCATAGAACTCACGATGCTTGTCGACGAGATCGCCGTCGCCCTTCACCAGATGGGCGAAGAGCTGCTTGTGGGCATCCATGTGCCGGTCGAGATTCATGCTGATGAAGCCGTTGAGCTGCAAGAACCCCGGATAGACGTCGCGCATCATGCCCGGATGCGGGAACGGCACCTTGGTGATGACGTGGTTGCGGAACCAGTCGATGCCGCGCTGCTGGGCGAGGTCGTTCACGCCGGTCGGATTGCGGCGGGTGTCGATCGGGCCGCCCATCAGCGTCATCGAGGTCGGCACGAACGGATTGCGCTGCGCCTCCATGATCGAGACGGCGGCGACGACGGGCACCGAGGGCTGGCACACCGCCATGACATGGGTGTTGCCGCCGAGAACGTGCAGCATCTCGATGACGTAGTCGATGTAGTCGTCGAGATCGAAGCGGCCCTCGCTGAGCGGCACCATGCGGGCATCGGCCCAGTCGGTGATGTAGACCTCATGCGCGGGCAGGAAGGCCTCGACCGTGCCGCGCAGCAGCGTCGCATAGTGGCCGGACATCGGGGCTACGATCAGCACGCGGGGCTGCGGGCTGCGCAGCGGACGGGTGAACTTGCGATCGAAATAGAGCAGCCGGCAGAACGGCTTTTCCCAGACCGAACGGATCTCGACGGGGACGCGGATGCCGTTGACCTCGGTGTCGTTGAGGCCCCATTCCGGCTTGCCGTAACGGCGCGTGGTGCGCTCGAACAATTCGCAGGCCGCTGCGACCGACTTGCCGACCTCGGTGCGCGCCCAGGGATTGAGGGGATTCTGAAACAGGAGCTTGGTCGCGTCGGTGACCGCGCGTGCCGGATTGAGAGAGGCGTGCGCCATCTCGTACATCCAGTACATCGGCGTCGTCAGAACCGGACTGCCTTCTGCAGCCAGGGGCGGCGCGCCGCCAAACTCACCAATAGGCATCGCTATATCCCTCTTCGCATCGCAGCATACTGCCGAATGCGTAATATTGCGTCAATGCATCGTCCCCGTACATCTACGTAGCGGGGACGGTTAAATCAGCCTGAATCCACGGGAAAGTGAAACTATTCGCCGGCGGACAGCAGCGAGCCGTTCTTCCTGGCGCTGCGCAAAAGGGCAAGGAATGCCCCAAAAGATGCAACCAGAAGGCCTGCATTGATGACCAGCGCCTCCAGCATGAGGTCGGTGCGGAAGGTGTTCTCGATCAGCAGCGCGCGCATCCCCTCGAACACGTAGGTCGGCGGCAGCACCCAGGCGACGACTTGCAGCCAGGCCGGCAGCACGCTGACCGGATAGTAGATGCAGGCGAGCGGCATGATCGCGAACATCAGGGTCCAGACGATGCTCTCGGCGCCGAGACCGTTTCGCAGCACGAGGCCCGAGACGAAGATGCCGACCGACCAGCTGGTGAAGATCAGATTGCAGAAGAACGCGATCAGCGGCAGGCCGAGGCTGTAGACGTTGAAGTGGAACAGGAACAGCGCGAGCAGCGTCATCGGGATCACGCCGATCGCGAGCCGGATCAGGCTCATGATCATCAGCGACAGCAGAAACTCGATCGGCCTCAAGGGGCTCATCATGAGGTTGCCGAGGTTGCGCGCCCACATCTCCTCCAGGAAGGAGATGGAGAAGCCGAGCTGTCCCCGGAACAGGATGTCCCAGAGGATGACGGCGCCGATCAGCGTGCCGCCGGCGCGCGCGAAGAAATTGGCGTTTTGCGCGATGTAGAGCTGGAGGAAGCCCCAGGTGATGACCTGGAGCGCCGGCCAGTAGAGCAGCTCGAGCAGCCGCGGCCAGGACGACATCAACAGGTACCAATAGCGCAGGATCATCGCGCCGATGCGCTGCATGGAGATGCCGCGGTGAAGGGAGATCTCGCTCATCGGCGCACCGCGTAGCCCGGATGAGCGAAGCGACATCCGGGATTTTGCTGGCGGCGTTCCCGGGTATCGCTCCGCTCACCCGGGCTACGGCCGAAATATATGGGCTTGCTCATCGCGCCGCCTCCTGAGCTCCGTTCACCCGGCCGCGGGCGACGTCCAGAAACACCTCCTCCAGCGTGGTGCGGTTGTAGCGGGCCATGATGGCCTCGGGCGTGTCGTCGTCCTCGATGCGGCCGCGCTTCATGATGATGACGCGGTCGCAGAGACGCTCGACCTCGAGCATGTTGTGCGAGGCCAAGAGAATGGTGGCGTTGTTCTCCTTGCGATAGCGCTCCAGATGGGCTCGCACCCAATCGGCGGTGTCAGGGTCGAGCGAAGCCGTCGGCTCGTCCAGGAGGAGCAGCTCGGGCTGGTTGATCAGCGCCTTCGCCAGCGCGACGCGGGTCTTCTGGCCGGCGGAGAGCTTGCCGTTGGCGCGGTCGATGAATTCGGTGAGGTCGAGATCGTCGGCGAGCCTGGCGATGCGGCCCGCGAGATTCTTCACCGCATAGAGCTTGCCGAAGATGGTGAGGTTCTGACGCACCGTGAGCCGCATCGGCATGTCGACATAGGGGCTCTCGAAATTCATCCGGCCCAGCACGGAAGCGCTCTCCTCGGGCATCCTGTGACCGAGCACCTGCACGCGGCCGGAGGTCGGCAGCACCAGGCCCATGATCATCGCGATGGTCGTGGTCTTGCCGGCACCGTTGCCGCCCAAGAGCCCGGTGATGCTGCCGCGCGGCAGCGAAAAGGAGATGTCGTCGACGGCGCGGGTCTGCTTGTAGACCTTGACGAGGTGATCGACCGCAATTGCCGCAGAGGAGCTGCGCTCCGCGACAGTCGGCGGACTTGAAGCTTTGTCGTTCCCGGTCATGCTGGGCCGTTCTTCTGCTATTGCAGCTGACAGCGCAAGGCTTGTAATCCGGGTGGTTCCACCAGCCGCGCGTTTGTGACCAGAAGGCACCGCCACATTGGCCGACATGACCGAAATTGCCGCTTCCGACTTTCGTCCCGCGCAGCGGCATATCCGCCTGGACACCATCCTGCGGCTGCGCTGGCTCGCGGTGCTCGGCCAGCTCGCCGCGATCTTCATCGTGGCGCAGGGGCTGGAGTTCAACGTCGAGATCGTCCCCTGCGTCAGCATCATCGCCCTGTCGGCCGCGCTCAATCTGGGACTCCAGGCCGTCTCCAATCCGCTGCAGCGGCTGGAGCCGATGCAGGCGGCCGGACTGCTCGCGCTGAACATCGTGGAGCTGGCCGGACTCTTGTTCTTCACCGGTGGGCTCCAGAACCCGTTCTCGTTCCTGTTCCTCGCGCCGGTGCTGATCTCGGCGACCGCGCTGCCGGCCCGCTTCACCTTCGGACTTGGCGTGCTGGCGGTCGCCTGCGCCTCGGTGCTGTTCTTCTACCACCTGCCGCTGCCGTGGGATTCCGACGATCCGCTGGTGCTGCCGCCGATCTATCTCGTCGGCGTCTGGCTCTCGATCGTGCTCGCGATCGGGGTCACCAGCCTCTACTCGTTCCAGGTGACCGAGGAGGCGCGCAAGCTCGCGGATGCGCTGGCCGCGACCGAGCTGGTGCTGACGCGCGAGCAGCATCTGACCCAGCTCGACGGCCTCGCCGCCGCCGCCGCGCACGAGCTCGGCACGCCGCTTGCGACCATCTTCCTGATCTCGCGCGAGCTGGAAAAGACGGTGAAGGACCCGAGCTTTGCCGCCGATCTGAAAACCCTGCGCGAGCAGACCCAGCGTTGCCGCGACATCCTCAGCAAGATCACCCAGCTCTCCTCCACCGGTGCGCCGTTCGACCGCATGAAGCTGTCGGAGCTGATCGAGGAGGTGGTGGCCCCGCATCGCGATTTCGGCGTCGACATCAAGGTGAGGATCGCGGTGGCCGCCTTCGCCGAGCCGGTCGGCTCGCGCAACCCGGCGATCCTCTACGGCGTCGGCAACATCGTCGAGAACGCAGTCGATTTCGCCCGCACCACCGCCGAGGTTAACGCCTGGTGGAACAAGGACACGATCGAGCTCCTGATCTCCGACGACGGCCCCGGCATTCCGCCCGATATCCTCAACCGGATCGGCGAGCCCTATCTGTCGCGGCGGCGCACCCAGGATGATGCCGGTGGCGAACGGCGCGGGCTCGGATTGGGCGTGTTCATCGCGCGCACCCTGCTCGAACGCACCGGCGCCAAGGTCTCGTTTACCAACCGGATCTTCCCGGAACACGGAGCGGTGGTCCAGATCACGTGGCCGCGACAGCGTTTTGAGGCTATCGAGACGCTTGAAGAAACAATAGGATAGGGCGCGACCTTGCGTCGCACAGAGGGCCCGATCGACCATTGGCGGCCTTGGCGCCGGCCGATTGCGAGGCCATATGTGGACGCGCAGGAGAGAGGACCAAACCTTGAACGCAATCGCCGAACTGAACGAACAGACCGACCGCTCGCTTCTCATCGTGGAGGACGACAAGCCGTTTCTGGAGCGGCTGTCGCGCGCCATGGAGACCCGCGGGTTCGCGGTGACGTCGTGTGACACCGTCTCGGACGGTCTTGCGCAGATCGGCAAGGCGGCGCCGGCCTTCGCGGTGGTCGACTTGCGCCTCGGCGACGGCAACGGCCTCGACGTGGTCTCGGCGCTGAAGAAGAAGCGCCCGGATGCACGCGCGATCGTGCTGACCGGCTATGGCAACATCGCCACCGCGGTGACCGCGGTGAAGATGGGCGCGATCGATTATCTCTCCAAGCCCGCGGATGCCGACGACGTCGTCGCCGCGCTGCTGTCGACCAGCGCAGAGAAATCCGAGCTGCCGACCAACCCGATGTCCGCCGACCGCGTCCGCTGGGAACACATCCAGCGCATCTACGAGATGTGCAACCGCAACGTCTCGGAAACGGCGCGGCGGCTGAACATGCACCGCCGCACGTTGCAGCGGATTTTGGCCAAGCGCGCGCCGAGGTAACGGTTTCGTAGGGTGGATTAGCCGAAGGCGTAATCCACCTTTTCTCGTGCGGCAGAAGTGGTGGGTTACGCTACGCTAACCCACCCTACGCATTCACTCCCAGAAATCCGCGTGCCCCTGCGGATCGACCAGCCGGTTGATCCGCAGCGCCGCCGCCATCGCAAAGCGCACCGTCATCTGCTTGCGCGTGGCGGCCGCGATCTTGTGCTCGGGCGCCTCGCAATGCAGGTGCGCGCCGTAGGCGTCGGCGATGATCAGGCCGGTGTCCTGCGGAAAGATCTCGCACGGCAGGTCCTGCGTGAAGGCGAAGAACAGCCGGTCGCAATGGGCGCGATACTCGTGCCATTTCTGATCGGCGCGCAGATCCTCCACCGACGACTTGATCTCGACGATCCAGATCTCGCCGCGCTCGTTCAGCGCCACCAGATCGGCGCGCCGGCCCGAGGGCAGCGGCAATTCGCTGATGCAGGAGAAACCAAGCGAGCGCAGCAGCCGCGCCGTGCCGCGCGCGATCGCGAGCGCGGTCTCGGATTGACGGCGGTCCGGCGGCGGCACGAGGGCGATGTTGCGGGCACTGTTGTCCATGGAGGGAGTTTAGCCGATTCCGTTCCACCCGTCATTCCGCGGCGCGCCACTTGGGGCGAGCTGTAGCCTCACTCTCCGCCGTCGTCCCGGCGCAGGCCGGACCCATACCCACAGGGAGGAGTTTGACGAAGACTTATAGTGGGCCATTTCGCGCTACGAATACCGCGCTCCATTGATAGATCACGCGGTATGGGTCTCGGCCTTCGCCGGGACGACGGTGGCGCGGGAACCTCCCCCTGCCCTCGCACTTATCACGCAGCCGCCGCACCTCGGCGGAGCATCGAGGCTGCTCGCGCATGATCGACGATCTCTGGTACAAGAACGGCGTGATCTACTGCCTCTCGGTCGGCACCTACATGGATGCCGACGGCGACGGCGTCGGTGATTTCAAGGGCCTGCTGCGGCGGCTCGACTATCTGCACGGCCTCGGCATCACCACGATCTGGCTGATGCCGTTCCAGACTTCGCCGGGCCGCGACGACGGCTACGACATCGCCGATTATTACAGCGTCGATTCCCGCTACGGCACGCTCGGCGACTTCGTCGAGTTCGCCCATGGCTGCAAGCAGCGCGGCATCCGCATCATCATCGACCTCGTCGTCAACCACACCTCGGACCAGCATCACTGGTTCAAGGAAGCGCGGCGCGACAGGAATTCGCCCTATCGCGACTGGTATGTCTGGTCCGACACGAAGCCGGCCAATGCCAACAAGGGGATGGTGTTTCCCGGCGTGCAGAAATCGACCTGGACGCGCGACAAGGACGCCGGCGCCTGGTATTTTCATCGCTTCTACGATTTCCAGCCCGACCTCAACACCTCGAACCCGCACGTGCAGGCCGAGATCCTGAAGATCATGGGCTTCTGGATCCAGCTCGGCGTCTCCGGCTTCCGCATGGACGCCGTGCCCTTCGTGATCGCGACCAAGGGCGCCAAGGTGAAGAAGCCGGTCGAGCAATACGACATGCTGCGCGCGTTCCGCGAGTTCCTGCAATGGCGCCGGGGCGACGCCATCATCCTCGCCGAGGCCAATGTGCTGCCGGAAACCGACATGGACTATTTCGGCCGCGACGGCGACCGCATGCACATGATGTTCAACTTCCACGTCAACCAGCATCTGTTCTATGCGCTGGCATCCGGCGACTCGCGTCCGCTGGCAAAAGCGCTGAAGGCGACCAAGCCGCGGCCAGCCTCGGCGCAATGGGGCCTGTTCCTGCGCAATCACGACGAGCTCGATCTCGGGCGATTGACCCCGGCGCAGCGCGACACCGTGTTCAAAAGCTTCGGCCCCGACAAGGACATGCAGCTCTACGACCGCGGCATCCGCCGCCGCCTCGCGCCGATGCTGGGCGGCGACCGCAGGCGGCTCGAGCTTGCCTACAGCCTGATGTGCACACTGCCGGGAACGCCCGTGATCCGCTATGGCGACGAGATCGGGATGGGCGACGATCTCTCATTGCCGGAGCGCAATTGCGCGCGCACGCCGATGCAATGGTCGACCGAGCCGTATGGCGGCTTCACCAAGAACGACAGACCGGCGTGTCCCGTCATCGACAAGGGCCCTTACGGCTTTCCGCACGTCAACGTCGCCAAGCAGCGGCGCGATGCCAATTCCATGCTGAACTGGACCGAACGCATCGTCCGCATGCGCAAGGAGGTGCCGGAGATCGGCTGGGGCGATTTCGCCATCATTGCGACGCGCGATCCCGCCGTCTTCATCATGCGCTACGACTGGCGCAACAATTCCGTGCTGTTCGTGCACAATCTCGATGAGAAGCCGCGCGAGATCGCGTTTTCAACGGGGTTGCCCGATGATGCCGGCGCGCACCTGATCAATCTGCTCGCGGAAGACCACAGCCACGCCGACAAGCGCGGCCAGCACCGCGTCGTGCTGGAGCCCTATGGCTATCGCTGGTACCGGGTCGGCGGGCTGGACTATCTCTTGAAGCGCAGTGATATCGACGAGACCACGGTGCGAGGGAACAAGCATCCGGGATGACGTGGCCGCGCGCACCACTGTCGCCACACCCTCCGCCGTCGTCCCCGCGAAGGCGGGGACCCATAACCACAGGGAAGAGTGTGGCGCGAACTGGTAACTCCGAGTCTTCGCAAAACCGCTCCCTGTGGCTATGGGTCCCGGGCTCGCGCTTCGCGCGCCCCGGGACGACGATTAGGCGGGCGGCACGACCACCACCCCCTCATTGCCGCGCAAATCCAGCACCCCTTCCAGCCGCTCGCCCTCACGATCCAGAAACGTCGACAGCAGGATCTCGCTGCCGAAGCGGATCGCGCTGGTGGTGACGGCGATCGAGTCGGGACCGAGATTGAGCGCCACGATCACCGCCCTGCCCTCGGCCTCGCGGCGGTAGATCAAGAGATCGCCCTGCGCCGCGATCGGACGATAGCTGCCCGCCAACAGGGGCGGGCTGCTCTTTCGCAGCACGATGAGCCGCTTGTACAGGCTGAGGATCGAGCGCGTATCGGCTTCGAGATTGACGACGTTCTCGTGGATATGATCCTCGGGCAGCGGCAGCCACGGCCGGACGTCCGAGAAGCCGGCGAAGTTCGAGGAATCCCACTGCATCGGCGTGCGGCAGCCGTCGCGGCCGACGCCGATGCCGGGCACGTTCTTCTCGAAGGGATCGCGCACGTCCTCGGGCGTGATCGCGAGCTGATGCATGCCGATCTCGTCGCCGTAGTAGAGCGTCGGCGTGCCGCGCAATGTCAGCATCAGCATGGCGGCGACGCGGGCCTGCTCCGGCCCGACGCGGCTTGCGACGCGCGGACGGTCGTGATTGCCGAGCACCCAGTTCGGCCAGGCGCCTTTCGGCAGCGCCTTCTCGTAATCGTCGATGATCTTCTCGATCGAGCGCGCGCTCCAGAAGGTCGAGAGCAGCGCGAAGTTGAACGGCATCTGCGCGCCGGTGAGATCGTTGCCGTAATAGGCCATCAGCCGGTGCAGCGGCAGATAGATCTCGCCGATCAGCACGCGGGCGCGATACGCATCGGTGACGCGCCGCATCTCGGCGATGACGTCATGCACCTCCGGCTGGTCGGTGGAATATTGCGTCATGATCTTTTCGTGCGCCGGCCGGCCCTCGACATAATGCGGGTTCGGCGGATTGTCGCGGAACTCGGCGTCCTTGATCAGGTGCCAGATCACGTCGACGCGAAAGCCGTCGACGCCCTTCTCAAGCCAGAACCGCATCACGTCGTAGATCGCGGCGCGGACATCCGGGTTGCGCCAGTTGAGGTCCGGCTGCTGGGCGAGGAAGGCGTGGTAGTAATATTGACTTGTCGTCTCGTCGAACTGCCACGCGCTGCCGCCGAACTCGGACACCCAGTTGTTCGGCACGCCGCCATCGGGCGCCGGATCGCGCCAGACGTACCAGTCACGCCTGGGATTGTCGCGCGAGGACCGGCTCTCGACAAACCAGGGATGCTGGTCCGAGGTGTGGTTGGGCACGAGGTCGAGGATCAGCTTCAGACCGTTCTCGTGCGCGGCAGTGAGCAGCGCGTCGAAATCCGCCATCGTGCCGAACAGCGGATCGATGCCGGTATAGTCGGAGATGTCGTAGCCGAAATCGGCCATCGGCGAAGAGAAGATCGGCGACAGCCAGATCGCGTCGACGCCGAGCGACTTCACATAAGGCAGCCGCCGCAAGATGCCGGCGAGATCGCCGACGCCGTCACCGTCGCTGTCCTGAAACGAGCGCGGATAGACCTGATAGAAGATGCCGTCGCGCCACCAATTCACCTCGCCCTGTGCCATGTCGGAGAACCCACCCGAAAACTGCCTCGCGCGAGAGAACGCGGAAGCAACGCCCCCGGTTCAAACCAGCAGGCGAATTGGGACGGCCGTGTGACCGCCGAGGCGGCCGTTCCGGGGCTGGGCCACGAATCTTTTGCTTGGCGGCATGGCAAAAATCGGCATTGTGGCGCCATGACCGAGCAAAATGACACCCAAGGATCCTCGCAAGAGTCCTCGCAAGGATCCTCGCAAGCCAAGGCCGGCGCGATCATCGTCCCCGTGACGCTGTTCGAGCAGAACTGCACCATCATCTGGGACGAGCCCGGCAAGAAGGCCGTGGTGATCGATCCCGGCGGCGACGTGCCGAAGATTTTGGACGCGATCAAGCAGACCGGCGTCACCGTGGAGAAGATCTGGCTGACCCACGGCCATATCGACCATGTCGGCGGCGCCGCGGAGTTACGCGATGCGCTGAAGGTGCCGATCGAGGGACCGCATGCGGCCGACAAGTTCCTGCTCGACAATGTGGTGGAGAGCGGCGCGCGCTTCGGCATGACCGGCGTGCGCAATTTCGCGCCGGACCGCTGGTTAGAGGAGGGCGACACCGTGTCGATCGGCGGCTTGCAGTTCGACATTCTGCACTGCCCCGGCCATTCGCCCGGCAGCGTGGTGTTCTTCAACAAGGAATTACGATTTGCCCATGTCGGCGACGTGCTGTTCGCAGGCTCGGTCGGCCGCACCGACCTGCCCGGCGGCAGTCACGCGACACTGATCGACTCGATTCTGGCCAAGCTGCTGCCGCTCGGCGATGACGTCGGCTTCATCTGCGGCCACGGCGCCGGCTCGAGCATCGGCCAGGAGCGGATGACCAATCCGTTCATCACCGGCGAGATGTGAGCGCTTATTCCGCGGCGTCTGCGAGGGCCGCGCGTTCACTCAGGTTACGGTCGCCCCAGTCGCGGATCGCGGCGACCACAGGCACGAAACTCTTACCCTTGCGGGTGAGGCGATACTCGACCTTCGGCGGCACCTCGCCGAAATCCTTGCGGTCGATCAGGCCGCTTTGCGTCAGCGCCTTCAATTCGCGGCTGAGCACGCGCGGGGTGATCTCCGCGCTGCCGGCCCTGCCGCGCAACAGGCCGGTCCTGATCTCGCCATAGCGGCGCGGACCGTTCTTGAGGTCCCAGACGATGCGCAGCTTGTACTTGCCGCTGATCATTTTCTGAAAGGCCGCGATCGGGCAGGTGCGCGCCGGAATTACCTTTGCCATGTGGTCTCCTCCATGCGCGGCCAGACCATTCTTTTTTGACGCGTTTTCTTCACGCGAACCGGCATCCACTTCGTTCGAAAACGCTATGCGACAAGGATAGGAGCGACGGCGAAAAAGTCCATACTATCAATTTTGTCCATACTTGCAGGATCGCACGTAAGGCGCAGATGATGACGCACATGACGAACAGGGAGCGTCACATGAAGCACTTCATGATCCGATACGAATTCAGGAACGGCACCACGGAGGCCTGGCACCAGGAGATCAGCCGTTTCATCAAGGCGATCGACGGCGATCCGGAGCTCAAGGGACGGATCGGCTATCGTGTCCTCAAGAACCGCGACGACGGCAGCTATTTCCACCTCGCCAGCGCCACCGACGATGCCGCGCAAAAAGCGCTGCAATCGCGCGACTTCTTTAGGGCCTATCAGGAGATGACGCGGCAGGTCGCCGGCGGCGAGGTGACGGTAGCGCCGATCGAGTGGGTCGATCAGACGGCGTAGCCTTTGCAGGAGTGATGCGACGGCGTCGCCACGAATTCCGCTCGTCCCGGCCTAGTGCGCAATTGCGCACGGGGGGCCGGGACCCATAACCCCAGGCCGCAGTTTGGCGAGGATTGGTCGTTCGGGATTGGCACCATCCGCGATCGATAGACCTCGCGGTATGGGTCCCGGCCTTCGCCGGGACGACTGCGGAGCTACTTCATCAACCCCGCGGCGGTCAGCGCGCGCGTGATGATCTGGCCGAGGTCGAAGCCGCGGGCGTCCTCGCGCTTCGGCTCGGCCGGTTCGGCAACAGCAGCGCGGATCGAGCGGGCCAGATGCGGCGCGGGCGTCAGCGCCGGCTTCGGCGTTGCAGGCTTTGCCTCCGCCTTCTTCTTCGCCGCGTCCGGAATCCAGCCGGTCAGGCCGAAGAACTTTGCGATGTGATAGGACGAGGAGATGCCGGCCTCGATCAGGAACGCGCCCTCGACGCCATAGCGCTGGTCGTTGTCGGCTAGCCCGAGCGGCGTGCCATGCGCCATGTCGGTGATGGCGTAGGACTCGACCAGCGTCTCGCCGTCCTTGTTCCACCAGGCCTGGCGCGGATAGCCGTCGACATTGGTCTCGGCCATCGGCACGTCTGGCAGGTCATGCAGATCGAGCCACTGCTTGACGATCTCGTTGGCATTGCCGGGATTGACGGTGCGGTCGGCACTGCCGTGCCACACCGACATCTTCGGCCAGGGGCCGCGATAATCGGAAGCGTTGCGCACGAGATCGCCGAGCTCGCGCGCGGGACGGGCCGGCGAATGGAACATGCCGTCCAACGCCTCGCGCAAATTCGAGGCGATGCCATAAGGCAGGCCTGCGATCACCGCGCCGGCCGCGAAGACTTCCGGATAGGTCGCGAGCATCACCGACGTCATGCCGCCGCCGGCGGAGAGGCCGGTGATGAAGACGCGCCGGGAATCGATGCGGTGCGTCTTGACCATATGCGCGATCATCTCGCGGATCGAGCGCGCCTCGCCGCTGTCGCGCGCGGTATCTTCCGGATTGAACCAGTTGAAGCAGGTGTTGCCGTTGTTGACGCGCTGCTGCTCGGGCATCAACAGCGCGAAGCCGTAGTGCCGTGCGAGCGTCGACCAGCCCGCGCCGAGATCGTAAGCAGCTGCGGTCTGTCCGCAGCCATGCAGCACCACGACGAGCGCGCGCGGCATCTGCAACTGCGCCGGCGCGAATGCGAACATGCGAAGATTGCCGGGATTGTCGCCGAAGTCCGTGACTTCCTCCAACGGACTGGACGCATCCGCGCTGCGGCCGAAGTCGGCAAAGCGCAGACCGTCCATCTTGGGCAGACGTCTTAAGAGCTCGACATTTCTGGTTAACGACACGGCAACTCCTGGTGGGCGACTTCCAACGTCAACCCAAACCAGATAGTTGCTGCAGTGCGAAATGAAAAGTGTGTGTGCTGTCAATTACCGGAAATTCATGGGGAATCCGCACACATTCACCGCAATGCCTCAACTTCGTGCAGATGCGCGGCGCATCCACGCCAGAAATGCGGCGCAGATCATGATTAATGTCACAAACAGCGCGAGCGAGACGAGAAATCCTGCGCGCGGTGATTGCAGAGCTTCGATCGCGAAGAACAATGCGCCGATCGCGGCCACTCCGGCCGCATTTCCTATCTGCGCAATGGTGCCGTACATGCCGGACGCCGAGCCTGCGGCGACGGGCTTCACGGTCGAGAGCACCGCGCTGGACAGCGGCGCCATCACCAGGCCCTGACCGTAGCCGAAGATGATCATCGTGAGCGCAAGCCCGATCGGCGTCGGCGCGTCGACATAGACTGCGACAAGCGCAAGCGCGGCGAGACCGGCGATCTGAAGCGCGCATCCCTCGATCAACACCTTGGTGCCGCGATGGCGCGCCCGCGCGCCGCTGTGACGCGAGGCCACGACGAAGGCGAGCGCGAGCGGAACGAAGGCCATGCCGGCTTCGAGCGGCGGGATCTTCAGGCCGCGCTGCATGAACAGCGTCATGACGAGGTAGAACGAGAGATTGGCAAGGAAGAAAAAGAACGCGGCGCCGAGACCGCGCAGGAACGCCGCATCCGCCAGCAGCGTGAGATCAATCAGCGGCATGCCGCCGGCGCGCCCGACCGCGTGCTCGAGCTTCAGGAACGCCGCGAGGATCACAGCGCCGATCGCCATCACCGCCCACAGCCACGGCGCCCAGCCGACATCGTGGCCGAACAGCAGCGGCCCGATCAGGCACAGCAACCCTGCGAACAGCACTACACTGCCCTTGATGTCGAGCTTGGTACCGGCCCGGCGCGGCACCGACGGCATGATGCGCCAGGCGGCAACCGCGATGAGGAGGCCACAGGGCACGTTGACGAAGAACACCGAGCGCCAGCCGGTGCCGGCGAGATCGAGCGTGACGAGAAGCCCGCCGAGCAGGAAGCCCGCGGCGCCCGCAAGCCCGAGCACGATGCCGTAGACGGCGAAGGCGCGGTTGCGCTGGCCGTCGGTGAACAACAGATGCAGCGTCGCCAGCACCTGCGGCACCATCAGCGCGGCGGTGGCGCCCTGCGCCAGTCGCGCGATGATCAGCTCCGCGCCTGATTGCGCCAGCCCGCACCACAGCGAGGTCAGGGTGAAGCCGAGCACGCCGGCCAGGAACACGTTCTTGGTGCCGTGGATGTCGCCGAGGCGGCCGCCGGTGACGACCAGCGTGGCATAGGCGATCAGATAGATCGCGATGACGGATTCGATCTGCGCCGGCGTTGCCTGCAGATCGACGGCGATGGTCGGAATGGCGACGTTGACGACGAAGGCGTCGACGCCGAACATGAACTGGGCAGCGACGACGATGGAGAGAACCCACCAGCGGCGCGACGAATCGATCTGCTTTGTGACGGTTTGATGCATCGGCGCGCGGCCCTTCGGGAATTTATTTACGCGCGATGCTCCCAGATCGGCGTCATCCGCGCGATTACCTCCGAGGTAGGACTTGCCGCCTTCTTGCCGCTTTGGCCCGATTGCTGCATATCGGTTCCCGCTGGTCCCGTGGGGTTCGGAAGTCTTCCGATGTACGACTACGACATGGTGGTGATCGGCTCGGGCCCGTCGGGGCGCCGGGCCGCGGTGCAATGCGCCAAGCTCGGCAAGGCCGTGCTGGTGGTGGAGAAGGGCCGGCGGGTCGGCGGCGTCTCTGTCCACACCGGCACCATTCCCTCCAAGACCCTGCGCGAGACCGTGCTCAATTTGTCCGGCTGGCGCGAGCGCGGCTTCTACGGCCGCTCCTACCGGGTGAAGCAGGACATCGCGGCCAGCGACCTGATGACCCGGTTGCAGAAGACGCTCGACCACGAGGTCGAGGTTCTCGAGCATCAGTTCAGCCGCAACCTGGTGCGCACCGCCAACGGCGAGGCGCGCTTCGTCGCGCCGCATCAGGTCGAGATCACGAGCGCGATCGGCGAGGTCAAGGTGGTGTCGGCCGCCTTCATCCTGATCGCCTGCGGCACGCGCCCGTTCCGGCCCGACTACGTGCCGTTCGACGGCACCACCGTGCTCGACAGCGACGAGATCATCGAGCTGCCGAAGCTGCCGCGCAGCCTTGCCGTGATCGGCGCCGGCGTGATCGGCGTCGAATATGCCACCATCTTCAGCGCACTCGACGTGCCCGTGACCCTGATCGAGCCGCGGCCGACCTTCCTCGATTTCATCGACAAGGAATTGATCGACGAGTTCATGCACGAGCTGCGCGACCGCAACGTCGCGCTGCGACTCGGCGCCAAGGTCAACGCGATCGAGAAGAATGCGCAGGGCAACATCGTCACGCATTTGTCGGACGGGCGGCACGTCACCACGGAAATGCTGCTGTTCGCAGCGGGGCGCGTCGGCGCCACCGACCGCCTCAACCTCGAGGCCGCCGGCATCGCGGTTGACCATCGCGGGCGCATCACGGTCGATCCCGTGACGTTGCAGACCAGCGTGCCGCACATCTACGCGGCCGGCGACGTCATCGGCTTTCCGAGCCTGGCCTCGACCTCGATGGAGCAGGGCCGCGTCGCGGCCTGCCACGCGCTCGGCATGGAGCCGTTGGCGCCGCCGGAGTTCTTTCCCTACGGCATCTATTCGGTGCCGGAGATCTCGACCGCCGGCCTCACCGAGGAAGAGGTGCGCACGCGCGGCATTCCTTACGAGGTCGGCATCGCCCGCTTCCGCGAGACCTCGCGCGGCCACATTATGGGGCTGAACAGCGGCATGATGAAGATGATCTTCTCCACCAAGACGCGTCGCCTGCTCGGCGTGCACATCCTCGGCGAAGGCGCCACCGAGCTGATTCATATCGGCCAGGCCGTGCTCAACCTCAAAGGCGGCATCGATTATTTCATCCAGAACACATTCAACTACCCGACGCTGGCGGAGGCATACAAGATCGCCGGCCTCGATGCGTGGAACAGGATGACGCGGTGATTGTCCTTCACCTCTCCCCGCCTGCGGGGAGAGGTCGGAATTCAAACGCAGTTTGAATTCCGGGTGAGGGGGAGCCTCCGCGAGTCGATTGTCCACTGGAACGACCCCTCTCGACACGTCATTGCGAGCGTAGCGAAGCAATCCAGAATCCCTCCGCGGAACGACTCTGGATTGCTTCGCTGCGCTCGCAATGACGGCGTGGGGCCATCTCGAAAAACCCAATGACCTCCGTCCCCGCGGAGACTCCCCCTCACCCCGACCCTCTCCCCGCATCCGCCTTCGCCAAGGCTCTGGCGGACAAGAGCGGGGGGAGAAGAGGCATCTCGCCTCACTTCATCGCATGCCTGCATTCCGCCGCGCGGGACATCGCGCGATTGCGTTCGTGCCGTCAGGCAACTAGCCTCACCGTCTCAACAAACAGAAAATTCAGCCGGAGAGAACGCCATGGCGCGCCTGAAGTTCGGAGCCTTTCTTGCCCCGCATCACCCGATCGGGGAGCATCCGATGCTCCAGTTCCGGCGCGATCTCGACCTCGTCGAGCAGCTGGATAGCCTCGGCTATGACGAGTTCTGGTGCGGCGAGCATCATTCCTCCGGCTGGGAGATGATCGCCTCGCCTGAGATGTTCCTGGCCGCGGCCGGCGAGCGCACCAAGCGGATCAAGCTCGGCACCGGCGTGGTGTCGCTGCCCTATCACCATCCCTTCAACGTCGCCCAGCGCATGGTGCAGCTCGATCACATGACCGGCGGCCGCGCCATCTTCGGCTCCGGGCCCGGTGCGCTTGCCTCCGACGCGCACACGCTCGGCATCGACCCGATGACGCAGCGCGACCGCCAGGACGAGGCGATCGGCGTGATCCGCCGCCTGTTCAACGGCGAGCGCGTCACCGCCAGGAGCGACTGGTTCACCATGAACGACGCCGCGCTTCAGCTCCTGCCCTTGCAGGAAGAAATGCCGTTCGTGGTGGCCTCGCAGATCTCGCCCTCCGGCATGACGCTCGCCGGCAAATACGGCATCGGCATCATCTCGCTGGGCTCGATGACGACGCAGGGCCTGATGTCGCTGCAGCAGCAATGGCAGTTCGCCGAGGATGCCGCGAAGAAGCACGGCACCAAGGTCAACCGCGCCGACTGGCGCGTGCTCCTGACCTGGCACGTCGCCGAGACCCGCGAGCAGGCCCGCCGAGAGGCCGGCGCCGGGCTGATGCGCTGGCACAACGAATATAATGTCGGCACGTTGCAGCGGCCGGGCCTCACCGCGTTCGCCTCGCCCGACGAGGCCGTGGACAAGACCGCCTTCGTCGAAGGCGCCGCCTCCGTCATCGGCACGCCGGACGATCTCGTGAAAATGATCAAGAACGTGATGCAGGTCTCCGGGGGCGTCGGCGCCGTGATCGGCTTCGTGCACGACTGGGCCAACCCGGAGAACACGCGCCGGAGCTGGGACCTGGTCGCGCGCTACGTGGTGCCGGAGATCAACGGCTATATCGATGGTCTCCGCAGGTCGCAAAAATTCGTGATCGAGAATCGCGCGATCTTCGAGCGCGCGGGGCAGGCCGTGATGGCCAAGATCATGGAGAACGAGAAGGCTGCCGAAGCGCTGAAGGTCACCGGTCCCGGCCGCGTCGCCATTCCCGCCGTCAACGCCCCGGATTTGCAGAAGGAAGCGGCGAAGCGGTAGGCCGCACTTGCCGTCCCGGCCTAGTGCGCAATTGCGCACGGGGGGCCGGGACCCATAACCACGACTGTTGGTGGCGCGAACACTCCCACTCCGAGTCTTCGCAAAACTGCCTGCTGTGGGTATGGGTCCCGGCCTTCGCCGGGACGACGACAGTGTGCCGGGCGACTTGCACACAGGACGACTGGCACGTCATCGTATCAGTATTGTGCTATGCTGATCCGGTCAGCCAACCGGAGCAATCGTCATGTCGATGCAGAATGTGGCCCCCGCGCTCGGCTTCACCGCGCCCAGGCGCAACGAGCTGACGCACATCCCCGGCGACGAGGGCTGGCCGATCATCGGCAAGACCTTCCAGGTGCTGGCCGACCCCAAGGGGCATATCGAGGCGAACGGCGCCAAATACGGCCCGGTCTACCGCACCCATGTTTTCGGCGAGACCAATGTCGTGCTGCTCGGACCCGAAGCGAACGAGCTCGTGATGTTCGACCAGCAAAAGCTGTTCTCGTCGACGCACGGCTGGAACAAGGTGCTCGGCCTGCTGTTTCCGCGCGGATTGATGCTGCTCGATTTCGACGAGCACCGGCTGCACCGCAAGGCGCTGTCGGTCGCGTTCAAGTCCGGGCCGATGAAATCCTATCTCGGCGATCTCGACCGCGGCATCTCCGCGCGCGTCGCGCAGTGGAAGGCCGGGCCCGGCGAGATGCAGCTTTATCCGGCGATGAAGCAGCTCACGCTCGATCTCGCCGCCGCGTCCTTCCTCGGCGCCGACATCGGGCCGGAGGTCGACGAGATCAACCGTGCCTTCGTCGACATGGTCGCGGCCGCCGTCGCTCCGATCCGCCGCCCCCTGCCCGGCACGCAGATGGCGCGCGGTGTCGCGGGCCGCAAGCGCATCGTCGCCTATTTCCGCCAGCAGATTCCGCTCCGCCGCGGCAATCACGGCGGCGATGATCTGTTCTCGCAGCTCTGCCGCGCCACCCATGAGGACGGCGCCCTGCTGTCCGAGCAGGACATCATCGACCACATGAGCTTTTTGATGATGGCGGCGCACGACACGCTGACCTCGTCGCTGACCTCCTTCATCGGCGAGCTTGCCGCCAACCCGGACTGGCAGGACAGGCTGCGCGCGGAGGTTCTCGCGCTCGGTCTTGCCCCGGGCGCGCCCAGCAGCTTCGACGATCTCGAAAAGATGCCGCTATCCGAAATGGCGTTCAAGGAAGCGCTGCGGATCAAGCCGCCGGTGCCGTCGATGCCGCGCCGCGCGATGCGCGATTTCACCTTCAAGGGCTTCAGGATTCCCGCCGGCACCGCGGTCGGCGTCAATCCGCTCTATACGCATCACATGAAGGACATCTGGCCGGAGCCGGACCGCTTCGATCCGCTGCGCTTCACCGAGGAGGCCCAGCGCAACCGCCACCGCTTCGCCTGGGTGCCGTTCGGCGGCGGCGCGCATATGTGCCTCGGCCTGCACTTCGCCTACATGCAGGCCAAATGCTTCGCGCGGCACTTCCTCCAGAACATCGAGGTGTCGCTGGAGCCGGGCTACAAGCCGGACTGGCAGATGTGGCCGATCCCGAAGCCGCGGGACGGCTTGCGGGTGCGGGTGAAGGCGGTGTGATGACAAACACCGTCATTCCGGGGGCGATGCAAAGCATCGAACCCGGAATCTCGAGATTCCGGGTTCGCACTTCGTGCGCCCCGGAATGACAGCAAATAGCTGGGCCGCCTTACGCCCCCTGATCGAACGCCTTGCGCAGCGCCACGTAGCCCTGCTGCTGCTGGCTCCAGTTGCGGCCGCCGGTCATGGCGCCGTCGATGACGAGGTCGTGGCCGTTGATGAAGCTGGATTCGTCGCTCGCCAGGAACACCGCGGCCTGGGCGATGTCGTCGGGGATGCCGGCGCGCGGAATTGGCTGCGCGGTCTTGTAGACCTCGCGCATCACCGCCGGCGTCTTCTCCGCGGCATCGGTCGGCAGCCCCAGCGCCTTGCCGAAAATGCCGGTCGCGATCGCGCCGGGTGAGATCGAGTTGACGCGAACGTTGGATTCGCCGAGCTCCATCGCCACGCATTTGGTGAGATGGATCACCGCCGCCTTGGCCGCGCCGTAAACCACCGACGAGGAGAAGCCGGCGAGCCGGCCAGCGATGCTGCCATTGTTGATGATGCTGCCGGACCCCTGCTTCTTCATGTAGGGCGCGGCGTGCTTCATGCCGAGCATGACGCTGCGCACCAGCGTCGCCATCGCCGCGTCGAAGCGCTCGACCTCGAGACCTTCGATGCCGCCGGTCTGCGCCGGCCCGCCGGCATTGTTGAACAGGCAGTCTATGCGGCCGAATTTGTCCACCGCGAGCGCGATCAGCGCCTGCATCTGCGCTTCGACCGTCACATCGGTCTGGCGGAAGACACAAGTTGCCCCGAGCTGCTTCGCCAGCGCCTCGCCTTCCGGTATGCGCCGCCCCGCGATCACAATTTTGGCACCTTCGGCAACGAAGACTTCAGCGGTCCGCAATCCGATCCCGCTCGTCGCGCCCGTGATCACCGCGACCTTTCCGTCCAGCCTGCCCATGGAATGTCCCTGTTTTCGAACCCATTGACGCCAAATGGCGGATACCGATCGACCACGGCGCCGCGACGGACAGCGCCGCGACAGTCACTATTCCTGCCGGCTCCGAACAAGGCAAGCTTTGCTTGCGCTGGGGAGATGCGCAACAATCGCAACGAACGCACATCGCAACCGGGCGGCGCATGGAGAAGCTGATCGACGAATTCCGCAAGGGCTGGCAGGGCGCGGCGCCGCCGTCGCTCGGCTTAAGCATTGCCTTTGCGGTGGCCTGCCTGCTGGTTGCGACGCTGGCGCGCTGGGGTCTCGCGCAGGTGCGGCCCGACGTCTACTTCACCCCGTACTTTCCGGCCGTGTTCTTTGCCGCCGCGTTCGGAGGCCTCCGGATCGGCGTCGTGACGGCGATCGTCGGCGGCGTGCTCGGCGTCGTCGTGAATTTCAGCGATGCGATTGCCGATCACGCGCGTTTTGCCCTGCTGGCGCTCTACTGGGCCGTGAGCGCGCTGACGATCTGGGGGGTCGAGCACTATCGCACCATGCTGGTGGAGCAGCGCCGGATCTCCAAGCGCCTGATCGAGGAAGAAGACTATCGCAAGCTGCTGGTCGACGAGCTCCAGCACCGGTTGAAGAACAAGCTCTCGACAGTGCACGCCGTGATTCACCAGGTGCTGCATGACCAGCCGCAAGTCTGGGCCCGGGTCGATCCGCGGCTGCGATCGCTGGCCGCAACCGACGATCTGATCTCGCGGATCGACAGGGCTGGCTGCGACATCCGCGATCTCCTGATCTCGGAGCTCGGCCCCTACGGCCACGTCCGCTTCACCCTCAACGGCGACCGGCTGTTCCTGCCGCCGAAGCTCGCGGTGACGCTGTCATTGATGTTTCACGAGCTCGCCACCAATGCGGGCAAATACGGCGCATTCTCCGCGCCGCGCGGTCTTCTGCAGGTGTCGTGGACCGTCGCCGACGATCGCCTGACCGTCACCTGGGACGAGACCGAGGGGCCGACCGTGGACAAGGTGTCCGAGCCCGGCTTCGGCACCAAGCTGCTGAAATCGGCACTTTCGGCCTTCGACGGCAGGACCGAGATCTCGTATCTGAAGACCGGGCTGCATTGCATCATGCAATGCCGCATCCCGCGAAGCGAATAGCCGCTCGGCAAAGCGAAGGCAGCCTCTCGCGCTCCGCTCGCAGTTTCGCTGGGCGCATTGACCCTCTGTTAATGACGATGGGCGTCGCGCGTCGCATCGTCGCAAGACACTCCCGTATTTCTCCGGACCCCTTAACCAAACTTAAGAGGGAACCACGCAAGATCGCGCCCATTGCAAAGGCGCGCTGAAACAACAAGATTCATGACTTCTATGAACGACAACAGATATTCCGGCGCGAGCGAGGCCGAACTCGGATTTCTCAAGGAAATCGTTAGAATGCTGCCGGCCGGCCTGACCGTGCAGGACGCCGATGGCGAGCTTCTGCTGGTTAACGATGCCGCAGCGGCGCAGCTCGGCATGGACGGCAGCCGTCCCTCGCCTGATCTGGCGCCGCGCCGGGAAGCCTGCCGGAAGGCGCTGAGCGCCGGCCAGGCGGTCGTCACCGAGGAAGCCCTGCACGACGGCGCCGCGCGCCAGGTGCTGCTCACGACCCATCGTCCGGTTCGCCTCGCCGGACGCGAGCTCCTGATCTCCGCCTCCTCCGACATCACCGAGCAGAAGAATTTCGAGGACCAGCTGTTCCGCTCGGCCTATTTCGACGAGCTGACCGGATTGCCCTCGCGGCGCGTGATCGAACACCGCGCCAACAACCTGCTCGCGCGCGATCACGGCGGCGAGCGCTTCGCGCTCGCCTTTCTCGACGTCGACAATTTCAAGCACATCAACGACTATTACGGCCACGCCGTCGGCGACGCGCTGCTGGCCGAGCTGGCGAAGCGGCTCGGGCGCGACCTGCGCGATTCCGACATGCTGTCGCGCATCTCCGGCGACGAATTCCTGCTGCTGCTGTCGCCGATCCAGAGCCAGGAGGAAGTCGCCGAATTCATGCAGGCGACGCTGGAGCGGCTGACCGCGCCGTTCTTCATCGACCATTCGGAGGTCTTCGCCTCGACCTCGGTCGGCATCAGCCTCTATCCCGACCACGGAAGCAGCTTCGAGACGCTGCGTCAGAACGCCGACATCGCGATGTACCGCATCAAGAACGACGGCAAGGGATCGGCCGCCTTCTTCGACGCCAGCATGGAGCGCGAGGCGCTGGCGCGGACCAAGATCGAGCAGTCGCTGCGGCTCGCCATCCTCGAGAAGCGCTTCTGCTGCGCGTTCCAGTCCAAGGTCGATATCCGCACGCAGGCGGTGAAGGGCATCGAGGCCCTGGTGCGGCTGCGCGACGACGAAGGCGTGATCCAGGCGCCGGGCTCGTTCATCAACCTTGCCGGCGAGCTCGGACTGATCGACGAGCTGACCCATCTCGTGCTCGCCGAGATCGTCAAGTCGATCGACCTGATCAACGAGACGTTCGGCGCGGAAGCCTCCATCAGCATCAACGTCGCCGCCAGGCAGGCCGGCAATCCCGAGTTCATGCGCAGCTTCGCGCAGGCGCTGGACGACACCGGCTTTCCCCAGCGCTTCATGATCGAGCTGACGGAAGAGGCCTTCGTCGCCAAAAGTCATTTCCAGTCGGAAATCCTGCCGATGTTCCGCAAGCTCGGCGTCGGCATCTCGATCGACGATTTCGGCACCGGCTATTCCTCGCTCTCGGCGCTCGCCGACATCACCGCCGACGAGATCAAGATCGACCGCTCCTTCATCACCGACATCCATAAGCGGCCTCGCAGCCAGGGCATCCTGCGCGCGATCGAATCCTTGAGCGAAGCGCTCGGCATGACCGTGATCGCCGAGGGCCTCGAATCCTACGAGGAGCTCGCCTACCTCCAGGCCGCTAGCAAGATCCGCTACGCGCAGGGCTATTATTTCTCGCGGCCGATCTTCCTGGAGGAGCTGAAGCTCGCAACACCCGTCTCCAGCGAGTCCCGCGCCAGCGTGGCCAGCCGCCCGATGCAGCAGAACCGGCAGGGCTATTCGCGGGCGAACGGGTATCGGCGGTAGCCCTCGGTGTCGTCCTGGCGAAGGCCGGGACCCATACTCCGAGGGCGTAGTCGTGAGGCGGGCTGGTAACCACTTGTCATCGCCAAACCACTCCCTGTGGCTATGGGTCCCGGCCCCCCGTGCGCAATTGCGCACTAGGCCGGACGACGGCAAGTTCGGAGCCAGCCCCGTTTTCGCCCTTTGAAATTACTGCCCTTTTGGTAATAAACAGGCGGGCTTCCCGCGAGGCACGCCATGTCCGGTCCCTCTTCCGTCGTCAGCGATCCCGCCTATATCCGCGCACGCGCCATGGAGACGCTGTTCGAGCGACTGGAGCATCTGTGCGAGGGTGCCATCGCAATCGATCGCAGCGGACGCGTGGTGTATGTCAACGAGAAATACGTCACCGCGATGGGCCTCTCGCATGAATCCGAGGCGCTCGGCCGCCCGATCGAGGAGGTCATCCCCAACAGCCTGATGCGAAGGGTCGTGGAAACGGGTGAACCGATCATCCTCGACATCATGGAGCTCGGCGGCGAGCAACTCGTCGTGACCCGCATGCCGATCGAGGACGAGAAAGGGAATATCATCGGCGCGATCGGCTTCGTGCTTTACGACCGCCTCGAGGGCTTGAAGCCACTGCTCGGTCGCGTCGCCCAGCTCGAAAACGATTTGCGGCTGGCGCGGCGGCAATTGTCGCATGCGCGGGCCGCCCGGTTCACGTTCGACGACTATGTCGGTGCAACCGCAGGCATCGCACAGGCCAAGACGCTTGCAGCGCGCGCCGCGCGCCAGAGCGTCACCGTTCTGCTCACCGGGGAGACCGGCACCGGCAAGGAAATGATGGCGCAGGCCATCCACAACGCGTCCGCCCGCGCCGAAAAGCCGTTCGTCAGCGTCAACGTCGCGGCGATCCCGGATACGCTGATCGAATCGGAGTTCTTCGGCGCCGCGCCGGGCGCCTATACCGGCGCGGACCGCAAGGGTCGCGACGGAAAATTCCGGATCGCCGACGGCGGCACGCTGTTCCTCGACGAAATCGGCGAGATGCCGCTGCAATTGCAGGCCAAGCTGCTGCGCGTGCTGCAGGAGCGCGAGATCGAGCCACTCGGCTCCGACAAGGTCACCAGGGTCGACGTGCGCGTGATTGCGGCCACCAATGTCGACCTGCACAAGCGGGTCAGCGAGGGGACATTCCGGGCGGATCTCTACTACCGGCTCAACGTGCTCTCGATCGTGCTGCCACCCCTGCGCCACTGCCTGGACGACCTGCCCGAGATCTGTGGACGGCTGCTCGACGACATCAGCGCATCCGGCGACTACCTCAATGCCAGGATCACGCCGAGCGGCCTGGCTGCGCTTGCGCGCTATGGCTGGCCCGGCAATGTCCGCGAACTGCGCAACATCCTGGAACGCGCGCTGATCCTGAGCGATTCGGGACGCCTCACCAGCGACGACTTCGATCGCATTCTCCCCGTTGGCGCGGAGACGGCGCCCACGGCACCATCGCGGCCGGCCGGGCTCGTCCTGCCCTATGCGGAAGCCGAGGCCGAGTTCGAGAAACACACGCTCGAACAGGCGCTCGCCGCCAGCAACGGCCAGATCTCGGAAGCGGCCAAGATGCTCCAGATCTCGCGCGCGACCTTCTACAAGAAGCTCGCGAAGTTCGGCCTCGCCTCGGGAGCCGCATCCGTCTGAATTGCGAGACATCGCGTGTCCGGAGTCTCGGATTCCTGACACGGCGCGCTGCCGTTCCTTCCCGGAGCCGCCGCTGAATCTGCTGGGTTTTCAGCCATTTTGCGCAAACCTGTGGCATCTGGCGCGGAGCTTGCTCTTCGCTCTGCACAATGACGCGTGCTGCACATGCGCATTCGCAACCAGGGAGGACGCAAGATGAGTGAAGCGATCTCAGTCCATCAGCTTGAGGCGAGACAGCCCTCGCACGTGACGGTCGCCACCGCGAGCCTGATCGGCACGGCCATCGAGTGGTACGACTTCTTCCTCTACGGCACCGCCGCGGCGCTGATCTTCAACAAGCTGTTCTTCCCGACCTTCGACCCCATGATGGGAACGCTGCTGGCGTTCGCGACCTACGCGCTCGGCTTCATCGCGCGTCCGCTCGGCGGCGTGGTGTTCGGCCACTACGGCGACAAGATCGGCCGCAAGACCATGCTCTATCTGACCCTGCTGATCATGGGCGCGGCGACCGCGGCGATCGGCTTCCTGCCGACCTACGAGACCGCCGGTATCTGGGCCGCGGTCCTGCTGGTGACCTGCCGGCTGATCCAGGGCTTTGGTCTCGGCGGCGAATGGGGCGGCGCGGTGCTGATGGCGGTCGAGCATGCGCCGGCGGACAAGAAGGGATTTTACGGCAGCTGGCCGCAGCTCGGGGCGCCGCTCGGCCTCGTGCTCGGCACGCTGGTGTTCTCGGTGGTGTCCGCGATGCTGACCGACGCACAGCTTCTTTCTTGGGGCTGGCGCATCCCGTTCCTGTTCTCGATCGCGCTGGTGCTGGTCGGCCTTTGGATCCGCTTCACCATCGCGGAATCGCCGGAGTTCCAGAAGGTCAAGGACACCAAGCAAGAGGTCAAGATGCCGATCCTCGAGGCGATCCGCATGTACCCCAAGAACATCCTGCTCGCGATGGGCGCGCGCTTTGCCGAAAACGGCTTCTTCTACATCTACGCGACCTTCGTGCTGGCCTATGCGACGCAATCGCTCGGCATGAACAAGCAGGACATGCTCAACGGCGTGCTGATCGGCGCGGCGATCGAGACCTTCACCATTCCCGCCTTCGGCGCGCTCTCCGACCGGCTCGGGCGGCGGCCGATCTACATCTTCGGCGCGGTATTCTCCGCGCTGATGTCGTTCCCGCTGTTCATGCTGCTTTCGACCAAGAACCCGCAATATGCCTGGATCGCGATCGTGCTGGGCCTCGCCATCGGCCACGCCGCGATGTACGGCCCGCAGGCGAGCTTCCTGTCGGAGCTGTTCGGCACCAAGGTGCGCTATAGCGGCGTCTCGCTCGGCTACAACCTCGCCTCGATCTTCGCCGGCGCGCTGTCGCCGCTGATCGCGACGGGATTGATGACGGCGTACGCGCCGGCAACCTGGCCGATCTCGCTCTACATGATCGCGCTGGCGATCATCACCATCGTCTCGGTCTATTTCGCCACCGAAACCCGCAAGATCGCTCAGCCCTGAATGGGCTGAGCGCGACACCCCGCGACGCTGGAGCGGCTGGTCGCCAGCCGCTCCACGCGATACGAATAAGGCCAAGCGAGAAGAACGGGCATGCGGTCCGCAACAGACACGGGAGGGAATGCCATGAGCCAGCATCCTGCCTTGCCCTACCTGCGCAACGCCGAGAAGGGCAAAGTCGTCACCGCGGCGGAAGCCGTCATGCTGATCCGCGACGGCGACACCGTCGCGACCGGCGGCTTCGTCGGCATTGGCTTTGCCGAGGAGATCGCCGTGGCGCTGGAGGAGCTCTATCTCTCCAACGAGGGTGACGCGCCCTACACGCAAGGCAAGCCGCACAATCTGACGCTGGTCTATGCCGCCGGCCAGGGCGACGGCAAGCATCGCGGCGTCAACCATTTCGCCCATGAAGGCCTCGTTCGGCGGGTGATCGGCGGGCACTGGGGCCTTGCGCCCAAATTGCAGCAGCTTGCGATCGCCAACCAGATCGAGGCCTATAACCTGCCGCAGGGCGTCATCACGCACCTGTTCCGCGACATCGCGGCGCACCGGCCCGGGCACATCACCCGCGTCGGCATGGGCACCTTCGTCGACCCCCGCAATGGCGGCGGCAAGCTGAATGCGCGCACCACCGAGGACATGGTCGAGCTGATCAAGATCGGCGGCGAAGAATGCCTGCTCTACAGGACGTTTCCGATTCAGGTCGGGATCATTCGCGCCACGACCGGCGATCCCGACGGCAACCTCACCATGGAGAAGGAGGCGCTGACGCTGGAAGCGCTGGCGATCGCCATGGCGGCGCATAATTCCGGCGGGATCGTCATCGCCCAGGTCGAGCGCGTTGCCGAGAGCGGCAGCCTCAATCCGCGCCAGGTCAAGATTCCCGGCATCCTCGTCGATTGTGTCGTCGTGGCGAAGCCGGAGAACCATTGGCAGACTTTCGGCACGCAATACAATGCGGCCTTCTCGAGCGAGATCCGCGTCCGCGCCGCGTCCCTGCCGGTGATGCCGGTCAGCGAGCGCAAGATCATCGCCCGGCGCGCCGCCCTCGAGCTCAAGGCCAACAGCGTCGTCAATCTCGGCATCGGCATGCCCGAAGGAATCGCCTCGGTCGCGAACGAAGAGCGGATCATCGACCTCATCACGCTGACGGCGGAGCCCGGCGTGATCGGCGGCATCCCGGCGAGCGGGATCGATTTCGGCGCCGCGATCAACACCCAGGCGGTGATCGACCAGCCGTATCAATTCGACTTCTACGACGGCGGCGGCCTGGATGCCGCCTTCCTCGGGCTCGCCCAGGCCGATCGCGCCGGCAACCTCAATGTCAGCAAGTTCGGACCGAAACTCGCCGGTGCCGGCGGCTTCATCAACATCAGCCAGAACGCCAAGGAGGTCGTCTTCGTCGGCACGTTCGGCGCCGGCAAGCAGCGCATCGCGGTGAACGACGGGAAGCTCGCCATCCTCGACGAGGCGAGGTCGCGTAAATTCGTCGACAGCGTCGAGCACGTCACCTTCAGCGGCCCCTTCGCCGCGGCACGGGGGCAGCGCGTGCTCTATGTCACCGAGCGCTGCGTCTTCGCGTTGCGGCCCGACGGGATCGAACTCATGGAAATAGCGCCCGGCATCGACATCGAGCGCGACATCCTGCGCCTGATGGATTTCAAGCCATTGATCCCGCGCGACCCCGTCCTGATGGACGCCCGCATCTTCCGCGACGGCCCCATGGACCTGCGCGAGCGGCTGCTGACCATTCCACTCGACCAGCGCTTCACCCTGGACGAGCAGCAGAACCTGTTCTTCGTCAACCTGGAGCGCTATCCGTTGCGCAGCAAGACCGAGATCGACGCGATCGCGGCCCTCGTCGAGGCGAGGCTCGCCCCGCTCGGCCGCCGGGTCTACGCCATCGTCAATTACGACAACTTCTCGATCCTGCCGGAACTGATGGACGACTATTCGGCCATGGTGCGCAGTCTCGTCGACCGCTTCTATTCCGGTGTGTCGCGCTACACCACGTCGGGCTTCCTGCGCATCAAGCTCGGCGAAGCCCTGGAGAAGCGCGGCGTCGCGCCGCACATCTTCGAGAGCGCGGAAGAGGCGCGGTCGGACTGGCGGCAGATCGAGTCGGCCGGCAGCCCCGCCGCATCCGGCGACACGCGCATGACACGGCAGGCCTAAAAATGATGCATGTTGATGTGCCGGCGCAGTCCGCCGGAAGGTTGAATTGCAATGTTCGTAACGTTGTGCAAATCGCTGTTACCGAGAAATTTTGAATCAGGAGGGACCATCGTGCGTCGATCACTCATCATAACAACAACCATCCTCGCCCTCGCCGCGGGCACCTCCGTACAGGCCGACGACCTCAAGGTCGCACTGATCTACGGCAAGACCGGTCCGCTCGAGGCCTACGCCAAGCAGACCGAGACCGGCCTGCAAATGGGCTTCGAATACGCCACCAAGGGCACGATGACGCTCGACGGCCGCAAGATCGTCGTCATCACCAAGGACGACCAGGGCAAGCCGGACCTCTCCAAGGCCGCGCTCGCGGAAGCCTATCAGGACGACAAGGCTGATATCGCGATCGGCACGACCTCGTCGGCAGCAGCGCTCGCCATTCTCCCCGTCGCCGAGGAGAACAAGAAGATCCTGATCGTCGAGCCGGCGGTCGCGGACCAGATTACCGGCGAGAAGTGGAATCGCTACATCTTCCGTACCGCGCGCAACTCCTCGCAGGACGCGATCTCGAACGCGGTCGCGATCGGCAAGCAGGGCGTCACCGTTGCAACGCTGGCGCAGGACTATGCCTTCGGCCGCGACGGCGTCGCCGCCTTCAAGGAGGCGCTCGCCAAGACCGGCGCGACGCTCGCTGCCGAAGAATATGCCCCGACCTCGACCACCGACTTCACCGCGGTCGGCCAGCGCCTGTTCGACGCGCTGAAGGACAAGCCGGGCCGCAAGGTGATCTGGGTGATCTGGGCTGGCGCCGGCAATCCGCTGGCCAAGCTCCAGGACATGGATCCGAAGCGCTATGGCATCGAGCTCTCCACCGGCGGCAACATCCTGCCGGCGCTCGCCGCCTACAAGGGCCTGCCCGGCATGGAAGGCGCGACCTATTACTTCCACGAGATCCCGAAGAATCCGGTGAACGACTGGCTGGTCGCCGAGCACCAGAAGCGCTTCAACGCACCGCCGGACTTCTTCACCGCGGGCGGTTTCGCCGCCGCGATGTCCGTCGTCGCTGCCGTCACCAAGGCGAAGTCGACCGACACCGAGAAGCTGATCACGGCGATGGAAGGCCTGGAGTTCGATACGCCGAAGGGCAAGATGGTGTTCCGGAAGGACGACCATCAGGCGCTCCAGAGCATGTATCACTTCAAGGTCAAGGTCGATCCGAACGTCGCCTGGGCCGTGCTCGAGCCGGTGCGCGAGCTGAAGATCGAGGACATGGACGTCCCCGTCCGCAACAAGCGCTGAGCTGTTTGACTTCGCCTCCCCCGCTTGCGGGGGAGGCCGGGTGGGGGCTCTTTCCTCTTGGAGGTTCTCGCCCGCGGAGACACCCTCTCCCCAACCCTCCCCCGCAAGCGGGGGAGGGAGCGCAGCGTGATCGCGGATACATCTCCATTCTATTCGCCAAACTCGGCCGAGACATCGAATGCCGCTGACTCTCGAAACCCGCGACCTCACCATCCGCTTTGGCGGCCACGTCGCGGTCAACAACGTCTCCTGCACGTTCCGCCCGGGCGAGCTCACCGCCATCGTCGGGCCGAACGGCGCCGGCAAGACCACCTATTTCAACCTGATCTCGGGCCAGCTGCGTGCCTCACACGGCAGCATCCTGTTCGACGGTACCGACATCACCCAGCATTCCGCGCCGCTGCGCACCCGTGCGGGCCTCGGGCGCGCCTTCCAGCTCACCAATCTCTTTCCGAATCTGTCGGTCGAGGAAAACGTCCGCCTCGCAGTGCAGGCGGCGAACGGCACCCATTACGACATGCTGCGGCCGTGGATGGTCCGCCGCGACCTGATCGCGCGCGCCGACGCCATCCTCGACCAGGTCGCGCTCGGTAGCCGCCGCGGCGTCGCCGCGACCGCACTGTCGCATGGCGACCAGCGCAAGCTCGAGGTCGCGCTGATGATCGCGCTGGAGCCGAAGGTGTTCATGTTCGACGAGCCGACCGCGGGCATGAGCATCGACGAGGTGCCTGTCGTGCTCAACCTGATCGCGCAGCTCAAGCAGGACAGGAGCAAGATCATTCTGCTCGTCGAGCACAAGATGGACGTGGTGCGCTCGCTCGCCGACCGCATCATCGTGCTGCATAACGGCCAGCTCGTCGCCGACGGGCCGCCGGCCGAGGTGATCGCCTCGCCGATCGTGCAGGAGGCCTATCTCGGCGTCGCTCCGAAGAGTGCAGCATGACCGATCTACTCAAACTCTCCGGCGTGCACACCCATATCGGCCGCTACCACATTCTCCAGGGCATCGATCTTACGGTCCCGCAGGGACAGACTACGATGCTGCTCGGCCGCAACGGCGCCGGCAAGACCACGACGCTGCGCACCATCATGGGCCTCTGGCAGGCCTCGAAGGGCGAGATCAGCCTCGCCGGGATGCGCATCGAGAGCCGCGCCACGCCCGACATCGCCCGGCTCGGCGTCGGCTACGTGCCCGAGAGCATGGCGGTGTTCTCCGATCTCACGGTGAAGGAGAACCTCGTGCTGGCGGCGCGCGACGGGCCGCTCGACGACGCCCAGCTCGACTGGATCTTCGGCTTCTTTCCGGCGCTGCGCCGGTTCTGGCTGTCGCGCGCGGGAAGCCTCTCCGGCGGGCAGAAGCAGATGCTGTCGATCGCGCGCGCCATCATCGAGCCGCGCAAGCTGCTCTTGATCGACGAGCCGACCAAGGGGCTGGCGCCCGCTATCGTCATGGCGCTGATCGAGTGCCTGAAGGAGATCAAGCGCAAGGGCGCGACGATCCTCCTGGTCGAGCAGAATTTCTTTGCCGCGCGCGAGCTCGGCGACAACGTGCTGGTCATGGACAACGGTACCATCGTCCATCGCGGCGAGATGGCGGCACTCGCCGCCGACGTGCCGCTGCAGGAGCGGCTGCTCGGCCTGAGCCTGGAGGCGCATCAGTGACAGAACTTGCCGCAAACGATCCGCTGCCGAAGCCGAAGCGCGACATCGCGCCGATCCTGCTGCCGGTCGCGCTCGCCCTCCTGGTGATCCCGCTGGTCGGCTCGCCCAGCACCTGGCTGACGCTGACCGCCGCGAGCCTCGCCATGGGCATGATGATCTTCATCATGGCCTCCGGGCTGACGCTGGTGTTCGGCCTGATGGACGTGCTCAATTTCGGCCACGGCGCCTTCATCGCCGTCGGCGCCTATGTCGCAACCCTGGTGCTGGCACCGTTCGCGGCTTCCATTCAGGCCGATTCGCTCTGGACGAACCTCGCGGTGCTGGCGCCGGCCGCGCTGCTGTCGATGGCGGTGTCCGGCGCGCTCGGCCTGATCGTCGAGCGCGGGCTGATCCTGCCGGTCTACGGCCAGCACCTGAAGCAGATCCTGATGACGACCGGCGGCCTGATCGTCGCCGAGCAGGCGCTCTATGCGCTGTGGGGGCCGCAGATCATCCCGATGCCGCTGCCCACTTCGCTACGCGGCTCCTTCATCTTCGGCGACGTCGCGATTGCCAAGTACCGCGTGCTGGCGACACTGATCGGCCTTGCCGTCTTCATCGCGATCCAGCTCGTGCTCAACCGCACCAAGCTCGGCCTGCTGATCCGCGCCGGCGTCGAGAACCGCGAGATGGTCGAGGCGCTCGGCTATCGCATCCGCCGCCTGTTCCTCGGCGTCTTCATGACGGGCTCCGCGCTCGCCGGCCTCGGCGGCGTGATGTGGGCGCTCTACCGCGAGCAGGTCCACGCCTCCATGAGCGACGACCTCACCGTGCTGATCTTCATCGTCGTCATCATTGGCGGGCTCGGGTCGATCGGCGGCTGCTTCATCGGCGCGATCCTGGTGGCGATGGTCGCCAATTACGGCGGCTTCCTGGTGCCGAAACTCGCCCTCGTGTCCAACATCCTGCTGATGGTCGCCGTCCTGATGTGGCGGCCGCGCGGCCTCTATGCGGTGACCAGCCGATGATGATCCTCTCCGGCGATCCGCCGCGCAGCCGCGTGCTCACGCTCGTCCTCGTCCTCATCATCCTGGCGCTGGCGGCGACGCCGTTCCTGTTCCCGGGTGCCAAGGCGCTGAACGTCGCGGCCAAGATCTGCGTCTTCGCCGCGCTGGTCGCCTCCTACGACCTCTTGCTCGGCTATACCGGTTCGGTGTCGTTCGCCCACACCATGTTCTACGGCATCGGCAGCTACGCGATCGCGATCGCGCTGTACGGGATGGGTCCGAATTGGGCCGCGGTCGCAACCGGCATCGTCGTCGGCCTGCCGCTCGCCGCGCTGCTCGCGCTCGCGATCGGACTGTTCTCGCTGCGGGTCGCGGCGATCTTCTTCGCCATGATCACGCTGGCGGTCGCCTCTGCCTTCCAGGTACTGGCTTCGCAACTGTCCTGGCTGACCGGCGGCGAGGATGGCCGCAGCTTCCAGCTGCCCGAACTGCTGCGCCCCGGCACGGTGCTGATCTCCAGGAACCTGTTCGGCTTCGAGGTCAACGGCCGCATCCTCACCTACTACCTCGTGTTCGCCATATCGGCCGTGATGATCCTCGCCCTGCTGCGCGTGGTGAACTCGCCGTTCGGGCGTGTGCTGCAGGCGATTCGCGAGAACCGTTTCCGCGCCGAAGCGCTCGGCTTCCGCACCGTGTTCCACCTGACCTACGCCAACTGCCTCGCGGCCCTCGTCGCCGCCAGCGCCGGGATCCTGAATGCGCTGTGGCTGCGCTATGCCGGCCCCGACACCTCGCTCAGCTTCTCGATCATGCTCGACATCCTGCTGATGGTGGTGATCGGCGGCATGGGCACGATCTACGGCGCGATCATCGGCGCCACCATCTTCATCCTCGCGCAGAACTACCTGCAATCGCTGATGGGAGTCGCCTCCAAGGCAGCGTCGGAAGCCGGGCTGCCGCTGCTGCCGGGACTCCTGCATCCCGACCGCTGGCTGCTGTGGCTCGGGCTGCTGTTCATTGCCAGCGTCTACTTCTTCCCGACCGGCGTGGTCGGACGGCTGCGCAATCGCGGCGGTGACAAGAGCGCGGGCACCTCGCATTAAGCCGCCGCTAACGATGCAGCGCAGCGATTGTTGCGCGCATCGCGCAACCGCGGAGCGATTCCCGCCCCGCTGCATGCGGCCGGGACCGCACAACCGCATTAATGCTTAGGTAACTGGCTTTCCTAAGGTTTACGCCATTTGTGCGGTGTATTCGTGTTCCTCCAGGGAGGGGGAATGCGCCAGGTCTTTTCCACGGTAGCAGCCGGAATGTCCTTAGCCGCGAAGAACGGCTGGGCGGCCTTGGCGCGGCGTGGTCCTGTCCTGTGGCTGACCCTGTGCGGCGCGCTGCTGGTGGCAGGGATCTTCGCCGTGACCGCCATGGCCGTCGGCGAATTCCGCGAGCGAACCCTCGTCAACCGCGAGCGCGAGCTGGAAAACACGGTGCAGCTGATCGCGCGGCATTTCGATCAGCAATTCGAGGATTCCGACGTCGTCGCCGCCGATCTGATCGGGCAGATGAACCTGCCGGGGATCACCTCGCCCGCGATGTTCCGCGAGCGCATGTCCGGCTCTGCCACAAACCAGATGCTGCGCAGCAAGATCAGCTCGGTCTCCTATCTCGGCGACATCGCGATCTACGATGTCGACGGCGAACTGATCAACTGGTCGCGGGCCCAGCCGCTGCCCAAGATCAACATCTCATCGCGCGCCTACTTCCAGACGTTCAAATCCGATCCGATGGCCGAATCGGTCATCCTGGAATCCGTCCGCAGCTTCATCATCGGCAAATGGACCACGGTCGTCGCACGACGGCTGAGCCTGCCGGACGGCACGTTCGTCGGCGCGATGGTCCGGCGGATCGATCCTGACAGCTACCAGAACTATTTCGCATCGGTGGCGCTCGCCGCAGGCACTGCCATCTCGCTGTTCGATCGCGAAGGCAAGATGCTGGCGCGCTATCCGCATGTCGAGGAGCTGATCGGCAGGAGCTTCAAGACTGCGCCGCTGATGCACAAGGTGCTGACCAAGGGCGGCCAGCAAACGCTTCGCGTCAGGAGCCCGGTCGACGGCGAGGAGCGGCTCGGCTCGGCCGTGTCGCTGAAGCATTTCCCGCTGGTCATCGTTGCCACCAACACAACGGACGCGGCGCTTGCCGACTGGCGGCAGCAGACCGGCTTCATGGTCACGACCGCCGCGCTATCGGCCGCCGTGATCACGCTGATCCTCTTTCTGATCATCCGCCAGATCAACCGGCAGAACCGCGAAGCCCAGGCGCGGATCGAATCGGAGCGGCTGCGGCTCGACACGGCCTTGAACAACATGTCGCAAGGGCTGATCCTGTACGATGCCGCCGGATACATCGTCACCTGCAACCGCCAATACGCCGACATGTTCGGCCTCTCCCACGACGTCATCAAGCCCGGCTGTCACATCCGCGAGGCGATGTACCATCGCAAGGAACGTGACGCGTTTGACGGCGATGTCGAGGAATTTTGCGCCGACGTCATGAGGATCGTCGCCGAAGGCACGGTCTCCACGCGAACTCATCAGCTGGCCAACGGCCGCGCCTTCCAGGTCATCAACACGCCGCTCGCGCAGGGCGGATGGGTCGCCACGATCGAGGACATCACGGAGCGCCGCGGCCTGGAACAGGAGCGCGATCGCAACCACACCTTCCTGCGCGAGATCATCGACCATATTCCCTCGCGCATCACCGTGAAGGACGCCCGGACGCGGCGCTACCTCCTGGCCAACCACGTGGCCGAGGAACAACTCGGCGCATTCCCCGAGACGATCGTCGGCAAGACCGCGTTCGACCTTTACCCGGCGGACGCCGCCGAGATCGTCACCCGGGACGACGACAAGCTGCTGCAATCTCCGGACGGACTGTTTCTGGATGAGCACGTCTGGACTACCCCGACCACAGGACGGCGCTACATCACCTCGACCCGGATCGGCATTCGCGACAAGTCCGGCGAGCCGCGCTACATCATCAATGTCGTCGAGGACGTCACCGAGCGGCGGCGCGCCCACGAGAAGATCGCGCATATGGCGCATTACGATGCGTTGACCGACCTGCCGAACCGCACGTTGTTTCGCGAGCAGATCGAACGCGAGCTGGCGAAGGTCGCCGACGGCGGGCAGTTTGCGCTGCTCTACATCGACGTCGACGAATTCAAGGGCATCAACGATTCGCTCGGCCATCACGTCGGCGACGAGCTGTTGAAGGCGATCGCCACCCGCCTCCGCGGCTGCCTCAAGAAGAGTGATCTGATCGCGCGGCTCGGCGGCGACGAGTTCGCGGTGATCCAGACCGCCATCCAGTCCCGTGCCGACGTGCTGTCCTTCGTGACGCGGATCTACGAGGCGATCCGGCAGCCCTATCACTGCTTCGGCCACCAGCTCTCCACCGATGCCAGCATCGGCATTGCGCTGGCGCCGCAGGACGGCAACGATCTCGACCAGCTGATCAAGAACGCCGACCTCGCGATGTACGGCGCCAAGGCCGAGGGACGCCGCACCCACCGCTTCTTCGAGCCGGAAATGGACGCGTGCGCCAAGGCGCGCCTGACCATGGAGCAGGATTTGCGTCAGGCCCTGGTGAACGGCGGCTTCGAGATCCACTATCAGCCGCTGGTCGATTTGCGCTCGGGCGAGGTCTCCGGCTGCGAGGCGCTGCTGCGCTGGCGCCATCCCGAACGCGGCGGGATCTCGCCGGCGGAGTTCATTCCGATCGCCGAGGATACCGGCCTGATCAACGAGCTCGGCGACTGGGTGCTGCGCATGGCCTGCAACGAAGCCGCGACCTGGCCGTCGCATGTGCGGGTTGCGGTCAACGTCTCGCCGGTGCAGCTCAAATGCGACACGCTGGCGCTCAGGATCGCCGGCGCGCTCGCCGCCTCCGGGCTCGATCCGCGCCGGCTCGAGCTCGAGATCACCGAGGCCGTGCTGATCCGCGACGACGAGGCGGCGCTCTCGATCCTGCACCAGCTTCGCGCGATCGGCGTGCGCATCGCGCTCGACGATTTCGGCACGGGCTACTCCTCGCTGAGCTATCTGAAGCGCTTCCCGTTCGACAAGATCAAGATCGACCGCTGCTTCGTCGCCGACATCGCGGAGACGAGCGGCGCGCCGGTGATCGTGCAGGCGGTGGTGAACATCGCCGCCGCGAGCCACATGACCACGGTCGCCGAGGGCGTCGAGACCGAAGCCCAGCGCGAGCTGCTGCGCGCGCTCGGCTGCACCGAGATGCAGGGCTATCTGTTCAGCGCGCCGAAGCCGGCCAGCGAGGTGCGAAAGCTGTTCGGCCCGAGCGATGCCATGCCGGTGGCGGCGGTGGCCTGAGATGGCGAGATCCGCATCGCCGTCATGGCCTTGCGGATCGCCCATGGCGCCAAGGGAGCCGGCGATCACGCACCTCAGCGTCGGCGTCGCCAGCCACATTCCCGGCGAGGCCGACGGCACCCCCGACCCGCTGCTGGGCCTGGCCGACAAGGCGCCTTATGCGGCAAAACGGCTTGGCCGCGACAGCCTGCCGGTTCCTGGCCGCATTGCCCGCAAATCAGCCTGGCCGAACACGGCGGAAGCGGTTGCCCGCCCCTCGCCAATCGGCTAAATGAGGCCCCACTGCACCCGTAGCTCAGCTGGATAGAGCGTTGCCCTCCGAAGGCAAAGGTCACACGTTCGAATCGTGTCGGGTGCGCCAGCCTTGTGGCCGTCTTTACGCCAGCGCCTAGCTGAGCATCGAGATCATCGCCTGGATCTGATCCGAGGCGGACGTAACCAGCCCGTCGTAGGACGTCTGGCCGTGTGCGGCGGCCTTCAGGATGCATTCGGCCACAGCCGCTTTCAGACCAAAGACCGATTGATGGGCCGGTACGCTCGCCATCACGGTCTCCAGCGCTTGACGCATCGTCTGAATGAGCTCGGAGCTGTATTGCATGGGCTGTCCTCCGCGGGCTCATATTAGATCGCGTGCCCATGCTTGCCACTCACAAGCCTGAGAGTCTGCAAGCCCCTGGATGAGCTGTTTCATTCCGGAGCTTCCGACACGCGTGGCCGGGAACCAATTGCTCACGATCTCGCGCTTCTCCTTGCGCGATTGTATCATCCTTCCATGAGCGAATCCGACACGGTGACTGGCGACACTTCGCCGGTGCGCAAGATCATCCATATCGACATGGATGCGTTCTATGCGTCCGTGGAACAGCGCGACAATCCGGACCTGCGTGGCAAGCCGGTCGCGGTCGGAGGCTCCGCCGAACGCGGCGTCGTCGCGGCCGCCAGCTACGAGGCCCGCAAGTTCGGCGTTCGCTCTGCCATGCCCTCGGTGACTGCGAAGCGGCAATGCCCCGATCTGATCTTCGTCAAGCCGCGCTTCGAGGTCTACAAGGCGATCTCCAGACAGATCCGCGACATCTTTGCCGGGCACACGCCGATCATCGAGCCGTTGTCGCTCGACGAGGCCTATCTCGACGTGACGGAAAACCTGCAAGGAATCCCGCTCGCGCGCGACGTCGCGCTGCGGATCCGCGAGAAGATCAAGGCCGAGACGGGGCTCAACGCTTCGGCCGGCATCTCCTACAACAAGTTTCTGGCCAAGCTCGCCTCCGATCATCGCAAGCCCAACGGTCAGTTCGTGATCTCTCCGGAGATGGGACCCGCCTTCGTCGAAGCGCTGCCCGTCGGCAAGTTCCACGGGATTGGCCCGGCGACCAGTGCGAAGATGAATGCGCTCGGCATATTTACCGGTCGCGACATGCGTAACCAGACGCTGGAGTTCATGAACGCCAATTTCGGCAAGTCTGGCGCCTATTACTATTGGATATCACGCGGCGTCGACGAACGTCCGGTCCGGGCCAACCGGATCCGCAAATCCATCGGCGCGGAGAACACGTTCTCAACCGACCTCGACGAATTCGACGCGCTGGTGGCCGAGCTCAAGCCTCTCGTCGACAAGGTCTGGCGCCATTGCGAGGCGACCGGCAACCGCGGCCGCACCGTCACCTTGAAGATCAAATTTGCCGACTTCGAGATCATCACACGTAGCAGGTCCGCACCAACACCGGTTGCGGGCCGGGACGATCTGGAGCGGCTGGCCTGCGGCCTGCTCGAGGTCGAGATGCCGCTGCCCAAGCGCGTGCGGCTCTTAGGCGTATCGCTGTCTGCCCTCCAGGACGGGGATGATCCGGAGCCGCAGCTGACTTTCGGCATCTGAACCGGATGGACAGGGCGCTCAGCGAACGCGACCTCTTTGTCCGCGACGCGTCTCCAAACCTATCGTAGAGGCAGCAAATACGGCCATTCGCGATACGGTGACGGGATTTTTCAAACCCGCCACCAATAGAAGTGTCGATCGGCCCGCACCAATCAATGCTTCATCTGCTCGAACACCACGATCACGCCGGTCGGCTCGGGCTCGTGCGCCGTCAGGCGTGTCAGGTCTGCATCGGCCCAGTCGGCGAGGCTGACGACTTCGCCGGTCTCGCGTTCTGCACCTGGCGACGGGGTGGGCTCGAGGACCTTGAGTCCGCTTTCGTCGACGAAGAAGGTGTGCTCACCGAACATGCTGTTGAGCTGGGGCACGGCGGGATGCTCGTCGGGCAGCACCTGGGCGCCGAGTTGCGTGATGGTCTGCTTCACCTGCGCGGATGTGAGCTTCATGCGCTGCTCCGTTTCTGTCGTTTCGGGTTTCATTGATTTGGGCCAGAGCGGGCGTTCCCTGCGCCCTGGTTCGCCTGGCTCAAATTTCCGAACGGATGCTGCGCGCAAATGTTCCGGTGAAATGTATTTCGTGATCGCGCGTGGCATCTGCCGCGCTCACGGCACGGGATCGCCACACGATGTCCACGATCTGCCTGTGCGCGGCTCTAATCGGCGGCTTCGACGATCCGGATGTCGCGGTCCGCACCGTCGCCGAGCAAATCATGAGCGGCCTGATAGGCCGGGCTCGCATACGCGGCCTTGGCGCGCTCGACGCTGTCGAACTCGATGAGAACGACACGTTCCATCTGGCCGAGCTCGAAGGCCGCAGCCGGTATCCCGCGCGCGAGCACACGGCCGCCGGCCGCCTCGATCGCCGGGCGCGACAGCTTGGCATAGGCCGCCATGGCGTCGGGGTTCTTGATCGCGCGGTAGGTGGCGACCCAATAGGCTTTTGCCATTTTTGTTCTCCTTGCTCCTCGTGACCTAATGCTCGCCTCTGACCTCGCCGACCGAGAGCGCGCAGATGCGTGACAGATATGTGTAGGGCAGACCGGTCTCCTCGGCCCAGGCGTTGAACTGCGCCTGCACTTTTGCGAGATCGCCCTTCGACTTCACCTCTTCGCCGATATCGAGGCCGGCACCGCGCAGGCAGGCCACGACGTCCTTGGAGGTCACGAAACCGTCCCAGCCGACGAAGCGCAGCAGCATCTGGCCGGTGTTGCCGCCCAGCCGGCTGCCGCGCTTGGTGAGGAGATCGAGCAGGCCGATCTCGTCGGACGACGGCCACTTCGCCAGAAACTTGCCGAAACTGCCGTGCTCCTTTGCGATCGCCTGGACGAAGGCGGCGTTGTCGCGCACCGACATGATCTTGGCGCCGTTGCGCACGATGCGCACGATGCGCACATCGCGCAGCAGGCCTTCCCAATAGTCTTCCGGCTGGAAGGTCAGCTTGGCCGGCTGGAAACGCAGGAAGGCCTCTTCAAAGCCGTCCCATTTCGAATCGATCACGCTCCAGGCAAAGCCCGCGCAAAACACCCGCTTGGTCATCTCGGCGAGGATGCGGTCGTCGCCGAGCTTCGCGAGGCGCTTGAGGTCGGGCTTGTCAGGCATCAGCCTGTCCAGCGCCTTGGGGCCGCCCTTGCGCTTCTCGGCGCGGGCACGAATGGTCTTGAAGGAGGTCATGCGGACACGCGCGGTTGAGGGTGCGCCACGACAGCAGAATTCGATGGCCCGGTCCAGACCTGCGACGCCGGGCGCCTTGCATACCGCGAGACGCCGCGGCATGCTCGCCCTCATTGGATTGACGCGAAGGGGCGGCCGTGCTGGTCTGCTTCTTGCTTTTTTGCCGTTTTGGAATTCCCAGACATTTTCAATCTCGCGAACGGATTTCAAATGCGCTGCCTGGTCGTGGCTGACCTGCACTACGCGCTGCCGCAGTTCGACTGGCTGGTCAGCGCGGCGCCGCAATTCGACCTGGTGATCTTCGCCGGCGATGCGCTCGACATCGGCTCGATGGTGGACTTTCGCGCGCAGATCGTGGTGGTGAAAAAATACCTCGCGCTGCTTGCCGGAAAGACCCGCGTGATCCTCTGCTCCGGCAATCACGACCTCGACGAGCGCAGTGCGGAGGGGGAGAAGATCTCGCGCTGGATCTCGGAGGTGCGGGAGCTCGGCATTGCCTGCGACGGCGACAGCCTCACCATCGGCGACACCCTGTTCACGGTGTGCCCGTGGTGGGATGGACCACTGGTCAAGCAGCGCATCGCCGACCAGCTCCGCGATGCCGCGGCGAACCGGCCGCAGCGCTGGATCTGGGCGCATCACGCGCCGCCGGCGAATTCGCCGACGAGCTGGGGCGGCAAGCGCTTCTTCGGCGATGTCGAGGTGGTGCAGTGGATCATGCAGTATCAGCCGTCGATCATGATTTCGGGCCATGTGCACCAGTCGCCCTTCATTACCGATGGCTCGTGGTTCGACCGGCTGGGCCAGACCTGGGTCTTCAACGCGGGCCTGCAACCGGGCCGGCCGCCGACGCATATCGTGCTGGATCTCGATGCCAACAAGGCGTTCTGGCTGGCGGCGGGCGAGGCGCAGTGGATCGACCTCGACGCGCCGCTGAAGCGGCCGGCAGCCTTTGTCGAGGCACCGCCGGACTGGCTTACATTCTTGGATCAGATTGGCGATCCGAGCCTGGCGAAACCTCAAGCGGCGGCAGGTTGATCATGCTCTGAAGCACTTCGCCGACCATGGCCAGGTGCGTGCCGTGGCCGGCATATTGCCGCTTGAGATCGGCAAGATAGGTATTGGCGGCATTGAGCCGCTGCGCCAGCGTGCGCGCGAGCAGCAGCGCCACCTCCGGCTTCTGGATGAGGAATGACGCCGCGTCCTCGAACTCATAGATGACCGAATCCGAGCTGGCCCGCACCGTCGCGGTGTGCGGCAGCCCAAGCAGCACGGACATCTCGCCGAACACGGCGCCGGGCTCGGCGATGATAGCGACCACCGTGTCGCTCTTGAGCACTTCGAGCTTGCCCTCGACGAGCACGTAGAGGTGGCCGCTGCTGGTGCCACCCTCGGTGACGACCGACGTGCCGGCCTTGACCTGCCGCTCCGTTCCGCCGGTGCAATGATCCAAAACTGCGCGCATCGCCGAAAGCTCCCATCGCTGGGGATACCCGAGGGATACTAGAGCACGATCCGCGCCACGCGGCAATTCAACCTGCGTATGGCTATCGCGACAGGTGCTTGGCGAGGTGAACCGACTGCCAGTCGCCGAGCCCGGTATCCCTGAACCCGGCCTTCTTCGCCAGGCCGCGCATTTCCGCGTTGGTTCGCGCGGTCTCGCCGGCGATCATCTCGTGGCCGAGATCGATCGCGCGCGTTTCCATCGCCGTCATCATCCGGAGGCCAAGGCCCATGCGCTGGAACGCATCGGCGACCGAGATGGCAAATTCGCCGTGCCGTGCGGCCGCATCGTAGGCGTAGTGCGTTTCGCCGATGATGGTGCGCTGCCCCTCCTGCCCGAACTCGGCGAGCAGGGTGAAGTGACCCGGACGGTCGGCCTTCGCCACGCATTCGGCTGCGACCACGGCGAGGTCGGCGCGCGCACCCATGAAACGCTTGTTGCGCGATGTCGTGGACAGGCCGGTGAAATAGACCGACAGGTTCTCCACGTCGGATGCACTGGCGGTCCTGATGCAGACCGTGCCCTTCGCTTCGGCCGGTTCAACCGGCGCGACGACGGCCCCCGGAAGGTGCTGTAGCATGCGTGACGCTCTCGGCAGGTTGCGTGGACCGCAGACCTAGCCGAGACCGTGCACGCAGCGCTTGGACATCGCTGCCAATCATGCGGCTGAAAACGAACAGCTCGTTTCCCTGTGCCGCACGTCACACACGGGAGAGTGACGGCACCTCCTCGGGCATGATGGCCTGGAGGCCGCCGAAGCGTCGCTCGCGGCCGTGGAACGCGGCGAGGGCCTCGGCGAGATCGCCCGCGTCGAATTCGGGCCACATCCGCTCGGTGAAGTGCAGCTCGGCATAGGCGCCTTCCCACAGCAGGAAGTCCGACAGCCGCTTCTCGCCCGAGGTGCGGATGATGAGATCGACGTCGCGCAAACCGGCCTCGCCGGTGACGAGCTGCGAGAACGCTTCGCGGGTGAGGCTGGTCAGCGCCGCCGCCTTTGCCGCGGCGTTGAGGATGGCATCGCGCGCGGAATAATCGACGGCGATGCGCAAGTGAAGCGTGCTGCCGTGGGCGGTGGCCGCTTCGGCGCGCGCAATCGCATTGGCGATGCCGTCGGGCAGCCGGTCGCGGCGGCCGATCACGGTGAGGCGCACGCCGTTCTTCACCAGGCTCTGCACCTCATTGGCGAGATAGAAGCGCAGCAGGGTCATCAGCGCGGCGACCTCGGCCTTCGGCCTTCGCCAATTGTCGGTCGAGAACGCGTAGAGCGTCAGCGTGCCGATGCCCTGCTTCGGCGCGGCCTCGACGATGCGGCGGATCGTCTCGACGCCGGCCTCGTGGCCGCGCACGCGCGACAGACCGCGCCGCGTCGCCCATCGTCCGTTGCCGTCCATGATGATGCCGACATGAAGCTTCTCGTTGCGGGGCGCAAGTTCACTTTGCATTGCAAAGTCTCCGGTCAAAAAAGGACGATCAGGTCGAGACGATACCGAGGCGGCCGAGCGTTGGCGCCTCGCGGCCGGCGGCCTTGGCGGCGTCGCGCACCAGCCGCTCGAGCACGGCGAGGTAATCGAGGAAGCGGCGGCGGCCGGCCTTGGTCAGGCGGCAAGTGGTGTGCGGGCGATTGCCCTCATAGCCCTTGGTCACCTCGACGAGGCCGGCCTCCTGGAGCACGGCAAGATGCCGGCTGAGATTGCCGTCGGTCAGGCCGCAGAGCTGCTTGAGGTCGGCGAACGCCAGCCCCTTCGGATGCGCCATCAGCGAGGTCAGAAGCCCGAGCCTCGCCTTCTCGTGGATGACGCGGTCGAGCCCTTCATAGGAAAAAGGCGCGCTGTCAGTCTTCGACATCGTGGTCTCCGGACGCAAAATACAGAATACCCGCCATCACCGACTGGCCGATCACGAAAGGCAGGCCCATGGTCCATGGTGACAGCGTGTGGGTTTGGCTCGCGAGCACCACGACCGCGAAGCCTGAAACGAAATACCAGGCGCCGGCGAGCGCGACGGTGCGCGGCAGCGAGCGGACGGAGGCGAAGATGCCGAGCGACACCAGGATCTGCCACAGACCCGGCAGCAGCCACAGAGTCTCACTCGCGAACTTCCACATCACCACCGCAAGCAGCACGCCGGCAACGCCTGCGGGGAGGAACTGCTCGACCGCCTGGTGGATCATGGCGTCGGCAAGGCCGGAATGATGGCGGCGTGAACGCGCGCGCATCTCGATCCCGATCACCAGGACGGAGAGCACGGCGGCGACGAACCAGCCGAAGAAGAAGCCGAGCGGCTCGCCGGTGGGGTCACCGAGCAGCCAGAATTGCAGGATCGCCGTGATCAGCGCGACGGCGCCGGTCGCGGCCATGGTCGCCGGTCCGTAGCCACGGAACGCCGTGCCGGCCGCAATCTGACTGCGGATCGCCACGATGTCGGCCAGTGCCTTGTCGAGATCGCGCATCGGCAACGCCAGAACCTCGCTCCACCCACGCTTGTCGGACGCGTTACTTTGTATTGCAAAGTATATCGCATTACAAAGTAAGCGCAAGCCCGAAGGCTGACCCGAGGAAACACGATCCGGCCGAACAACTGCCGGTTGCGTCAATGGGGACTGGCCGGATAAGATGGGTCAATGGCGTTCCGGGGGCGTGGAGATGTTCAAGTCGACTGTTGTTGCGTGCGTGCTACAGACGATCCTGGCCGGGGTGGCACATGCGGCGGGGCCTTTCGGCGCGATCCGCGTCGGCAACTGGACCGGCGGCGCCTATTCCAATGATTCGACCGGCGCATTCTCACACTGCGCTGCAAGCACACCTTACGCCAACGGCGTCACCTTGCTTGTTGGCCAGGATGCAAACAGCTCGTGGCTGGTCGGCTGCCAATCCGGCATTTCGCTTCAAGAAGGGCGAGAACCTCACGATCGACGTAACCTTCGACGGCCAGGCCGAGGCGAGACTCTTCGCAACGGCACTTTCCGAGGTCATGGTCTCGGCAGTTCTGCCCACCAACGTCGCCCGCGCGCTCCAGAAGGCGAGCCTGATGGTGGCGGTGGCGAGAGGTACGCCCTTTCAGTTCAGCCTGACGTCAACTGCGCCTTTGGTGGCCGCGATTACCAATTGCGTAACCAAAGTCAAAGCCGACGGCCTGGATAAGGCCGGCGATTTTACAAAGATTGCCGCCAAGCCGCAGGCCGCGCCGGACAAGCAGGCATCACCGGCAACCGGCGGCAAATCTGCTCGAACGAAGAGCGGCACCGGCTTCGTGGTCAGCGCGAACGGCCACATCGTCACCAACAACCATGTGATCGACGGCTGCGTCGGCGACATCAAGGGCAACCTCACCGGCGAGGCCTCGATGGCGCTGCGCGTGGTGTCCAGCGATGCGAACAACGATCTCGCCTTGTTGCAGGCGCCGTCGACGGCAGCTTTCAAGGACTTTGCCCGTATCCGCGACCGCTCGATCCGCTCCGGCGATTCCGTCATCGCGATCGGCTTTCCTTACCATGGAATGCTGACCTCGGACCTCACCGTGACGACCGGTATCGTGAGCTCGCTCAGCGGCTTGCGCAACGACACGCGCTTCCTGCAGATCAGTGCGCCAGTGCAGCCCGGCAACAGCGGGGGCCCGCTGTTCGACGCCACCGGGCAGATCGTGGGCGTCGTCACCGGAAAGGTCGACGCGCTCCGCATCGCCGTAGCGACCGGCAACATTCCCGAGAACATCAACTTCGCCATCAAGACCGGCGTGCTGCGCGACTTCCTCGACAATTCCGTGGTGCCCTACCAGACCGCCGAGCCGAAGAGCGAGCTCAAGACCACCGACATCGCCGGCAACGCGCGGCCCTACACGATGCTGATCTCGTGCAACGGGACGGAGCAGGCGGACGCGAAGCGGTGAGGCCGTTGGGCATCGGCGGCGCCCCACCCTTCGATGTCGTCCTGGCGAAAGCCAGGACCCATTACCCCAGGGAGGAGTTTGGCGAAGTCTCGTCGTTCGGGACTACGACCGAGCGCCATCGATAGATCCCGCGGTATGGGTCCTGGCTTTCGCCAGGACGACGTTGGGGACAGACTGAGTGCTCTCTCAACACTGATTGCACTGAGAGAGCCGTTCCCTCCCCTCACCCGTGGCAGCACGCATCCTTCGCCGCCTGCGGCTCGTACTGGTCGCGCAGGCGCACCCAGTCCATCGGGTAGGGCAGCCCCTCCTCGTGACGGCCGAGCGGGGTGAGGTCGAGGTACTGATAGGCGGCGTTCATCATGTCGAGGCCGCGGGCGAAACAGGAATAGGTGTGGAAGATCTCGCCGGCCTCGTTGCGGTAGAACACGCTGATGCCGGGCAGCTCGGGACCGTAGAACGGCGTGGTGCCGAAATTGTACATCGGCTTGCCCGTGGCGATCTGCTCTGGCGAGAACGTCACGCCGTAATCCCGGTTGAAGTCGTTGGTTCCCGACGAAACCCAGTCGAACGTCCAGCCCATCCGCGTCTTGAAGTCCTCGAGCTTTGCGATCGGCGCCAGCGAGATCGCGACCGTCGCGGTGTCGCGCGCGGCCAGGTGCGGCACCATGCGATCAAGACCGTCGGCCCAGAATGAGCAGCTCTTGCAGGCCGCCTCCCAGTCGGGCGCAAACATCACGTGCTGGACGACGAGCTGCGGACGCCCCTTGAAGAGATCGCCGAGCGTCACCTTGCCGTTCGGTCCGTCGAACACGTAGTCCTTGTCGACCTTGACCCAGGGCAGCGCGCGGCGCTCCTCGGCGAGGCGCTCGCGCGCCGCTGTGAGCTCCTTCTCATGCGCCATAAGGGTTTTGCGAGCCGCGATCCATTGCTCGCGCGATACGATCTGATGGGGTTGCATGACGGTCCTCCTCTGACAGAAATCAGGCGACGAAGGCATCGAGCTTGTCGAGGAACGAGCTCCAGCCCCGCTGATGATTGTCGCGTGCGGCCTCGTCGAAGAACTGGGCATGATGAAAGATCATCAGCGTGCCGGCGCTGTCAGGCTTGAACGAGATCGTGACCAGCGATTCGCGCTCCGGCGTCGAGTGCCAGGCCCAGGTGAAGACCAAGAGCTCGTTCGGCACGACATCGCGATAGGTGCCGCCGGCCTCGAAATATTCGCCGTCGTCGCTGACGAAGCTGATGCGGTAGCGGCCGCCGGTGCGGACGTCGAGCTCGGCGTTCAGCGTCGCCGGCTTCATGTTCGGCGGCCCGAACCATTGCGCTAGCTGCGCGGCCTGCGTCCAGGCGGCGAAGACTTTCTCCGGCCGCGCGCGGAGCCGGCGCGTGAGCGTGAGGCTTGGACGTTCGCTTGGACGTTCGCTTGCGCGTTCGGCGCTGCGGAAATCGGCGTTGACGGCTGGGTTGGCCATGTCTCTTCCTCCACGAAGGCGGCAAGACGATCGAGATTGCCGGACCAGAACTGCGCGTAGCGATTGAGCCAGTTCATCGCCTGCTCCATCGGCTGCGCGGTGAGCCGGCACGAGACCGTGCGGCCGGTCTTCTCGCGCACGATCAGGCCTGCATCCGTGAGCACCTCGAGATGCTTCATGATCGCCGGCAGCGAGACCGGAAACGGCGCGGCCAGCTCGCTCACCGACAGGCTGTCCTGCTCGCCAAGGCGGGCGAGAAGCGCGCGCCGCGTCGGGTCGGACAGCGCCGCAAAGGTCCGGTCCAGCGTCTCGTCCTGATACTTAACCATGTGGTTTAGTATAGAGGCGGACGAACAGCCGTCAAGCAGGAACCCGCGCGCGTGAAGCTGCACGACTGCGTGATGAGGCAGCGACCGATGTGCAGCGTGAAACGCGACTAGTGCGGCGTAACGAGCCGCGCGCTCCGGCGCGGCCGAGGTTGGCGCTGCGGCACCTGGCCGTAGGCCATGAGCGGATTGAGGCCGCAGAACGGCAGCCGGCCGGACACGCTAGCCTGGCACTGCTCATAGGTGCTGCCGCGCGCCGCGGCGGGCGTGACGGTGACGACACCGGCGAGGACCGCACCCAGTGCCAGCAGGACCAATTTCGTCTTGCGCATGATCCCAACTCCTCTCTTCACGGCGCGAGATACGGGCCAAGCATCATCAGGTCTCACCGGTCCGTTCCATTCCATTCCATTCCAGATCAACGAGACAACACGCGCAAGAAAAAAAGCCCTGCCGAACGGCAGGGCTCCATTTCCGATCATCGCAAGATCGCTACTCGACCTTCAGGCCGGCGAACTCGACGACCTTCTTCCACTTCTCGGTCTCGGCCTTGATCTCCTCGCCGAACGCCTCGGGGGTCTGCACCCGCGGCTCGCCGCCGAGCTCGACCAGGCGCTTGGTCATGTCCGGCTCCTTCAACAGCGTGTTGATCTCATCGTTGAGCTTGGCGATGATCTCCTTCGGCGTGTTCTTCGGCGCACCCATGCCGAACAGCGCGCTCGCCTCGTAGTCCTTCACGGTCTCGCCGATCGCCTGCACGTCGGGCAGTTGCGGCGAACGCTGCGCGGTGGTCACGCCGATCGCACGCAGGCTGCCCGAACGGATGTGCTGGATGATCGAGGGCATGTTGTCGAAGATCACCTGTACCTGACCGCCGATCATGTCGGTGATCGCGAGCGCCGCGCCGCGATAGGGCACGTGCTGCATCTTGCAGCCGGTCATCGCCATGAACATCTCGCCGGACAGGTGCACCGAGGTGCCGTTGCCCGACGAGGCCATGTTGACCTTGCCGGGATTGGCCTTCACGTATTCGATGAACTCGGCGACGGTCTTGGCCGGCACATCCTTGTTGACGGTCAGCACGTTCGGCACGCGCTGGAACGAGGCGACCGGCGCGATGTCGCGCACGAAGTTGAACTTCAGATTGGTGTAGAGCGAGGCGTTGATGTAGTTGGCCGGATTGACCAGCTGCAACGTGTAGCCATCGGGCTCGGCGTTGATGACCGATTCGGTGCCGATATTGTTGCCGGCGCCCGGCTTGTTCTCGACCACGAATTGCTGGCCGAGCTTTTCCGACAGGCGCTGGCCGATCAGCCGCGCCAGGATGTCGGTGGCCCCGCCCGGCGGATAGCCGACCACCCATTTCACCGGGCGAGCCGGATAGTCGGCGGCAAGCGCCTTCGACAGCGGGCTGGCTGCAAGAGGAGTGGCGGCAAGCAGGCCCAGCGCGGTACGGCGAGTGATCATCTGAAGGGTTCTCCCAACGTGTTGTTCTTGAAAGCCGGATATCTTGAAAGCGTCGTCGGCGGCGTTGTAACAAAGCCCGAAGCACGCGGAAAGTGCGCAACGCACATGGCGACGAAAGGATAAGGCATGCCGGTCAAGGTCGAGGCCCTCGATCATCTCGTGATCAACGTCGCCGACGTCGCGGTGACCGCGGAGTGGTACCGCAAGATTCTCGGCATGGAAGTCAAGGTGTTCGACCCCGGTGGCGGCAAAGCGCCGCGGACTTCGCTACAATTCGGTAACCAGAAGATCAACGTTCGGCCGCGCGATGCCGACAAGGTGGAGTGGTTCACCGCCGACCACCAGACCGCCGGCAGCGAGGATCTGTGCTTTCTCACCTCCGCCTCGCCTGACGAGGTGGTGGCGCATTTGCAGGCACATGGCGTCGCGATCGAGGAGGGCCCGGTTCCCAAGCAAGGCGCCCGCGGCACGCTGCGCTCGGTCTATTGCCGGGATCCGGACGGCAGCCTGATCGAGATCTCGTCGTACGAGGATTGAGGCGCCTCGCGCTACACACTCCGTCGAACGTCGCGGCCTCCGAGGTCGAGCAGGTGATCGCGCTCGTCCCCGGCGTGCGCGAGGCCGCGGTGGTGGCGAAGAAGCATCCGATGCTGGACGAGGTGCCGGTCGTCTTCATCATCCCGCACGGCGGCGTCGCGGGCGCGGCGCCGGACCTGCATGACCGCGTGATGGCCGCCTGCCGCAAGGGCCTTGCCGACTTCAAGGTGCCGCGCGAGATCAGGCTGGTCGACGACATGCCGCGCTCGACGCTGGAGAAGGTGGCGAAGGCGGAGCTGAGGAAGATGGTGGGGTAAGCTTCGCGCCACAATGTCGTCCCGGCGAAGGCCGGGACCCATACCGCGTGATCTAACGATGGCACGCGGTGCCTGTACCGAACGACGAGTCTTCGCCAAACCACTCCCTGGGGTTATGGGTCCCGGCCTTCGCCGGGACGACACTGAGTGTTTGGCGCCAGCGCCGCGAGGTCAGCAGCAGCAGATCAATCAGAACGACCCCAGCGCCACCGGGCGGAACGCCTGCAACAGCTGCTGGTCGAGCTTGCCGCCCATGCCTTCCATCATCGTGAAGGCGCGGGAGTGGGTGAAGGGCATGCGGTAGGCGCGCTTCTCCACCAGTGCGGCGTAGATGTCGACGATCGTGGTCAGCCGCACGATGTCGCTGATCTGGTTCGACGACAGGGCGTTGGGATAACCGCTGCCGTCGAGGAATTCGTGGTGATGCAGCACCACATCGAGCATCTCCGGCGGGAAGCCGCCTTGCGCGGCGAGCGCGTCGTAGCCGCGGCGCGGATGCTGGCGGACCTCGTCCATCTCCTCGTCGGTGAGTTTGCCGGGCTTGTCGAGCAGCGCGGAGGGAACGAAGGCCTTGCCGACGTCGTGCAGCAGCGCGGCGCGGGTCAGGCGGCGCTGGTCGTCCTCGCGCATGCCGAGATGCTGCGCGAAGGCGACGGCAAAACCGGTGACGAACAGGCAGTGGCGATAGCTGCCGACATGGTGGCAGCCGACCGTGGTGAGCCACTCGCGCAGCGAGGAGTGCTTCATCGCCTTCAGGATCTTGCTTTCGGCGGCGATGACGTCGTCGAAGGTCAGGGGCACGCCGAGCGGCAGCTTCTCGAACATCTTGGCGAGCACCGCGTGCGCCGCCTCGACGCCGCGGTTGAGCGTCTTGCCGCGATCGGTCGCGTCATAGCTGGCGGTGTCGGGAAACGCGGCGCGGATGCGCTGCAGAATAGCCTCGGGCTGAAGCGGCCGCGAAATCGTGTCGGTGGCGCCGAGCGCCCAGGCCTGCATGGTGCCGTGGTGCAGGGCATCGGCGAGCACGAACAGCCGCGGCATCGAACGATAGGCATCGCCGCGCAGCTTGTTGCGCACCCGCTGCACGCTCTCGGGCGAGCGCAGATTGATGTCGACCACAAGGCCGGAGAGATCGCGCGAGGGCGTCTCGGGGATGTCCTGGGTCGTCACCGTCGAGACGTCGCCGACCGCCTTCAAGATGCTGGCAAGCTCGGTGCTCTCGTCGCTCCGGTCGGAGGCGAGAAGAAGCCGGCGTTTGGCGGCGGGTTTGGCTGACGCGTTCATGACTTCCCCAAGAGCGCTGGACCGAGGGCACGGGACTGGATCTGGCCTCAGCCTAAGCCCGATCAGGTTCTCCGGCCCTTAAGAGGCGTGCTCAATGGAACCTTCCGGGATTGGGAGCAATTTTACGGATTTCGGTTCCCATGACGGGCTCCAATAAAAACAGCGAAAACAACCCCATGCACAGTAGAACGGGCCTTGATGACAAAGGGGAATTTCGGGCGCTGTCCGTCCCCGCCCCCTGCCGTCATCGCCCGGCTTGCCGTCTTCGCTAAAGCTACGCCGGCCCAACACCGCGAGCCCGGCGAAGCCTTGGCGGAGCCGGGACCGGGCGATCCAGTACTCCGAGACGGCTATGTGAATCGATAGGCCGCGGCGTACTGGATGCCCTGCCTTCGCGGGGCATGACAGCGACCATGGGGATGCAAAAGCTCCAAAACAAATCCGCCGGAGGTTGCCCTCCGGCGGATTTTCTCTGGCAGCCTTCGACCGGCCTTACGCCTTCATCGCGCCCTTCACGGCTTCGGCCGTGATCGGCAATGCCCGCACGCGGGCGCCGCTGGCATTGAAGATGGCGTTGCCGATGGCGGGAGCGACCACCGTCACGGCGGGCTCGCCGACGCCGGTGGCTTTCTCGCCATTGGCGATCACGGCGACCGCGACCTCGGGCACCTGGCTCATGCGCAAGGGCGTGTAGCTGTCGAAATTGGTCTGTTCGATGCCACCGTCCTTGAGCGTCGCCTTCTCGTACATCGCCAGCGACAGGCCCCACAGCGCCGCACCCTCGACCTGGGCACGGATGTTGTCGGGATGCACCTGGGTGCCGACGTCGGTTGCGACCGTGAGCTTCTTCACGGTCACCTCGCCCGACGGCGCCACCGCGACGTGGGCGACGCACGCCGTCCAGCTTGCGGTCGCGCGCTCCTGCGACGAGACGCATGCGACGCCCATGCCCTCGCCTTTCGGCAGTTGCTTGGTGCCGTAGCCGGACAGTCCCATCGCGGCGAGCAGCGTGTTGCGCAGCCGCTGCGCGCCGCCGTCGTTCTTGCCCTTGCCGTCGAGCAGCCCGATGCGGAACTGCGCCGGGTCCTTGCCGGTCGCAGCCGCGATCTCGTCGATCATGCTTTCGACCGCCCAGAAGGTCCAGCCGGGCGCCACCGAGCGGAGCTGCCCGGACGGCGTTGCGTTGTGCGCGAGCTCGTTCTTGATCGCGCGCACATAGTGGTTCGGCACGGTGTAGAAGAAGTCGGCCCCGTTCACCGTGAAGGAATCGAGCGGGCCCTTCTTGTCGACCGATGGCGTCAGGAAATCGGGGATTCCCCAGCGCGCGGTCGGCCAGGCCGAGACGACGTCGTGGCTGAGCGCGACGAGCTTGCCGTCGCCGTCCACGCCGGCCTTGACCTTCTGGTAGGTGAGCGGACGCGAGAAATCCATCGTCATGTCGTTCTCGCGCGTGTAGATCACCTTCACCGGCTTGCCGATGGCCTTCGCCGCCTGCACCGCCGGCACCATCATGTCGGCATCGAGCCTGCGGCCGAAGCCGCCGCCGAGCCACATCTGGTGCATCACCACGAACTTCGGATCGATCCCGGCGGCGCCTGCGGCGATCGCACCGGAGCGCGTCGCGAACTGGTTGCCGGAATAGATGTGCAGGATGTCGCCCTTGAACTCCGCCGTGGCATTCATCGGCTCCAGCGGCGCGTGGATGTTGATGCTGGTGGTGTACTCGGCCTCCAGCACCTTTGCCGCCGACCCGAACGCGGCCGAGGGATCGCCATCCTTGACGAAGAACTGGCCGGAATCCTCTAACTTCTGAAGCCGCTTGGCTTCGTCGAGCAGCGACTGGCTCGAGACCTTCGCATTCGGACCGCCGTCATAGGCAATCTTCAGCGCCTGCGCCGCCTTCTTGGCGTTGGCGTAGGTGCTGGCGACCGCGACGACCCAGCCCGACGTCGTTCCGGTCTTGTCGTCGAGGGTGACGGCCTTGATGAAGCCCGGCACCTTCTTCGCAGCCGCGTCGTCGACCGACTTCACCGTGGCGCCGAAGCGCACCGGCGGCGTCACCACCGCGCCATAGGCCATGCCCGGCAGCATCACGTCGATGCCGTATTTGGCCGTGCCGTTGGTCTTGGAGGGGATATCGAGCTGCGGCACCGATACGCCGATCATGGCGTATTGATCCGGCGTCTTCAGCTTGATCGCCTTGAGCTCGTCCGGCGTGAAGGTCTTGGTCGCCTTGCCGCTCTTGACCAATTCGGCGAACGACATCTGCTTTTTCGACTTCGGATGCACGATCATGGAATCGCGCACCACGAGTTCCGACGCCGGCACGCCCATCGCGGCGGCCGCGCCTTCCGTCAACGCCATGCGGCCCGCGGCGCCTGCGCGGCTCATGGCGTCAAAGTTCATCATGGTCGACCAGCTGCCGCCGGTGATCTGCGCGCCCAGCACGGGATCGTTGAACTTCGGATCGTTGGAGGCGAGCTGCACGCGCATATCGCTCCATTTCGCCCCCAATTCCTCGCAGACGATCTGCGCCATGGTGGATGCGATGTGCTGGCCCATGTCGGCCTTGCCGCAGGTCACGGTGACGAGACCGTCAGGCGAGATCGCATACCAGACGCTCGGCTCGAAAGTGGCGGGCGCAGCGGCCGATGCCGGATCGATGCCGGGCACGCCGGCATAGCCGAGCACGAGGCCGGTCGCGGCGGTGCCGACGAGGAATGAGCGGCGGCTGAGATCGGTCGTCTCAGGGGCGACGTCGTTCACGTGCTTATTCATGTGGGCCTCCGCTCGTTGCCCGCGGCGGATGCGGTGCGCATCTCGGTAGCTGCGCGCATGATCGCCTTCTGGATCCGCGAATAGGTCATGCAACGGCAGAGATTGCCGTCCATATGTGCGACGACCTCCTCCTTGGTCGGATTGGGATTCTTCGCGAGAAGCGAGGCTGCCTGCATGATCTGCCCGGACTGGCAATAGCCGCATTGCGGAACCTGCTCGGCGATCCATGCCTTCTGGAGCGGATGATCGCCCTTGGCGGAGAGGCCTTCGATGGTGGTGATCTTCTTGCCGGCGACGTCGCCGACCATGGTCTGGCACGAGCGCACGGCTTCGCCGTTGACGTGCACGGTGCAGGCACCGCACAGGCCGGCACCGCAGCCGAACTTGGTGCCGGTCATCTGCAATTGCTCGCGGATTGCCCAGAGGAGCGGCGTGTCGTTCGCCGCATCCACGGACAGACTCCGCCCGTTGATGGTGAGAGTTGGCATAGGCGTCTTCCCCTGCCGGTGCATGAAGCCGCTTACGGCGGCAACTTGTAGCGGACGCCCACCGGGCTGGCGTCAGCCTTGGCCGCAAGAATGATCGGGTTCAGGCGCGGAGGCAAATGCAATTTGGAATCGCTCGAAACTATCGCGGCAGCTCAGTGTTGTGCGTTGCGACAACGGCACCGACGCAGCCACTAAACGCAACGGAGAACGCATCAGGCATGCGTGCAATCGCGACTGCGGCGGTTTCCTCAAGGTAACTTGGCAAGCTAGAGTGCGACCGCCGGCGCGGCCCTTCCCTTCTCCTCTTGTGGGAGAAGGTGCACCTGTGTCGCAGCGACAATAAAAAGAAGGACGGGAGAGATGCCAAGGATCGACCGGGACGGCGTCGGGATCCATTACGAAGTTCACGGCGACGGGCCGCCGCTGCTGCTCACCCACGGCTACTCATCGACCTCGGCGATGTGGCATGAACAGGTCGATGCGCTCGCGAAGGACCACAAGCTCGTCTTGTGGGACCTGCGCGGCCACGGCCAGTCCGACTATCCTGATGACCCCGAGGCCTACAGCGAAGCACTCACGGTCGGCGACATGGCGGCGATCCTCGATGCCATCGGTGCCAAGCGCGCGATCATCGGCGGGCTGTCGCTCGGCGGCTACATGTCGCTCGCCTTCACGCGTGCCTGTCCGCAGCGCGTCCGCGCGCTGCTGATCATCGACACCGGTCCGGGCTTCAAGAAGGACGATGCACGCGAGGCCTGGAATGCACGGGCGCTTGCCACCGCCGACAGGCTCGATCGCGAAGGTCTCGACGTGCTGAAGGCGGCGACGCGCGAGCGCGCCACCGCAAGCCATCGCAACGCCAAGGGGCTGGCGCTTGCCGCACGCGGCATGCTGACCCAGCGCGATGCGCGGGTGATCGAGCTATTGCCCGACATCAAAATGCCCTGCCTGATCGTGGTCGGCGCCGACGACACGCCGTTCCTGGCCGCATCCGACTACATGGCGGCCAAGATCCCCGGCGCACAAAAGGTCGTGATCCCCGCCGCCGGACACGCCGTCAACATCGATCAGCCCAAGGCATTTGTTGACGCGGTGCTGCCTTTCCTGAAGAACTTGCCGCAATAGGCCGGCCGGACGAGGACTTGAGGCGATGAAGCGAGCGATGTTGGTTGCGGGCGTCATGGCGACACTTTTCCCGGCGTCGGTGCAGGCCGAGCCGTTCGGCACCATCCCGCCGCGCCAGCCCTTCGTCGCGACCTTGTCGAACAACGCGCCGCTCGCCTTCGGCATGGACGCCGAGCAGACCGCACGCGCTTTGGGGCAGCCGCTGCAATATGTGCGGGGTCGCCCCGGCAACGAGATCTATCTCGCGCTTCGCAACCTCGGCGGCAGCGGGCTGATCCCCTATCGCCACCGCCTGTTCCTGCAATTCCGTCATGGACGGCTGGCGGGGTGGAAGGAGGATTACGGCGAGAACTGGATGTGGGAGTGAGCGCGGAGGCGCACCGACATTTCCACATCGTCATGGCCGGGCTTGTCCCGGCCATCCACGTTCTTGTAGCGCGGAAGCAAAGACGTGGATGCCCGGGACAAGCCCGGGCATGACGAGTGTGCGGAGCAACCGCCGTTTCAGATCAACGACCAAGCAAGAAGGACAACCCGCGTGGGACAAGACATCAAACTGACCGCCTCCGACAATTTCCAGCTCGGCGCCTATCGCGCTGATCCCGCAGGCAGTCCGAAGGGCGCGGTGGTGGTGATCCAGGAAATTTTCGGGGTCAATCATCACATCCGCTCGGTCTGCGATCGCATCGCCAAGGAAGGCTATGTCGCGATCGCGCCGTCGATCTTCGACCGCACCTCGCCGAACTTCCAGTCGGGCTACACGCCCGACGAGATCGCCGAAGCGCGCAAGTTCGTAGCCAATCCCGACTGGGAAGCGATGCTGCGCGACACGCAAGCCGCGATCGATGCGGTCAGAAGCGTCGGCCCTGTCGGCATCGTCGGCTTTTGCCTCGGCGGCAGCGTCGCCTTCGTCGCGGCGACGCGGCTGAGCGGCCTCAAGGCCGCGATCGGCTATTACGGCGGCGCGGTCGTGCGCTTTGCAGAGGAGACGCCGAAGGTGCCGACGCAACTGCATTTCGGCGAGAAGGATGCCGGCATCCCCCTGACCGACGTCGAAACCGTCAAGACGAAACGGCCGGACGTGGAGGTCTTCATCTATCCGGGTGCCCAGCACGGCTTCCATTGCGACGAGCGCGCGAGCTACGACAAGGCGAGCGCCGACATCGCCTGGCCGCGCAGCATGGCGTTTTTCGCGAAGCATTTGAAATAGCGCTTCATCCTCACCGCCGTCATTCCGGGGCGCGCGCAGCGCGAGCCCGGAATCCATCGTGCGTCAGAGTTGGTGGGGAAATGGATTCCGGGCTCGCGACTTCGTCGCGCCCCGGAATGACTGAGAGAGTGTCGCGCGGCCCGTCAGAGCGGGAATCGGGTGGGCGCGACCTGACTCCCGGCGGTAGGGTTGGCCAATCAAGCCGACACACGCCGGGAGAAACGTCATGCAGCACGTCAACACGAACCTCGTCATCCGCAATCCCTTCGGCACGATGGACGTGCCGGGCCCGGACGATTCAGAAGTCATGGATTATGCCGCAACCGCAACGCTCGCCGGCGATGGCGCCGACGTCAATGCGGGGCATTGGGCGTCCATTCCAACATCGATCGACCCACTCGAGGGCATCTGGGCCAGTCGCTGGAACGGCGGTGCCGATCCGACCATTGCCGGCGATGCGCCGGAGACATGGAAGCAGGGCCGCGCGGAAATTCGCGTCGCGAGGAACCGGATCTATCTGCGCTTCGACTGGGACAACGGCCGCCGGCACGGGCTGATCGACGCTGCGCGCGAGGACGCGGGCCGCCTCGTCGGCAAGTACATCAACCTGACCAATCCTGCGATCACGCGGCCGTGGATCGGGCGCGTGGTCGATGCGACACGCATCGACGGATGTTTTCCGAACGGGCGGCTGGATTTCAGGAGATAGGTCGCGAGGTCGCCGACATCATCCCTGCTGTCATTCCGGGATGCGCCGATAGGCGCAGGCCCGGAATCCATCGTGCGTCAGAAATGGTGGCGGAATGGATTCCGGGTTCGCGCTACGCGCGCCCCGGAATGACGAGAGAGAGCTAGAACCAGCGCTCGCCGACGAACACGGTGTCGCCCGGTGCCAACGGCGTGCCGAGCGGAACCACGGCGCGCATGGCGCCGCCGGCTTCGGTGTGCGTCACGGTGACGACGTCGCGCTTGGCGCGGGGCGAGAAGCCGCCGGCGATCGCGACGGCGCTCTCGACCGTCATGTTCGGCACGTAAGGATATTGGCCGGGCGCTGTGACTTCGCCGAGAATGAAGAACGGGCGATAGGCTTCGATCTCGACGGCGACCGAAGGCTCGCGGATGTAGCCGTTGCGCAGACGCGCGGCGATTTCACCGGCGAGACCCGCCGTGGTGCGGCCACGCGCCGGCACCGCGCCGATCAGCGGCATGGTGATGGAACCGCCGGCATCGATCGCGTAGCTGTTGGTGAGACCTTCCTGGCCGTAGACCACGACGCGCAGCTTGTCGCCGGCATCGAGATGGTAGGAGGCGTCATAGCGGGCCGGCGCGGCGTAGCCGACCGGCATCGGCGCAGGCGCGGAGGCAAAGGAATTGCGCAGCGCCCCGACGGCGCCACCACTGTCGGCGACGACAACCGGCTGCGGTGCGTTGTAGGGCTGGCCATAGGCCATGGAATCGAGATCGGCACGCGGCTGCATCACCGCGACGGGACCGGCGGTCTGCATGCAGCCGCCAAGGGCAAGCGCGGCGGACGCTGCCAGGGACGCTGCCAAGATCGACCATCGAAACGCGCGTGCAACCGGCACCGGACCTATCCCTCGAAACGAGACGGCCCCAGTGATGCACCGGTTATGGTTAATAAAGCGTTGAACGGGGTGCGGCGATGCGAACGCGATGGCAGCCGCACACTCCGTCATGGCCGGGACAAGCGCGGCCATGAGGAGCCTGTAGTTAGCCTACGCGCTCACGCCGACGCCGATCGAGCAGGACACGCCGGTGCCGCCGAGGCCGCAATAGCCGGCGGGATTCTTGGCCAGATATTGCTGATGGTAGTCCTCGGCGAAATAGAATGCGCCGGCGGGCGCGATCTCGGTGGTGATGGCACCGAGGCCCTTGGCTGCGAGCGCCTTCTGATAGAGCGCCTTCGACTCGTCGGCCGGTTTCCTCTGCGCATCCGAGTAAGTGTAGATTGCGCTGCGGTACTGCGTGCCGACGTCATTGCCCTGGCGCATGCCCTGCGTCGGGTTGTGGTTCTCCCAGAACGTCTTCAAGAGCTTCTCGTAGGAGATCTTCTTCGGATCGAACACGACCAGCACCACTTCAGTGTGGCCGGTGCGTCCCGAACAGGTCTCCTCGTAGGTCGGATTCGGCGTGTGGCCGCCGGCGTAGCCGACGGCGGTGGTGTAAACGCCATCGCCAAGCTCCCAGAACTTGCGCTCGGCGCCCCAGAAGCAGCCGAGCCCGAACACCGCCTGCTCGAGGCCGGCGGGATAAGGCGGCTGCAACTTGCTGCCGTTGACGAAATGAGTGGTCGCGGTCGGGATGGCCTGCGCACGGCCCGGCAGCGCCTCAGTTGCGCTCGGCAATGCGGTGGTCTTGCGCATGAACAGCATGGACGGATCTCCGAGGAACGAGCTGTCCGTCGCGTGAGCCAACTCGATAAGCCAGGCGCTCAGGCGGCGTGCTCGCGATCAGGTGGGAATATAGGCATTTACGCGCGAAGGGGCAGCCCTGTTACGGCGCCCTGATGTGCGGCGTTCAGTCCCGCGAATAGCCGATCAGCGGCTTGCGCGGGCGGAACAGGATCATCAGCAGGATGCCGACAATGCCGAGGACGGCGAACACCGGCTGGTCCAGCACGAGGCGGATCACCGAGGTCCAGAGCCAGGGCGCCTTGGCCTCGACCCAGGTCCGGAACGCCGACTGGCTGGCCTGATTGATGTCGTTCCAGAACTGGCCGAACCGGGTGAATTTGAGGGTCTGGTCGGCCACCCAGCGGGCGCCGTCATAGACCATGAAAATGAACCCGCCGGCGAGCAGCAACAGCCCAATCAGTCGGAAAAAGCCGCGGATCATGCCTCACCTTATATGGTCGTCCAATCGGCGGACCTAAAGAAACGCCGCCAGCCAATAGCCGCAAGGCGGCAGAAATTCAACCTCTTCAGGGCGTTACGGCACCCATCCAGGCCGCCCCGGGGCCGGTTTTCCAAGCCTTGAAAGCGTTGACGGTGCCAAAGACCCTCTCTATAAGGGCGCCAACTGGCGGCGGGCGCAATCCTGCCGCCGCTGTTCTTTGAGCAGTTGCAGGCTCTTTGAGGCCTCGTGTTCCGGGAACAGCCTTGAACCGAACACCCTAAATCCGAGCGTCGATTACGCGGTCAAGCAAGCCGGCGCTACCCGACCAAGACGCGACCGGTACCCGCAAAGGACATTGAGACCATGGCCAATACCACCTCCGCCAAGAAAGCGACGCGCAAGATCGCCCGCCGCACCGCCGTCAACAAGTCGCGCCGCACCCAGATGCGCGGCGCCGTGCGCAACGTCGAGGAAGCCATCAAGACCGGCGACCGCGCCGCCGCCGTGAAGGCGCTGGCCAATGCCGAGCCCGCCTTGATGCGCGCCGCCCAGCGCAACATCATTCACAAGAACAATGCCAGCCGCAAAGTCTCGCGGCTCACCGCGCAGATCGCCAAGCTCGCGAAGTAACTTCGCGAACCAGCTTCGCCAAGCGATCTGGTTGCAATCATTCGATCGGTTGATCCGCTCGACATCGCGTTCGTCAATCAGCCCGGCCTCGCGCCGGGCTTTTTGCTGCCTGTCATATTCACGCAAGCAGTCGCGCGCCGCGCCAATCTTCGATTGGAGGATCTGCATCTCCGCACTATGATGCCTTCCGTAATTTTACCTGCAGTCTTGTTGGCGGGTGATGTTGCAACAGCGGAAACTTTCAGTGCAGTGCGAAAAACCTTTGCGAGGCAGGGCTAACTCGCATCTGCACGCGCGCCAGGTTCTGCACACCGTAGTTTCACCGGAACGCATCTCGCGGTGGAGTTACCCTGTGAAACGAGACTCAAAAAACGATGGCTCGCTAATCACTTATCGACATAGCGATCACAAGCATTTGGAAAATTCGTTTGCACGTCGTGCGCGTGACGCTTTTGTAAAAAATTTTTGGCGGTGACGGGGATTTGTCACATGACGCGGTGCATTTTCGATTCTGTGCACGAATCCAAAAACTTGCTCACGAGCCTGTGCACAAGTCGCGCGCGGCGTTAACGCTGGTCAAGTTTTTTGATGCCTCAAGTGTGAATCAATTTCGTTGCGAGTCTTTCCGCTTAGTGTATTCCTTAAGTCGTTCGCGGCGCCCACGATCTTGAGACCAGCGCGGTTTTGGAAACGGGGCGAGCGTGCAAATCGGCGGCGGTGTGCACGTTGGCGACGCTTCAACAAGCGATTGTCGGTTCAAAACCCATAGCAACATGGGAATGGTAGTTCTTTGTCTGAATGTCTCCAAGCGAGATCCAAGCGCAAACGAGAGACATCTTGAGCTACCAACGACAGGCGTGATTGGCGAAGCCGGGCGAACGAACAGTGCAGACGGGCAGGACATCGGCGACTTTGGCCGCGGGTGTCTTCAGGACACGCAGGACCTTGCCGTGAGCAATCACGGCAGGACGGGGAGGTATCATGTCTTACGGACAGAACGCGGTATTGAAACAAGTTTTCCATTCCAACGACGCCGTTCTAAATCCGTCGGACATCCAGCCTCCCGCGTGTGACGGAGCGCCGAGTACGCGCTGACCTCGCGACCCCTCCATCTCTGACATCGCTGATCGGACGCGGCGTTCTCGCCGAACGGTCGAGCCATGCCTGACGATGGACTCGCTTTGAGGTCGCGCCATGCCAGGAACCCTATGGCAGGAACCCTGCATGGCGCTCACAACGCAACTATATCTCTCAAGAGAAGTTTTTGACGATGAACACATCGGAACAGGATCGCTGGTCACGCGTGAAGAGTCGGCTGCGCTCGAACGTGGGCGAAGACGTCTATACGAGCTGGTTTGCGCGCATGGATCTCGAAGACGTGCAGGATGAGAGCGTGCGGCTCTCGGTTCCCACGCGCTTCCTGAAGAGCTGGATCCAGGCCCATTATGCCGAGCGCGTGCTGTCGTGCTGGCAGGCCGAGATGCCGGAAGTGCATCGCATCGATCTCACCGTTCGCTCCGCGGTGCGCCCGGTCGTGCAGCCGAAGGAAGCTCCAGCGCCGGTCGAAACACGCCGTGCGCCGGCGCCGGAGCTGCGCTCGACCGCGACCGCGCCGGTCTCAGCCAATCATGACGCGCTCGGCGGCTCGCCGCTCGATCCGCGCCTAACCTTTGCGAGCTTCGTCGTCGGCCGCTCCAACACGCTGGCCCATGCGGCCGCGCGCCAGGTCGCCGAGGGGCGCCGCGGCGATCCCGTCATGTTCAACCCGCTCTACATCCATGCCGGCGTCGGTCTCGGCAAGACGCATCTGCTCCAGGCGGTGACCTGGGCCGGCAATTCCGGCAACGAGCGCAAGGTGCTGTATCTCACGGCCGAAAAATTCATGTACGGCTTCGTCGCCGCGCTGAAGACGCAGACGGCGCTCGCCTTCAAGGAAGCGCTGCGCGGCATCGACGTGCTGGTGATCGACGATCTCCAGTTCCTTCAAGGCAAGTCGACGCAGGCGGAGTTCTGTCACACGCTGAACGCGCTGATCGACGCCGGCCGCCAGGTCGTGATCGCGGCCGACCGTCCGCCGTCCGATCTCGAGAGCCTGGACGACCGCGTACGCTCGCGGCTGGCCGGCGGCCTCGTGGTCGAGATGGGCTCGCTCGGCGAGGAGCTGCGCCACGGCATCCTCAAGTCGCGCGTCGCCGCCGCCCGCGCCCATCATGCGACGTTCGACGTGCCGGAGGAGGTGCTGCATTATCTCGCCCGCACCATCACCCATAACGGCCGCGACCTCGAAGGCGCGATCAACCGGCTGCTGGCGCACTCCAAGCTCAACAACCAGCCGGTGACGCTGGAGATGGCCGAGCGCGAGGTGCGCGACCTGGTCCGGCCGCAGGAGCCGAAGCGGATCAAGATCGAGGACATCCAGCGCGTGGTGGCGCGGCAGTATAATGTCAGCCGCTCCGACCTCTTGTCCTCGCGCCGCACCGCCAACGTGGTCCGCCCGCGCCAGGTGGCGATGTACCTTGCCAAGACGCTGACCCTGCGCTCGCTGCCCGAAATCGGCCGCCGCTTCGGTGGACGCGACCACACCACGGTGCTGCACGCCGTGCGCAAGATCGAGGCGCTGGTCTCCAAGGACACCGCGCTGTCGGAGGAAGTCGAGTCGCTGAAGCGCCAGCTTCAGGAATAAACGCCTAGGCTTCTCCTGCCATTCTCCCGCCGCCCCGGCCAAGCCAGGGCGGCGGCTTCGTTTTGGGCTGTAAATCGTGGGGAACTGCCCCCCGATCCCTTGAATCCGGGGGCCATCCGCGCCACCTTGCGCGACCCTGACGGCTTTGGTCATATCGGCTGGAAACCCCGGCCTGTCGGGGTCTTCGGTGCCGAGGCGCGCTTTTCGGCCGCCCGGCTTTTCAACGTGGGTTTCCTTGGGGATCGGGCGAGTAGTGCAATGAAGGTTACGGTCGAACGCGCGCAACTCCTGAAATCGCTGGGCCATGTCCACCGCGTCGTCGAGCGCCGCAACACGATTCCGATCCTCGGCAACGTGCTGGTCCGGGCCGAGAACGCGAAATTGTCGCTGAAGGCGACCGACCTCGACCTCGAGGTGACGGAAACGCTGCCCGCGGAAACCGCGACCGCCGGCTCCACCACCGTGCCGGCGCACATGTTCTACGACATCGTGCGCAAGCTGCCGGACGGCTCCCAGATCGTGCTCGAGGCCGACGGCGACCGCGCCGTGCTGGCGATCCGCGCCGGCCGCTCGCGCTTCACGCTGCAGACGCTGCCGGAGAATGATTTCCCGGATCTGGCCGCCGGCGACATGTCGCATTCGTTCTCGCTCGCCGCCAAGGACGTCAAGCGGCTGATCGACCGCACCCAGTTCGCGATCTCGACCGAGGAGACGCGCTATTACCTCAACGGCATCTATCTGCACGCCGCCGGCACCGCCAAGGCCGCGACCCTGCGCGGCGTCGCCACCGACGGCCACCGCCTCGCCCAACTCGACCTGGTCCAGCCCAAGGGCGCGGACGGCATGCCCGGCGTCATCGTGCCGCGCAAGACGGTCGGCGAGGTGCAGCGCCTGATCGAGGACACCGAAGCCGAGATGACGATCGAGCTGTCGCAGGCCAAGATCCGCTTTACGATCGGTAACGTCGTGCTGACCTCGAAACTGATCGACGGCACCTTCCCCGACTACGGCCGCGTCATCCCGCAAGGCAACGACAAGGAGCTCGTCGTCGACAAGAAGGATTTCGAGAACGCGGTCGACCGCGTCTCCACGATCTCGAGCGAGCGCGGCCGCGCGGTGAAGCTGTCGCTGTCGCCGGGCAAGCTGGTGCTGTCGGTGACCAACCCGGATTCCGGCAGCGCGACCGAAGAGCTCGAGGTCGAATACGCCTCCGACGCCCTCGATATCGGCTTCAACTCCCGCTACCTGCTCGACATCGCCGCCCAGATCGAAGGCGAGGTCGCGACCCTCAGGCTCGCCGACCCCGGCTCGCCCACCCTGGTCCAGGACCGCGACGACAAGAGCGCGCTGTACGTGCTGATGCCGATGCGGGTGTGAAGGGACGTGCTCCCTCACCAATACCAGGCACCCCCTCATGATCCAGGCGCAATGCGCATTATCGCGCCCTCTCCCCTTGCGGGAGAGGGCAGCACCGCTATTTGCCAAGACCTCACTCGGGTGAGGGGTCCTCTCGCGGCACCTTCTATGTGGAGACAACCCCTCACCCGCCGTCGCTGCGCGACGGCACCCTCTCCCGCAAGGGGAGAGGATGGCGGCACCGCGCTACAACGACATTCAGAATGAACACCGATGCCGCAAGATCCGCACCATCGGCCGACAGCCAAGCCTCTTCGCCAGTTCGCGAAGAACATGCGGCATCAACCGACAGATGCGGAAGCGGCTATGTGGCGCCTGCTGAGGGATCGCCGGCTATCGGCCTACAAATTTCGCCGACAAGTTCCGATCGAGAATTACATCCTGGACTTCGTCTGCTTCGAGAACCGCCTCGTGATCGAGATCGACGGTAGTCAGCACGCGGAATCGCAGCGCGACGCAGTGCGTGACGCCGCACTTTCCGCGGAAGGTTTCTTGATAGCGCGTTACTGGAACAATGACGTGCTACAGCAGCCCGCTTCTGTATTGGAGGATATCCTTGCAAAGCTTGCCGGGCGGTAAGATACCCCTCACCCGTCGCCTCACTGCGTGAGGCGCCACCCTCTCCCACAAGGGGAGAGGGGGAGAATCGCGTCCATAACGAATAACTGATGACCCCTTCCCGCATTCATCGCCTGACGCTGACGCATTTTCGCAATTATCGGGCGGCGGGGCTCGAGACGGCGGCTGACATGGTGGCCCTGGTCGGACCGAACGGGGCGGGCAAGACCAATTGCATCGAGGCGATCTCGTTTCTGTCGCCGGGGCGCGGCCTGCGGCGTGCGACGCTGGAGGACGTTGCCGACAACCAGGGCGACGGCTCCTGGGCGGTGTCGGCGCAGGTCGAGGGCGCATTGGGCCTCGCCACGCTCGGCACCGGCATCGACGCACCGCGGGCGGATAGCCCGGTGAGCCGGCGCTGCCGCATCGACCGCGAGCCGGTCAATTCGGCGAACGCCTTCGGCGACCACATCCGTATGGTGTGGCTGACGCCGGCGATGGACGGGCTGTTCATGGGCGCGGCCTCCGAGCGACGGCGCTTCTTCGACCGCCTGGTGCTGGCGATCGACAGCGAGCATTCCAGCCGCATCTCCGCACTCGAACGCTCCCTGCGCTCGCGCAACCGCCTGCTCGAGACGCGCAATTACGACGACCATTGGTGCGACGCGATCGAGCGCGAGACCGCCGAGCTTGCGGTCGCGGTCGCCGCAACGCGCGGCCAGACCGCAGCTAGGCTGACCGGCATGCTCAATGCGCGTGCGCAGGCCTCCGCCTTCCCGTCGGCGCAGATCGCGCTCGACGGCTGGATGGAGAACGCGCTGCTTCAGGAGACCGCGACCTCGGTCGAGGACCGCTACCGCCAGATCCTGCGCGACAACCGTCCGCGCGACGCCATCGCCGGCCGCACCACCGACGGCCCGCATTTGACCGATCTCCAGGTCATCTACGCGCCGAAAGGCATGCCGGCGCGCGATGCCTCGACCGGCGAGCAGAAGGCGCTGCTGATCGGCCTCGTGCTGGCGCACGCGACGCTGGTCGCCGAGATGACCGGCATCGTGCCGCTGCTGCTGCTCGACGAGGTCGTCGCCCATCTCGATCCGAACCGCCGCGCCGCACTGTTCGACGAGCTGAAGAAGCTCGGCGCGCAGGTCTGGCTGACCGGCGCGGACCCGGCCGCTTTCGCCGAGATCGGCGCCGGCGGCGAGGTCTTTGACGTCGAGAGCGGACGCGTCTCCGCCCGGCGCTAGTACGCCATTGAACCCGACGATTTCCGGCCGCGACTAGCTGTCAGAGGCCGCGCCGACGGTATCGCGGCCGTGACTGAGCGATGACATGAATCGCAATCTCTTGGAGAGTGAGATGCGGACGGTAAGGCCCGGGGCGCAGGTCCCGGCACACTGGCGGGCGGTTGCGTGCGGCCTCGCGCTGCTCGCAAGCTGCATGCTCGCGGCAGGCGCCGGCGCGGGGCTGCCGCACCTGACGGCGCTGTTTTCGGCCGAGCTCACGCCGGATCCCGCCACCAAGCTGCCCGCGCCGACCCGTTACAGCTACCGGGGCATCCACACCACCGTCGTGCAAGGCGTTGAGACGCCGCTTCGCACCAAGTTAGAGGCCACCGTGCCCGCCGAGCTCGGCAACGTCCTCGCCTTCTACCGCACCGAGCTCGGAAAGCTCGGCTGGCAGGAACAGCACGATGGCGCGGTGGTCTCCGCCGATCACGTCCAGCTCGCCTTCGTCTCCCCGCTCGGACCCGGCATGCTGGCGCTCGACCGCAAGGACAGCGGCACCACGGTCAACCTCGTGCAGAAGAACGCATCCGTCGCGACCAACGCGAACGTCATGCCCGAGCCCGGACAGGCGAAGCTGGTGTTCGCCAACATCAGCGAGACGGACGCCACGCTCACGATCAACGACCGGACCATCAAGCGCGGCGCCGGCGCCTATGCGGTGTCGCTGGATCTGCAGCCCGGCAGATATTCCTACGAGGTGAGCGTGCCGGGCCATCCAGCCACCACGAGTATCCTCAACTTCGCCGCCGGCGATACCTGGGAGCTCACGGTCGGGCGTGACGGAGAGGCATGGTCGCCGCTCCTGCTGTATTGAGCCCTGTTGAACCTCGCGGGTTCCTGCCGCGACTAGTCGTCTGAGGCCGCGCCGACGGTGCCGCAGCCTGCCATTGCGCCGGGGATGAAGACCCGCGCGAAATCCAGGAGTTTTGGCGATGTCGATCATCAAGCGCGGGACGCAGGTCCCGGCACGCTGGCGGCTGCTTGCATGCGGCCTTCTGCTCATGGCGAGCGCGTCTCTGCCCGCACGCGCCGACGATGGCATTGTCGACGTTCATGCGCTGCCGCAACTCGAGGGTGCGGTGGAAGACACCTCGCGCCCTGATCCCTACCGCGTGGAATATCGCATGCCGACGCCGCAGGCGGTGACTTCACCGGCGGTGCGAAAGCTTCTGAGCGACGACGGATGGGTGCCCTACGTGCTGCCGCTGGAGGAGAAGAGCACCACGCTGAAATTCAAGAAGGGACGGCAGGGCCTTTCCGTTCATTTCACGCAGGCCCTCGGCCGGCCCGACCAGTCCGTGGTCTACTACACGACCGACCGGGTCTATTCGAACGTGCCGTTTCCCGAAGGCGCGAGCGACCTCGTGTTCGACGGCACGAGGCCCTATCTCGGCTGCATCGCGCCCGGCGCGCTCGATGCGACCTCGGATTTCTTCACGAAGGAAATGGCGGCGATCGGCTGGCGGAAGCTCACACCGGAGACGGCCGCGCGCTGGGCGAACGCCGATCTCGGCGACGCCGTCCCGAACGGCGTGCGCGTCTTCTACGAGCATCCCGATGGCGACACGACGCAGTTCTACAAGCAGAAGCCGGTGATGCTGACGCTGACCCGCCGCGACGACGGCAGGACCAATGTCGAGATCAGGGTGGCGCCGTTCGCGCTGCCCCAGGAGCTCCAGGCCGACGATGACATTGCCGGCCTGCCGCGACCTAAGCCGACCAAGACCGCCAGGGGATTGGGCAGCGCGACGTCTGCAAAGCACGAAATGTCGGCCGCCGTGATGGCCGACCTGCCCGCGGTGCTCGCCTTCTACCATCGCGAGCTCGCAGCGCGCGGCTGGCAGGAGAATGGCAATGCGCCGCTCGCCGCCGGCGACGAGGTGGCGATCAAGGTCTCCTCGGCGGAGGAAACCGGCGTGCTGCGGTTCGGCCGCAAATATGATTTCACCATGGTCAGCCTGACCGCGCAGTTGACGGAAGCGGCGCTCGCCGCGCGCGCCAGGGCCAAGAAGGAAGCCGACGAGAGATTCTTCAAGGACGCGGAGACCGCGGCCAGGCAGGTCATCGCCGCCGACGAAGCGAGGCGCAAGGTGCAGGCGGCCACGCTGTCCGACACGCCGCTGAATGCGCTCGCCGACAGCAAGACGCCGGTGCCGGTGCCCGAAAACGCCGAAGGCGTGAAATTCGCGGGCGACGACGGCCGGCTCGAATTCTCCTCCACCTCGAGTGTGAAGGCGCTGACCGCGTTCTATCGGGCCGCGCTGAAGCCCGCAGGCTGGAAGGAGCAGCCCTCCGTCATCAACCAGCCCAACATGGCGATGATGGAGTTCTCGAAGGGTGGCAAGTCGATCTCGATGACCGTGATGCAGATGGGCCCGAAAGTGAATGTCAGCGCCAACGGATCGGGCCTCAGGATGGCCGCCGCCAATCCTGCCTCCAAGGGCGGCCCGGTGAGCAACGATCCGGCTGGCGCGCAGGCCAAAGCGTCCGGCCCGCTGGAAGCGGATCCGGAATCTGCGCTGCCGGTGCCGAAGCAGCGTAGTTCGACCTCACTTGGAACGGCAAAACTACCCGGCATCGAGGTGCCGTTCCGCCGCGAGCTCGAAGCCAGCGTGCCGGCCGAGCTCAGCGACGTGCTGGCGTTCTATCGCAGCGAGCTGGCAAAACTCGGCTGGCAGGAGAAGCCGGATGGCGCAGTCGTCGCCGCCGATCGTGTGCAGCTCGCCTTCACGTCTCCGCAGGGACCGGCCGTGTTGAAGCTTGCCCGCGCCAAGAGCGAGACGTCGATCAACCTGGTGCAGAAGAACCCGGATGCCGCGACCAAGGCGGACATCATGCCAAAGCCCGGCCAGGCAAAGCTGCTGCTTGGCAATATGGGCAACCAGGAAGCCGTGCTCACCATCAACAAGCAGACCATCAAGGTTGCAGCCGGCGCGGGCGGTCCGCAGTCGCCGAAGGGGCCCACACTCGATCTGCCGGCGGGCAAGTACCAGTACTCGCTGAAAATGGCGGGCCGCCCCGCCCGCAACGACACCATCGACATCGCCGCCGGCGATGCCTGGGGCCTGATGGTGGGGCCGACCGGCGAAGTGCTGCCGTTGCAGATGTACTGATCCACCGGGCCCCCGATGCGGAGAGCGAGCATGACGACGGCAAGGCGTGCGATGAGAGGTCCGGCACGGTGGCTGCTGCCGCTGTGCGGCCTCGCTCTTCTCGCGGGGGGCCTGGTCGCCGCAAGCGCCGGCAGATGGATGCCGCATCCATCACCGCAAACTTCGGCCGCACTCACACCGGCGGATCCCGACGCCGACATGCCGGTGCCGAAGCAACACAACATCTCCAGCTCCAATACCACCCATGTGACCGGCATCGAAGTCCCGCTGCGGGTCGGACTCGAAGCCCATGTGCAGGCCCAGCTCAGCGATGTGCTCGCCTTCTACCGCACGGAGCTTGCAAAGCGCGGCTGGGAGGAAAAGCCGGATGGCGCTGTGGTAGCCGCCGATCATGTGCAGCTCGCCTTCGCCTCCCCCAAGGGGCCGGCCACCCTGAAGCTTGGCCGCGCGAAGGACGAGACTACGGTCAGCCTGGTGCAGCGGAATACGGAGGCCGCGGCCAAGGCCAATTTCCTGCCGATAGCAGGACAAGCGCGGCTGATATTCGGCTATCTTGCGCCCGATGTGGCTTCGCTTGTGATCAACGATCAAACCATCAAGATCGCGGGCGGCGAAAATCATCCACAAACGCTGGATCTGCCGCCCGGCACCTATTCCTACGCGCTGCTCGTGTCGGGCTATCGGGTGCGCACCGATACCATCACCGTGGCGGCAGGCGAGGCTTGGTCCCTCACGTTGGACGGCGACAAGAAGCCGGATCAGATCTACTGAACGCAGGTGGCCTGTTCCCGGGCGCCACGGCGCACGGGAACCCGCTTCTCCGCCCCGCAAAATCCACGCCTTCGAGGGGTGAAAAAGAGGCTCCGAATCGGGCTTTTTGCAGCGCCCAGAATCGGCCTTCGGGAGCCTTGAAAACCGGCCGAAAATCCCTATTTAGTCAAAGGGTTGCCGGAGGATACTTTGCGCTAGGCGCAATCCGTCTTTCATGGCACAAATAGCCTCACATCAGCGCCTTTTTGTGCGGCTGATTCGGGCGACATCTCGAAGGCCTCTCATGACAGAACCTGCTCGGCAGACGCCTGCCGAAAACGAACCCTCAAATCCGAGCGATTACGGGGCGGAATCGATCCGCGTGCTCAAGGGTCTCGATGCCGTGCGCAAGCGCCCGGGCATGTATATCGGCGACACCGACGACGGCTCGGGCCTGCACCACATGGTGTACGAGGTCGTCGACAACGCGATCGACGAAGCACTTGCCGGCCACGCCACGCGCGTCGATGTCGTGCTCAATGCCGACAATTCCGTCACCGTGCGCGACGATGGCCGCGGCATTCCCGTCGACATCCACAAGGGTGAAGGCATCTCGGCGGCCGAGGTCATCATGACCCAGCTCCATGCCGGCGGAAAGTTCGACCAGAACTCCTACAAGGTCTCCGGCGGCCTGCACGGCGTCGGCGTCTCCGTCGTGAATGCGCTGTCGAGCAAGCTCGGCCTGCGCATCTGGCGCGACAACAAGGAGCACTACATCGAGTTCGCCCATGGCGATGCGGTCGCACCGCTGGTGGTGGTCGGCGACGCGCCGGGCAAACGCGGCACCGAGGTGACGTTCCTGGCCTCGGGCGAGACCTTCAAGAACATCGAATATGATTTCGCCACGCTCGAGCATCGCCTGCGCGAGCTCGCCTTCCTCAACTCCGGCGTCAACATCGCCCTCTCCGACATGCGCCACGCGGTCGAGAAGCGCGAGGAGATGCACTATTCCGGCGGCGTCGAGGAATTCGTCAAATATCTCGACCGCAACAAGAAGGCGATCGTGCCTGCGCCGATCATGGTGCGCGCGGAAGCCAACGGCATCGGCGTCGAGGCAGCACTTTGGTGGAACGACAGCTACCACGAGAACGTGCTGTGCTTCACCAACAACATCCCGCAGCGCGACGGCGGCACCCATCTCGCCGGTTTCCGCGGCGCGCTGACGCGCCAGGTCAACGGCTATGCCGAGGCCAATGCGAAGAAGGAAAAGATCGCGCTGACCGGCGACGATTGCCGCGAAGGCCTCACCGCCGTTTTGTCGGTGAAGGTGCCCGATCCGAAGTTCTCGTCGCAGACCAAGGACAAGCTGGTGTCCTCGGAAGTGCGTCCCGTGGTCGAGAACGTGCTCAACGAGGCGCTCCAGGCCTGGTTCGAGGAGCACCCTAGCGAAGCCAAGATGATCGTCGGCAAGGTGATCCAGGCCGCGGCCGCCCGCGAAGCCGCGCGAAAGGCGCGCGAGCTGACGCGCAAGAGCCCGCTCTCGGTCTCCTCGCTGCCCGGCAAGCTCGCCGACTGCCAGGAAAAGGATCCGGCCAAGTCCGAACTCTTCATCGTCGAGGGCGACTCGGCAGGCGGCAGCGCCAAGCAGGGCCGCAACCGCGAATTCCAGGCGGTGCTGCCGCTGCGCGGCAAGATCCTCAACGTGGAACGCGTGCGTCCCGACAAGATGCTGGGAAGCGAGCAGATCGGCACGCTGATCACCGCGCTCGGCACCGGCATCAGCGACGAGTTCTCGATCGACAAGCTGCGCTATCACAAGATCATCGTGATGACGGACGCCGACGTCGACGGCGCCCACATCCGCACGCTGCTGCTGACCTTCTTCTACCGGCAGATGCGCGACATCATCGACGGCGGCTATCTCTACATCGCCCAGCCGCCGCTCTATAAGGTCTCCAGAGGCAAGTCCGAGCAGTATCTGAAGGACGAGCGGGCGCTGGAAGACTATCTGATCGACGCCGGCCTCGACGACTGCGTGTACATTCCCGGCACCGGCGGCGACCGCACCGGCCGCGATCTCCGCTCGCTGGTCGACGACGCCCGCGCCGTCCGCAGCATCCTGCGCAACCTGCACAGCCGCTATAACCGCAGGGTCGTCGAGCAGGCGGCCATCACGGGCGTGCTGAACAAGGCGATCTACGGCGATCCCGAGAAGGCCGCCGCAGCCGCCCAGTACATCGCGAGCCGGCTGGACAGCCAGGCCGAGGAGGTCGAGCGCGGCTGGGTCGGGCAATACGTCGAAGGCCAGGGCTTCCTGTTCGAGCGCACGGTGCGCGGCGTCAAGGAAGCCGCCGTTATCGACGATGCCTTCCTCGGCTCGGCCGAGGCCCGCAAGCTTGACGAGTACACGCCGAAACTCCAGGACGTCTATGCCCGCTCCGGCAAGCTGCGGCGGAAGGACAGCGAGCAGATGGTCCACGGCCCGTCCGACCTGTTCGAGGCGGTGACCGAAGCCGGCCGCAAGGGCATCTCGCTCCAGCGCTACAAAGGTCTCGGCGAGATGAACCCGGAGCAGCTCTGGGAAACGACGCTCGACACCGAGGCGCGCTCGCTGCTCCAGGTGAAGGTCAAGGAGGTCGACGAAGCCGACGACATCTTCACCAAGCTGATGGGCGACGTGGTCGAGCCGCGCCGCGACTTCATCCAGGAACATTCGCTGAGCGCGACGATCGATATCTGAGGCGCGGCAGCGTTCACGAGAGGTCGTCATGGCCGGGCTTGTCCCGGCCATCCACGCCTTGCTCCGCGGAACAGAAACGTGGATGCCCGGGACAAGCCCGGGCATGACGGCTAGACCAAACCCTGCATCGCTGAACCTCACCACCCGCCATCGCGACGAAACGGCATGAACCCGCAAGGCCATTCGGGCCGGGAAGCGCCGTGCCATGACCAGCTCAGCGACCGCCAGTTCGGCCCTGCCCTCCCGCCGTCTCGGCGTGATCGGCAGCATCGTCGGCGTGCTGGCGCTGATCGCGGCCGTGCTGCCGCACTGGGTCGTGCCCGTGATCTATCCGCCGCCGTCGGCGGACCAGGTCATCGTCGACACCGGGCACCGCCTCAAGGACCGCCTGATCGCGCGCGTCAAGGGCACCGAATATCACGCCCCGCCCCGCGAGAAATCGACGGGCAGCCAGCTCAGGGAGGCATCCTCGATCGGTGCGATCTCGCTCGGGCTGCTCGCGATCCTGCTCGCCGTCCTCGCGCTGGTGTTTCGCGAGGAGAGGCTGCTGGCGGGCGTGGCGGCAGCACTCGGGACCGGCGCCATCGCCATCGAGATATCCTTCCTGGCCATGGGCGTGCTGATGCTGATCGTGATCCTTTATGTGGTGGCGAATATCATCGGCTTGTTCTAAACGCCCGGTCCAGCGGGCCTCTTCGGGGGCCATGAGCGGCTCTCCGCCGCGACAAGTGCAGAATTGCTACCCTGCTCAATTCTCGGTAGTTTCCGCTTCCGAAGCAGCCCGCCCCACCGCAACAGGACGGAGAGAACCGACGTGGCGCCCATCCAGTACATCGTCGAGGGCGGTCACCGGCTCTCGGGCTCGATCGAGCCGTCCGGCAACAAGAATTCAGCGCTGCCGATCATCGCCGCCGCCCTGCTCACCGAGCATCCGGTGACGCTGGAGAACGTGCCACGGATCCGCGACACCGAAACGCTGGTCGAGCTGATCCGCTCGGTCGGCGCGGCGGCGGAATGGACCGCCCGCAACACGCTTCATATCCATGCCAAGAGTATCCGCGCCGCCGATCTCGACCCCGAGCTCTGCGTGCGCATCCGCGCCTCGATCCTGCTCGCAGGCCCCCTGCTCGCCCGCTGCGGCGAGGTGATGCTGCCGCCGCCCGGCGGCGACGTCATCGGCCGCCGCCGGCTCGACACCCATGTGCTGGCGCTGGAACAGTTGGGGGCCAAAGTCACCGCGACCGACCGGCTCGAATTCCGCGCGCCAAAGCTCGCCGGCGCGGACGTGTTCCTGGACGAGCCAAGCGTCACCGCGACCGAGAACGCGCTGGTGGCGGCGGTCGCCGCAGACGGCGTCACCTATTTGCGCAACGCGGCCTCCGAGCCGCATGTGCAGGACCTCGCCAATTTCCTGGTCGCGCTCGGCGCCAAAATCGAGGGCATCGGCACCAACACGATGATCATCCATGGTCCAGCGACACTGGGCTCCACCACCTACCGGATCCAGCCCGACCATATCGAGGTCGGCTCGCTGATCGGGCTTGCCGCCGTGACGCGCTCGCCGCTTCGCATCGTGCGCGCCGGTGTCGAGCATCTGCGCTCGATCCGCATGGGTTTCGAGCGGCTCGGCATCGTCTGCCGCGTCGAGGGCGACGACCTCATCGTGCCCTCGAACCAGACGCTGAAGATCCAGGACGATTTCGGCGGCCACGTGCCGAAGCTGGAGGACCAGCCCTGGCCCGCCTTCCCGGCCGATCTGATGTCGATCGCGATCGTCACCGCCACGCAATGCGAGGGCGTGATCCTGATGTTCGAGAAGATGTTCGAATCGCGGATGTTCTTCGTCGACAAGCTGATCGCGATGGGCGCGCGTATCGTGCTCTGCGATCCTCACCGCGCCATCATCGCCGGCCCGAGCCGCCTGCGCGGCGCGCCGATGACCTCGCCCGACATCCGCGCCGGCATGGCGATGCTGCTGGCCGCCGTCTGCGCCGAGGGCACCTCGACCATCAACAACGCCGACCAGATCGAGCGCGGCTACGAGCGCATCGAGGAGCGGCTGAACGCGCTGGGCGCGAAGATCAAGCGCGTGCCCGAGCGCAAGGGCTGAGGGCGTCTTTCTTCCCTTCTCCCCTTGCGGGAGAAGGTGGCATAGGCGGCCTACGGCCGCCGTTCTCAAGAACGCCGAAGCGAAGCTTCGGCTACGGCGCCGGATGAGGGGTTCTCTCCGCGAATTCAATTGCGAGTTGGACTCGCGGAGAGAACCCCTCACCCGTCTCGCCGCTCTGCGGCGAGCCACCC